>NZ_JBFUFR010000036.1:0-66741 GCF_056403315.1 Roseateles sp. P2_H4 | reverse complement strand
CTCGGCCAGGGCGCGGGCCAGCAGGGCGGCGCTCTCGCGCGGCAGGCGCAGCGCCGGGTGCCGGGCGGCCTCGGGCGGCAGGCGGTTGGCCATGTCCTCGTGCACCAGCACGGCGGCTGCATAGTCGCCCCGCTCGACGAAATGACGCGCCAGGTCGGCCCGCATGCGCTGGCTGCTGGAGTTGCCGGGGCCGAGCAGGGTGTCCATGTCGGCGATCAGCTGGCGGGCGTTGTCGACGCTGCCTTCGGGCCGCCCCAGGCGGGCCTGGATATTCCACAGATGCTGGCGCGAGCGCTGCACGAAGCGGGCGCGGTGGGCCGGTGCGGTGGCCCAGGAGGCCCGCGTGGCCTCGATCAGCTGCTCGGCTTCCAGCAGCCGGCCCTGCGCCAGGCGCAGCTGGTAGAGGTAGGTGTTGTAGTAGGGGTACTCGTAGTCGGTCGGCTTGTAGAAGCGCTGCACCATGGGCCAGGCGATGGCGTGGATGGCCTCGGCGTCGGCGAAGCGCGCGGCGCCGCCGTAGGCCACCAGCAGCATGTAGAGCAGGCTTTCGTACTCGTCCTCCAGCGGCGTGCCGGCCTGTGCCGCGGAGAAGGCGGGCAGCAGGGGCTCGCCCAGCGCGATGACCTCCAGCGGCGCGTTCAGGGCCGTGTAGATGCGCATCAGGCGCAGCTTGGCGATCAGCGTGTGCTCTTCGTCTTCGCCCCAATGCCGGGCGCTGACGCTGATCAGCTCCTGCGCCAGCGGGATGGCGATGTCGTGGCGGTTCATGTCCGAGTAGGTGGCCACCATGACGTCGAGCACGCGGGAATACGTCAGGTCGTCGCCCGCGAAGCGCTGGCGCAGCTCGGTGCGGCTCTTCTCCAGCACCTCGAAGATGGTCGGGATGTGGCCGCCGTGGCGGTCGGGGTTGGCCGTGGACAGCAGCTCGGTCAGGTAGCGCGTGACCGCCTCGCTCTGGTGTGCCGCGGCCTGGGCCTCGCGGCGCTGCCACAGGCTGACGGCCAGGCCGGCGCTCAGCGCCGCGAACACCAGCGTCGCGCCGACGGCCAGGGCCGCATTGCGCCGGGCCCAGAGGTGGGCGCGGTGGCGCCAGTCTTCGGCGCGCACGCTGACCGGGCGCTGGGCCAGCCAGCGCTCCAGGTCGTCGATCAGGCTGCCGGCACTGGCATAGCGCTCGGCCGGGTTGCGGCGCAGGGCCTTGGCGGCGACCGCCTCGAGGTCGCCGGCGGCGCGCTCGGCATCGGCCGGCCGGCCGGGCCCGGCGCCACGGCCGCCACCCTCGCCGTCCATGGTGGTGCCGGTCGTGCGCGAGATGCGCCGCGGCGCGCCGTGCAGCACCGCATGCTCCAGCGCCGTGCGGCTCAGGCCGCGCTGGCCGAAGGGCAGTTCGCCACTGGCGAGCTCGTAGAGCATGACGCCCAGCGAATAGATGTCGCTGGCAACGCCGACCGGCTCGCCGGTGATCTGCTCGGGCGCCGCGTAGGCGGGCGTCAGGCGCCGGCCCGTGACCATGGTGAGCTGGTGGTCGGCCTGCTGGCCGGAGTCGTCCAGCAGGCCGGCGATGCCGAAGTCCAGCAGCTTGGTGCAGCCGCTCTCGTCCAGCATGACGTTGCTGGGCTTGAGGTCGCGATGCACGATGAGCTGGGCGTGGGCATGCTCGACGGCGCGGGCCACCTCGACAAGCAGCTTCACGCGCGCCGCCAGCGGCAGCTCGTGCGCCCGCACATGCTCGGACAGCGTGCGGCCGGCGACGTACTCCAGCACCAGATAAGCGCGGCCGTCCTGCTCGCCGGCGTCCAGCAGCCGCGCGATATTGGGGTGGGTCAGCCGGCCCAGCAGCGCGCGTTCACGGGCGAAGCGGGCGGCCAGGCCGGGGCTGGCGAGGTCGTCGCGCAGCAGCTTGATGGCGGCCTCGCCCTGGTAGAGGCCGTCGGCCCGCTCGGCCCGCCAGACCTGGCCCATGCCGCCTTCGCCCAGCAGCTCGGCCAGGCACCAGGCGCCGAAGCGGTCACCCGGCTGGGGCGCTGGCAGCACCGCGGGCTCGGCCAGCGCACGCGCCAGATGGGCGTCGAAGTCCGGCTGCGCGACGAGCACCGTCGCGTCGTCGTCGGGCAGCGAGGCCAGCATGCGCGCCAGGCGTTCGGCGAACTCGCGCGGCTCGATGGCGGCAAGGCGGCCCAGGCGTTCCGCGGCGGGCAGTTCGGCGAGCTCGTCGAACAGCGTGGACAGGCGCTGCCAGTCGTCGGCCTGCAAGCCGGAATTCATTGATGCACCCTTCGCGCTACGCGCTGTCCCGCCAAGCGGGAGCGAGCTTGCTTGGGGCGGCCCTGCGCGGCGCTCAATCAGTAGACCGTGTTGGGTTTGTCTCCGAGCAGCTCCTGGAGCAGGGCCCGGGCCTTCAGCAGCTCGCGGTTGATGCTGCGCGTGGACAGCTGGCGCAATTCGGCCACCTCGGCGATGGACAGGCCGGCGAAGCCGATCATCTCGATGAGCTCGTAGAGGCCCTTGTCGAGCTCGCGCATGCGGTTGAGCGCCTGGTCCAGGCCGACCATGTCGACGGCCTGGCTCTGCACCGCGGCCACGTCGCTGGCGGCGGACAGCGTGACCATGACGGCGTCGCCGCCGCGCTTGTCGCGGCCTTCGGTGCGCAGGTGGTCGATGACGACGGAGCGCAGCACGCGACCGATGTAGGCGAAGAACTGGCCGCGCGTGTCGCCCTGCAGGCCCTGCTGGTCGGCCATGCGCAGGAAGCCCTCGTGCACCAGCGCCGTGGTGTCCAGGCCGGCCGACCGGCCGTTGGGGCCGCACTGCGCGAGGCGGATGCGGGCCACGCGCTTGATCTCGGGGTAGAGCAGCGCATACAGCTGCTGCAGCGCCGCGGGGTCACCCCGCGACGTGCCGATGAGCAGTTCGGTGACGTCGGCCACGTCAGTCTTCCTGGAAAGCGGCCAGGGCGGCGGCGACGTCGGCTTCGCTGGCCTCGCGCTGCACCGGCGCATCGGCGGTCAAGGCTGTGGAGCCTTCGCGCTTCAGCCGCGCCACCCACTGGCCGGCGTCGCGGCCCTGCTCGAAGCCGCTGCTCTGCAGCAGCAGCTCGCCGCCAGCGGACAGCAGCTTGAAGTAGAACTTGCCGTCGGCCTCGCGGTATTGCTTGAAAACGGGCAGGGCGGCCTTCTCGGTCTTGGCGGCCGCCGTGGCCGCTGTCGACGTGTAGGGCCGCAGGCCGCAGGCCTCGCGCAAGGTCTTCAGGAAGGGCACGGCGATGGCACGGGCCTTGGCGGCGCCGGCCTGCAGGATGGCCTCGAGCTGCTCGGGGTGGGCCATCAGCTGGGCATAGCGCTCGCGCATCGGCCCGATCTGGCCTTCGATCAGCGCGACGAGCTGTTGCTTGGCCTCGCCCCAGCCCAGGCCGCCGCGCAGGGCGGCACGGAAGGCGGCGCGCTGCTCGGTCGTCGCGAAGGCGTCGTAGATGGTGACCAGGGCCTGGCCCTGCGGGTCCTTGGGCTCGCCGGGCAGCTTGCTGTCGGTGACGATGCGCGCGACCGCGTCCTGCAGCGCCTTGGAACCGCCCTCGAAGAGCGGAATGACGTTGTCATAGCTCTTGCTCATCTTGCGGCCGTCCAGACCGGGCAGCAGCTCCATTTCCGCGTCGGTCACGGCTGAAGGCAGCGTGAACAGCTCCTTGCCCTGGCCGAACAGATGGTTGAAGCGCTGGGCGACGTCGCGCGCCATCTCGATGTGCTGGACCTGGTCCTTGCCGACGGGCACCTTGTGCGCGTTGAACATCAGGATGTCGGCCGCCATCAGCACCGGGTAGCTGAACAGGCCCATGCTGACGTTGGCGTCCGGCTCCTCGCCGGCGGCGACGGCCGCATCCACGGCGGCCTTGTAGGCATGCGCCCGGTTCATCTGGCCCTTGGCGGTCACGCAGGTCAGCAGCCAGGTCAGCTCCGGGATCTCGGGCACGTCGCTCTGGCGGTAGAAGGTGACGCGCTCGGGGTCGAGGCCGGCGGCCAGCCAGGTGGCGGCGATGGCGCGGCTGGAATGGGCCAGGCGGTCCGGCTCGTCGCACTTGATCAGCGCGTGGAAGTCGGCCATGAAGAAAAAGCTCTCCACGCCGGGCGCGCGGCTGGCTTCAATGGCCGGGCGGATGGCGCCGACGTAATTGCCGAGATGCAGGGTGCCGGTGGTGGTGATGCCGGTCAGGACGCGGTGGGACATATCGATGGCGCCCGGCCGTCCGCGGAGGGACATGAGGGCTAAGAATCCGGTTTGGTGAAAAGTTACCAAGCCGGATTGTGGCCTCAGCTTCGCTTGCGGGAAGGGGGTGCTGCTACCGAGGCGCGCCAGGTGACGGAGATGTCGAACTGCCGCGTGACCGGCAGCTCCTGCCCATAGCAGCGGTTGAGCAGCCAGTTGAGGCCCGCCAGCGTCACCTCGTGGCTGGGGACGTGCACCGAGGTGAGGCGGGGCGCGGCGAATTCGGCGCTGGGCGAGTCGTCATAGCCGAGCACCGAAACCTCGTGCGGCACCGACACGCCGCGCTCCTGGAAATGGGCCAGCAGGCCGATGGCCATCTCGTCGTTGGCGCAGAAGACGGCCGTCGGCAGGCGCTTGAGCTTGAGCAGCACCTCGGCGGCATCCCAGCCGGCCTGGTTGGAGAAGTCGCCGGGCACGGTCAGGATCTTGGCCGTGTCCAGCCCGCGCAGCGCCAGCTCCCCCAGGAAGCCATTCAGGCGCGCCACGTTGTCGGGCGAGGTCGTCGGGCCGGAGACGATGGCGATGTCCTTGTGCTTGTGCTGCAGCAGCGCACGCGCCGCCTGCACGCCGCCCTGCACGTGGTCGGCCGTGAAGCACTGGTCCTTGATGCGGTCGAAGTGGCGGTTCAGCACGACGACCTGGCGCGCCGCCGGGCCCAGGGCCTTGAGGTCCTCGTCCTGCATGGCGTTGGACAGCACGATGAGGCCGTCGCAGTCGCGGTCCAGCAGGAAGCGCATGCCGTCGTTGGTCTCGACGCGCTCGTCCTCGATGCCCTCGCCGAAGGCCACCACCATGTGCAGGCCCTGGGTGCGCAGCACCGTGTCGATGACGCGCAGGATGGGCGTGTAGTAGGTGCCGCGCAGGAAGGGGATGTAGACGCCGATCAGCTTGGACGTGCCGGCGCCCAGCGACCGCGCCGTGTGCGAGGGCCGGAACTTCAGCTGGGCGATGACCTTGCGCACGCGCTCGGCCGTGGCCGGCGCAACGGAACCGTTTCCGCTGATGACGCGCGACGCGGTGCCCACGCCCACGCCGGCCAGCCGCGCTACATCCTTGATCGTTGCCATTCGCCCTCTGCTTTTTCTGGGGCGGATTGAATCACAGGGGGCAGATGGGCTGGGGGTCTGCTGGCTCGGGAAGGGGCTTGGTGTTTACGTGGGTCTCCTTGCCGCTCAGGCCGCCGCCGACCGGCCACCAGGGCTTGGCCTCGTGGGCGCTGAACTGGCAGGGGCCGGCCGGCCAGGGGAAGGAGAGGCGGCCAGTGAAGCCGGGCCAGCTCTTGCCGTCGGCCGGCGCGATGAGCACGTCCGTGAGGCCCGCGCCTTCGGTGCCGGGTTGCCAGGCGGCGATGAAGGCGTCGCTCTGGTTGGCGAGGTCGTTCACATAGAGCGGCCGGCCCGAGTAGAGCAGCGTGACGACCGGGACGCCGCGGCCGGCGACCTTCTGCAGCACGGCCAGGTCCTTGGGCTGGCGGCGGCTGTGGCGCAGGTTCTCGGTGATGCGCACATCGCCCTCGCCCTCGGCATAGGGCGTCTCGGCCAGCACGGCGACGACGGCGTCGAAGTTCTTCGGATCGTTCCTGGAGCCGTCGGCATCGAAAGTGACGTTGGCCGTGCCCAGGCGTTGGCGCAGCGCGGCCAGCAGCGAGGTGCCCTGGGGGTAGTCGACATTGCTCGTGTCGCGGCCCTGCCAGGTCACGCTCCAGCCGCCGGCCTGGTGGGACAGGCTGTCGGCCGCGGCGCCGACGACGAGCACGCGTGCCGTGCCTTTCAGCGGCAGCAGGCCGGGCTTGTGCTTCAGCAGCACCAGGGACTCGCGCACCGCGCGGCGCGCCAGTTCGGGCGCCTGCAGCGCCTCCACCGTGGCCGGCACGGCCGGCTGCATGCCGATGCTGAACTTCACGCGCAGGATGCGACGCACCGCATCGTCGATGCGGGCCATGGGGATGCGGCCCTGCTCGGCGGCGCGCAGCGTGTTGTTGAAGAAGGCCTTCCAGTGGAAGGGCACCATGACGACGTCGATGCCGGCATTGATGGCCGCCGGGCAGTCGTCATTGCGGCAGCCGGGCACCTGGCCGACGCCGTCCCAGTCGCTGACGATGAGACCGTCGAAGGCCAGCCTTTGCTTCAGCACGCCGGTCATCAGGATCTGGTTGCCGTGCATCTTGCCGTGGTCGACATAGCCAGCGCTGTCAGTCCAGCTGCTGAAGGAGGTCATGGCGGTCAGCACGCCGGCATCCAGGGCGCCGAGGTAGCCGGCGCCGTGCACGTCGGCGAGCGCTGTCGGCGAGGCCTGGGTCACCCCCTGGTCGATGCCGCGGCGCGTGCCGCCGTCGCCAATGAAATGCTTGGCTGTCGCCAGCACGCCGCGGCCGTCCTTCATGCCTTCCTGCAGGCCTTCGACCGAGGCTTGGCCCAGGCGCTGCACCAGCGCCGGATCGACGCTGAAGCTTTCATAGGTGCGACCCCAGCGCACGTCCTGCACGACGGCCAGCGTCGGCGCGAACGCCCAGTGCAGGCCCGAGGCGCGGATGGCGCGCGCGGTGGCGCGGCCGATGTCGCGCACCAGGTCGGCGTCGCGCGTCGCGCCCAGCGCGATGTTGTGCGGGAACAGCGTGGCGCCGCGCACATTGTTGTGGCCGTGCACGGCGTCCGTGCCCCAGATCAGCGGGATGCCCGGCGTGGCCTGCAGGGCCGCGGCCTGGAACTTCTCCGACAGCTCACGCCACTGCGCCGGCGTGGCCGCGCGGTCCTGGCCCGGCCAGCCGCCGCCGCCGTTCAGGATGGTGCCGATGGCGTACTCGCGCACCTCGTCCGGCGTGATCGCGCGGATCTCGGGCTGGGTCATCTGGCCGATCTTCTGGCGCAGGCTCAAGCCCTTCAGCGCGGCCTCGACGCGGGCCTCCAGCGCGGCGTCGCGCACCGGCTTGCGGGCGGGCCAGGCCTGCACGATGGAATCGGTTTCGCTGGCGCCCGCCGTGGTGGCCGTCAACAGGGCCGCGGCGAGGAGAAAGGGAAGGGGTTTGCGCGTCATCGTCATCTTCGGTTGCGGCCGCGACAGTAGTAGGTGAAGCAAAAAAACGTCAACCCCCGGGCCGACGAGATTGACAGCCCCGACTGTGCCGCATTAGATTTGCGCCGCGTTTGGAACCGGTTCCACTTTACGTCATCGACACCGCCAGAGAGCGGCGAGGTGGCGACCAAAAAGCCGGCCGAGCAGCGAACAAGACGAACCAGGAGACGAAAGAAATGCCCAAGCAAGCCCAGCGTGCGGCAGCGCGCGCCATCGCCCCAACTTCGCCCCAGCGGCGCAACCGCCTCACGCCCGTCGCCCTGTGCGTCGGTCTGTTGGGCGCACCCGGGCTGGCACTGGCCCAGGCCCAGGCTCAGGCCGGCGAGCAGAAGCTCGAGACCGTCACGGTCACGGGCTTTCGCGCCAGCCTCGAGTCCTCGATCAGCACCAAGCGCAATGCCGAGTCCATCGTCGAGGCCATCTCGGCCGAAGACATCGGCAAGCTGCCCGATGTGTCCATCGCCGATGCGCTGTCGCGCCTGCCGGGCCTGACGGCCCAGCGCGTGGGCGGGCGTGCCTCGGTGCTCAGCATCCGCGGCATGGCGCCGCGCTATGGCGTGACGCTGCTGAACGGCCGCGAGATCGTCAGCACGGGCGACAACCGCTCGGTGGAGTTCGACCAGTTCCCGTCGGAGCTGATCAACAAGGCCACCGTCTACAAGACCGCCGAGCCCAGCCTGTCGACGCAGGGCCTGTCGGGCACCATCAACATGATGACGCTGCGCCCGCTGGAGATCGATGGCACGCAGGCCGTCATCGGCGCGCGTGCCGAGCGCAACTCCAATGGCTCGCTGAACCCGGAGATCTCGGGCATGGGCAACCGCCTCAGCGCCTCGTATGTGACGCAGTCCACCGACCGCACCTGGGGCGCGGCCATCGGCTTCGCGCATCTGGATTCGCCCAGCCAGGAGAAGCATTACAAGAGCTGGTGGTGGGCCAACACCAACAACTGGGGCGCGCCGCTGCCGGGTGCGCCGCTGGACGCCGTGGCGCTGCAGGGCTTCGAGCTGGGTGCCGCCTCCTCGCGCCAGAAGCGCGACGGCCTGATGGGGGTACTGGAATACAAGCCTGGCAACGGCTTCCACAGCACGCTGGACCTCTACTACTCCAAGTTCGACCAGACCGAGGCGCGTCGCACGGTGATGTCGGACATGTCGACCTGGTCGGGCGCGACCTGGAGCAATGCCCAGACGACGGTGGTCAACGGCGACAAGATCATCACCAGCGGCATCGTCAACGACACGACGCCGGTGGCGCTGACGACCTTCAACAAGCGCCAGGACGACATCCGCTCGGTGGGCTGGAACAACGAACTCAAGCTGGCCGACTGGAAGCTGGAGGGCGATCTGAGCTGGTCCAAGGCCAAGCGCAAGGAGCAGAACGCGGAGCTGCAGGCGGGCTCGCTGAACCGCGTCAGCCTCGGCCAGGCCAACATCGTCACCGGTGACGGGCGTTCCACCTTCGCCCCGAACTTCGACTTCTCCGACGCCAAGAACGTCTACCTGCGCGACCCCGCCAACTGGGGCCGGGACGGCCGCAGCCAGTTCCCCAAGGTGGGCGACGAGCTCAAGGCGCTCAAGCTCGCGGTGAGCCGCAACCTCGACAGCTGGATCAACAGCGTCGAGGGTGGCGTGAACTACTCCGAGCGCGACAAGGACATGAACCGCACCGAGGTCAACTACAACCTCAAGAACGGCCGCGCCGCCATGCTGATCCCGGCCGCGCTGCTGCGTGATCCGACGGACCTGAGCTTTGCCGGCAGCAACATCCGCATGGTCAATTTCGACCTGCCCAGCGCGCTCAATCTCTACGACGTCGTGCCGACCTCGGCCGACCAGGCGCCGGGCCGCATCTGGCAGGTGCACGAGAAGGTCACCACGGCCTACGGCAAGATCGGTTTCGAGTTCGACTGGGGCCTGCCCATCCACGGCAACCTGGGCGTGCGCGTCGTGCATGCCAAGCAGATGAGCAATGGCCTGCTGTGGGACTCCAAGACCAGCACGACCCAGCCCGCCAGCGGCGGCGCGACCTACACCGACACCCTGCCCAGCCTCAACCTGTCGGCTGACCTGACGGCCAACACCGTGGTCCGCTTCGGCCTGGCCAAGGTGCTGGCGCGGCCCAACATGGAAGACATGCGCGCCGGCTTCGCCGGCATCAGCGTCAGCACGACGGAGCCGCATCTGTGGTCGGCCAACGGCGGCAACCCCAAGCTCGAGCCGTGGCGCGCCGACGCGGTGGACCTGTCGGTGGAGCACTACTTCACCAAGCGCAGCTATCTGGCGGCCGCGGCCTTCCACCGCAACCTGAAGAACTTCGTCTACTCGCAGGCCATCGACTTCGACTTCACCGGCTTCCCCAACCCGACGGCCTTCACGCCCTACAGCAATATCGGCACACTCAGCACCCAGTCCAATGGCAAGGGCGGCATGATTGCCGGCACGGAGCTGAGCGGCACGCTGGATGGTTCGCTGGTCAGCCCGGCGCTGGAAGGCATCGGTGTGCAGGCGAGCTATTCCAAGACCCGCAGTTCGCTGCATGAGGCCAACGATTTGACCAAGCCTCTGGATGGGCTCTCGGGTTCGGTGAGCAGCATCACGCTGTACTACGAGCGCAATGGCCTCTCGGCCCGCATCGGCAGCCGCCACCGCTCGCCCTTCGTGACGACGGTGCGGGGCACCTTCGGCGAGAACGTGCCCAGCATGATCTCCAGCGAGACCAATATCGACGCCCAGATCGGCTATTCCTTCGAGTCCGGCCCGCTGAAGGGCCTGTCGCTGACGCTGCAGGTCAACAATCTGAACGACGAGCCCTACCGCACGAGGGTGGGTGTCTCCACCGGCTCCGTCGACCCGCTGGCGACCTTGCCCGAGCGCTACACGTCCTACGGCCGCCAGTTCCTGATCGGCGGCACCTACAAGTTCTGACCGCTTTTCTTGTTCCCTGACCCCGCGCCGGTCCCCGTGGCCGGCGCCCTCACATCCGAAGCATGAGCTCCCACAACGCCCCGACCCGCAAAGACTTCCCCGCCGACTTCCGTTGGGGCGTGTCCACTTCTTCCTTCCAGATCGAGGGCGCCGGCCGCGAGGACGGCAAGGGTGAGTCCATCTGGGACCGCTTCTGCGCCCAGCCAGGCCGCATCCGCGACGGCAGCGACGGCCTGGTGGCTTGCGACCACTACCACCTGTTCCCCCAGGACCTGGACATGGCCAAGGGCCTGGGCGTCAACGCCTACCGCTTCTCCATCGCCTGGCCGCGCATCCTGCCGAACGGCCGCGGTGCGGTGAACGAAGCGGGGCTGGCTTTCTACGATCGGCTGGTGGACGGCATGCTGGAACGCGGTCTCGACCCCTGGGCAACCCTCTACCACTGGGACCTGCCGCAGGTGCTGCAGGACGAAGGGGGCTGGACCTCGCGCGACACCGTGAGCGCCTTCCTCGAGTACACCGACGTCGTCACCCGCCGCCTGGGCGACCGTGTCAAGCACTGGATCACCCACAACGAACCCTGGTGCTCCTGCATGATGGGCTACTGGGAGAACATCCATGCGCCGGGCGGCAGCAGCCTGGCTGATGCGATGCAGGCCTGCCACCATGTGCTGCTGTCCCATGGTCTGGCGATTCCGGTCATCCGCAAGAACTCGGCCGATGCCCAGGTCGGCATCACGTTGAGCCTGCATCCCATCACGGCGGCGTCTGACAGTGCCGAGGATCTTGCCGCGCTGAAGCGCCACGACGGCCTGCGCAACCGCTGGTTCCTCGATCCGCTGTTCGGCCGCGGCTATCCGGCGGACACGCTGGAGCTGATCGGCGACGCCGCGCCTACCGTGTTCGCCGGCGACCTGGACGCCATCGCGACGTCGACCGACTTCCTGGGCGTGAACTATTACTTCCCCGAGATGGTCAAGAACGATCCGGCGGGTGGCCCGATGCGCGCCAGCCTCGTCGAGAAGGAGGGGGTCGAGCGCACCGGTTTCGGCTGGGAGGTTTCGCCGCAAGGGCTGGTCGACCTGCTGACCCGCATCCAGCGCGACTACAACCCGGCCGTCATCCAGCTGACCGAGAACGGTTCCACTTTCGAGGACGTGCTGACGCCCGAAGGTCGCGTGCACGACAAGGAGCGCCTGTCCTATCTGCAGCGCCATCTGGCTGCATTGAAGCAGGCCATGGCCGCCGGCGTGCCGGTCAAGGGCTATTTCGCCTGGAGCCTGCTGGACAACTTCGAATGGGCCGAAGGCTATCTGCGCCGCTTCGGTATCGCCTATGTGGACTACGCGACGCAGAAGCGCATCCTGAAGGACAGCGGCCTCTGGTACAGCCAGTTCCTGAACGAATAATTAACGCCTAAGCAGGCGTTTGTTAAAGGGTACAGGCGGTTTCTAAATGAAATATTACAGGGTCCTCCCTCAGGCGCGTTCAGCCGTGGCGGGGCAAACTGCGCTCGCTGCCCCACAAGATCCGGAGACAAGATGAAGTTCCCCCGCCATGCCCTGGCCACGGTTGCGCTGCTGGCTGCAACCGCTTCCAACGCCGCTGAACCCCTGAAGGCGGAGGTCATCCACTGGTGGACCTCCGGCGGCGAGTCCGCCGCCGCCAAGACCCTGGCCGAGGCCTACAAGGCCCAGGGCGGCATCTGGGTAGACACTGCCGTCGCCCTGGGCGAGCAGGCCCGCTCGGTGGCCATCAACCGCATTGCCGGCGGCAACCCGCCCACCGCGGCCCAGTTCAACACCACCCAGCAGTTCCGCGACATCGTCGACCAGGGCCTGCTGAACAACGTCGACGACGTTGCCAAGCGCGACGGCTGGGACAAGTTCCTGCCCGAGACCGTGCTGAGCGCCATCCGCGTCAACGGCCACTACTACGCCGCGCCGGTCAACATCCACAACATGACCTGGTTCTGGTTCTCCAAGGCCGCCTTCAAGAAGGCCGGCATCGCGGAGGAGCCCAAGAACTTCGACGAGCTGTTCGTGGCCCTGGACAAGCTCAAGGCCGCCGGCCTCGTGCCTCTGGCCCATGGCGGCCAGCCCTGGCAGGACGGCATCGTCTTCACCGCCACGCTGGCCCATTACGGCGGCCGCGACCTCTACTTGAAGATCTTCCGCGACCGCGACCCCAAGGCCATCCTGGGCGAGGACTTCAAGAAGGTGCTGCTGGCCTACAAGAAGCTGCAGGGCTACACCGACAAGGGCTCGCCCGGCCGCAACTGGAACGACGCCACCGCCATGCTGATCAGCGGCCGCGGCGGCGTGCAGATCATGGGCGACTGGGCCAAGGGCGAGTTTGCCCAGGCCAAGCAGGAGGCCGGCAAGGACTACGGCTGCGCACCCGGCTTCGGACCCAAGGCGCCCTACATCATCCAGGGCGACGTGATGGTCTTCCCCAAGACCAGCAAGCCCGACCAGGTCAAGGCCCAGCAGCTGCTCGCCAGCGTCATCACCCAGCCCGCCACCCAGGTTGCCTTCAGCATCAAGAAGGGCAGCATCCCCATCCGCACCGACGTCGACGTCAGCCAGATGGACATGTGCGCCCAGATGGGCGTGGCGGCGATGAAGGACAAGTCGCGCCAACTCGGCAACGGCGAGATCTACATCACGCCCGACCAGAACGGCGCGCTGCAGGACGTGCTGACCAGCTACTGGAACCGCAACATCCCGGTCGAGAAGGTCCAGAAGGACATCGTCTCCGCACTCAGGAACTGACATGAAGCGTCGGTCCCTCGCGGCCTGGGGCGCGCTGCTGCCCCTGGCCCTCATCGTCTGCGTCGGCTATGTGGGCACGGTGCTGTGGACGCTGCGCACCTCCGTGTCCAGCGCGCGCACCTTCCCCAAGGACGACTTCGTCGGCCTGCAGCAGTTCGAGCGCCTGCTCGACAACGAGCGCTGGCAGCTCGCCATCCACAACCTCGCCATCTACGGCGTGCTCTATATCGCCGCGGCCATGCTGCTGGGCTTCCTGCTCGCCGTCTTCATCGATCAGAAGGTGCGTGGCGAGGGCGTGCTGCGCACGGCCTTCCTGTACCCGTATGCGATGTCCTTCGTGGCGACGGGCCTGGTCTGGCAGTGGGTGCTCAACCCCGACAGCGGCCTGCAGAACGCGATGCAGCAGATGGGCTGGAAGGACTTCCACTTCGACTGGATCGTCGACCAGGACATGGTTATCTACACCGTCGTCATCGCCGGCACCTGGCAAGGGGCAGGGCTGGTGATGGCGCTGATGCTGGCGGGGCTGCGCGGCATCGACGAGGAGATCTGGAAGGCCTCAAAGCTGGATGGCATCCCGACCTGGCGCGTCTATCTGTCCATCGTGCTGCCCATGATGGGACCCACGCTGGCCACCGTCTTCACGCTGCTGGCCACCGGCGTCGTCAAGGTCTTCGACACCGTCGTCGCGATGACCCAGGGCGGCCCGGGCACGGCCAGCGACGTGCCGGCCAAGTTCATCATGGACCACCTGTTCGGCCGCGCCAACCTGGCGCTGGCCTCGGCCGGTGCGGTGATGCTGCTGCTCACGGTGCTTGCCCTCGTCGCGCCGCTCGCCTATGTGCGCAGCCGTCAGGCCGCGAAGGGAGGCCACGCATGAAGCGCAAGGCCACAGCCCACTGGGCCCGTATCGGCGTCTACGCCTTCCTGATCTTCGCGGCGGTGTTCTTCCTGCTGCCGCTGTACGTGATGCTGACGACCTCGTTCAAGAGCATGGACGAGATCCGCCTCGGCCAGATCTTCGCGCTGCCGTCGACCATCACCTTCGACGCCTGGCGCGCCGCCTGGAGCGAGGCCTGCACGGGCGTCAGCTGCGAGGGCATTCGTGGCGGCTTCTGGAGCTCGGTCGCCATCACCGTGCCCTCGGTCATCCTGCCCATCCTGCTCGGCGCCATCAATGGCTATGCGCTGAGCTGGTGGAAGCCCAAGGGCGGCGAGTGGCTGTTCGGCATCCTGATGATGGGCGCCTTCATCCCCATCCAGGTGATGATCTACCCGCTCGTCAAGCTGGAAGCGGCCGTCGGCATCTACAGCAGCCTGCCCGGCATCGTCGCCGTGCACCTGGTGTTCGCCATGCCCATCATGACGCTGCTGTTCCGCAACTACTACGCCAGCCTGCCGACCGAGCTCTTCAAGGCGGCGCGCGTGGATGGTGGCGGCTTCTGGCGCATCTTCGTGCAGCTGGTGCTGCCCATGTCTACGCCCATGCTGATCGTCGCGGCCATCATGCAGATCACCGGCGTGTGGAACGACTACATCCTGGGCCTGACCTTCGCCGGCCGCGAGAACCAGCCGATGACGGTGCAGCTCAACAACGTCATCAACACGACGACGGGTGAGCGCCTCTACAACCTCAACATGGCCGCGACGATCCTGACGTCTGCCGTGCCCCTTCTTGTCTATCTGATTTCCGGCCGCTGGTTCGTCCGCGGCATCGCAGCGGGAGCCGTCAAGTGAGTGGCGTGAACATCCAGAGCCTGAGCATCAAGTTCGGGCACAACGAAGTCATCAAGGGCCTGGACCTGCAGGTCCACGAGGGCGAGTTCCTCGTGCTGCTTGGCCCCTCGGGTTGCGGCAAGTCGACGCTGCTGCACAGCATCGCCGGCCTCATCGACGTGAGTGCGGGCAGCATCCACATTGGCGGCACCGACATGACCGACGCCGAACCGGCCGAGCGCGGCATCGGCATGGTGTTCCAGAGCTATGCGCTGTACCCGACGATGACGGTGGAGCGCAATATGTCCTTCGGCCCGCGCGTGGCCGGCGTGCCCAAGGCCGAGATCGAGAAGCGGGTCAACCGCGCGGCCGAGATGCTGCAGCTGACGCCGCTGCTGAGCCGCAAGCCGGCCCAGCTGTCCGGCGGCCAGCGCCAGCGCGTCGCCATCGGCCGCGCCCTGGTGCGAGAGGCCGGCGTCTTCCTGTTCGACGAGCCGCTGTCCAACCTCGACGCCAAGCTGCGCGCCGAACTGCGCCGCGAGCTCAAGCTGCTGCACCAGACGCTGGGCAACACCATGATCTACGTGACCCACGACCAGGTCGAGGCCATGACGCTGGCCTCGCGCATCGTCGTCATGAAGAGCGGCGTCATCCAGCAGATCGGCACGCCCGGCGAGGTCTACGAGACGCCCGCCAATCTCTTCGTCGCGGGCTTCCTCGGCGCGCCGGCCATCAACTTCGTGCCCGCCCACGTCGGTGCCGATGGCCGTTCACTGCAAGGTGCGCTGCCCTTGCAGCTGGCCGAGGGCCGCGTGAAGGCGGGGCAGAACCTGGTGCTCGGCATCCGCCCCGAGCATGTGCGCCTGCAGTCCGACGGCCGCTGGCGCGCCACCGTGCAACTGGTCGAGCCCATGGGCAACCACCAGGTCGTCTGGATGAAGCTGGGCGAGCAGGGCTTCTCGGTCCTCGTGCACGATGGCCGCAAGGTCGCGGCCGGTGATGAGCTGGCCTTCGACATCGACGAGACCGCGCTCAGCGTCTTCGACGCGACCACCGAGCAGCGCCTGGCCTGATGGACGCCTTGCGCCGCATCGTCATCGTGGGCGGCGGCAGTGCCGGCTGGATGTGCGCGGCGGCGCTGGCGGCCAAGCTGGGGCAGGGGCATTGGCAGCTCACCCTCGTCGAGTCCGACGAGATCGGCATCGTCGGCGTCGGCGAGGCCACCATCCCGCCCATCCGCGGCTTCAATGCGCGCATCGGGCTGGACGAAGACGAGTTCCTGCGCGAGACCGGCGGGACCTTCAAGCTCGGCATCGAGTTCGTCGACTGGGGTGCCATCGGCGAGCGCTATATGCACGCCTTCGGCGACGTCGGGCGGCCGCTGGACGAGTTGCCCTTCCACCAGCACTGGCTGCGCCTGGGCGCCGAAACGCCGCTGGCGGAGTTCTCGATCAACAACCAGGCTGCGCTGGCCGGCCGCTTCATGCGCCCTCGGCCCGGCATGGCCGGCTCGCCGCTGGCCGAGATTGCCTATGCCTTCCACTTCGACGCCTCGCGCTATGCGGCCCTGCTGCGCCGGCATGCGGAGAAGCAGGGCGTGCAGCGCCTCGAGGGCCGCATCGAGCGTGTCGATTGCGAGGGCGGCCACATCCGCGCCCTGCACCTGAACGGCGACCGCAAGATCGAAGGCGACTTCTTCATCGACTGCTCCGGCCTGCATGCGCTGCTGATCGGCAAGACCCTGGGCGTGGCTTTCGAGGACTGGTCCAACTGGCTGCCCTGCGACCGCGCCTGGGCCGTGCCGACGGCTTCGCACGGCCCGCTGCTGCCCTGCACGCGGGCGACGGCCCACGACGCTGGCTGGCAGTGGCGCATCCCGCTGCAGCACCGCACCGGCAACGGCCATGTCTTTGCCAGCGCCTTCACCGACGAAGCCACCGCGCGCGACACGTTGATGCGCAACCTCGACGCCGAACCCCTCGCCGAGCCCCGTCTCATCAAGTTCCGCACCGGTCGCCGCCAGCAGGCCTGGGTCGGCAACTGCGTCGCCATCGGCCTCGCGAGCGGCTTCCTGGAGCCGCTGGAGTCCACCAGCATCCACCTGATCCAGAGCGCAGTGCTGCGTCTCATCGATCTCTTCCCGAGCGAAAGTCTGGCCGCCGCCGACATCGCCGAATACAACCGCCAGACCGCCGCCGAGATGGCGTCGGTGCGCGACTTCATCATCCTGCACTACAAGCTGACGCGCCGCGACGATTCGGCCTTCTGGCGCCATTGCCGCGCCATGGCCGTGCCCGAGGCGCTGCAGGCCCGCATGGACCTCTTCGCCAGCCATGGCCGGCTGTTCCGCCAGGGCCAGGAGTTGTTCTCCGAGCCGAGCTGGCTGCAGGTGCTGATCGGCCAGGGGCTGATGCCGCGCGGCCACCACCCGCTCGCCGCCGCGCGTCCTGCCGGACAAGCCCAGGAATTCATAGCCGACGTCCATCGCGTCGTGCGCCGCTGCGTGGAGGTGATGCCCGCCCACGCCGACTTCATCGCCGCTCACTGCGCGGCACCTTAGCCAGAGACCATGAAGACACTGCTTCTGACGCTGACAGCCGCGCTCGCCGGCCTTGCTAACGCTGCTCCTGTACGGGCTTTTCTCACCACGGCCGACCAGCAGCAGCTGCTCGCGCCCAGCGTGGTCGACAAGGCCACCAAGGCGGGTGAAGTCATCCGCATCGACCCCAGGCGCCAGCACCAGCGCATCGCCGGCTTTGGTGCCGCCATCACCGAAGGCTCGGCCTGGCTGATCCGCAACGGCATGAGTCCCACGCAGCGCGACGCCCTGATGCGCGAGCTGTTCACGCGTGAAGGCCATGGCCTGGGCTTCGAGCTGACGCGCCTGACCATTGGCGCGTCCGACTTCTCGCGCCGCCACTACAGCCTGGACGACATGCCCGCGGGTCAGACCGACCCCGAACTGAAGAACTTCTCGCTGGCGCCCGAGCGGGAGGACGTCATCCCCGCCGTCAAGCAGGCCCTGGCGCTGAACCCCAAGCTGCAGGTCATGGCCTCGCCCTGGAGCGCGCCGGGCTGGATGAAGACGACCGACAGCCTGGTGCAGGGCCAGCTCAAACCCGAGTTCTATGGCGCCTTCGCCCGCTACATGGTCCGCTACGTGGACGAGATGAAGGCCGAGGGCGTGCCCATCTTTGCGCTGACGCTGCAGAACGAACCGCACTTCGAGCCGCCCGACTATCCCGGCATGCGCATGACGCCCCGCACCCGCGCCGTCGTCGTCGGCCAGCACCTCGGCCCTTTGCTTGAAGCCAAGGGCATGAAGACCCAGTTGCTGGAATGGGACCACAACTGGGACGAGCCCTGGAGCCCGCTGTCCATGCTGTCCGATGCCAAGGCGCGCAAATACGTCTCGGGCGTGGCCTGGCATTGCTACGGCGGCGATGTGTCGGCGCAGTCGCAGGTGGCCCGGCAATTCCCAGCGCTGGACGTCTGGTTCACCGAGTGTTCCGGCGGCGAATGGAAACCGCAGTGGAACGAGACCCTGCCGTGGATCACGCGCAACCTCATCATCGGCAGCACCCGCCACGGCGCGCGTGGCGTGCTGATGTGGAACCTGGCGCTGGACCCGCAATACGGCCCGCATCTGGGCGGCTGCAAGGACTGTCGCGGCGTCGTCACCATCGACCCCAAGACCGGCCAGGTCACCCGCAACATCGAGTACTACGCCTTCGGCCATGCCAGCCGCTTCGTGACGCAGGGCGCGCGGCGTGTGGACTCGGAGGGCGGAGCGAAGGGACTCGATCACGTCGCCTTCACCAACCCCGATGGCAGCACCGTCCTCATCGTCTGCAATTCGGCGTCGCAAGCACGCCGCTTCACGGTGCAGGCGCCGGGGCAGCGCTTCAGCTACGAGCTGCCGGCCAGCGCCGTGGTTACGCTGCACTGGTGAGGCATAAATGCTTGCCTAGACGGTATTTGGACAGGGACCGCCAGCAGTTGTAAGGCTAGGATTCGCGCGACCCGGGGAGGGCCGAGCATTCATGCTGCCGCTGCTGCTGATCAGTTCTTGCTTCATCGCCATGCTGGGCGGTGCGATGCTGGCACTGGCGCGGCTGGAGCCCGGTTACCGGCACATCCGCGACTGGGGCTGGTCCCAGATCCTGCTGGCGCTGACGCTGACCCTGGGCATCGCGCTGCTGCCCAGCGACCAGCCGGAATCCCTGCACTATCGGCTGCAAGCTACCGTGGCGACGATCTGCATGATCGGCACCATGGCGCTGGAGATTGCCGGCGCGGCCCATTACACCGGTCGGCCCTGGCCCTGGCGGCGTTTCCTGCCCGGCTTCGCGGTGCTGCTGTTCGCGGTCATGGGCACGGCCCTGGTCAACCAGCCGGCGGCCATCTGGCTGGCCTCCATCGCGCTGGCCTGCAGCGCCTGGCTGTCGGCCCGATGGATGTGGCAGGGCGGCCAGCGCGCCGAGCGTTTCACCGCCGCCTGCTTCGCCGTCTCGGGCGCGCTGCACTTCATCAGTCCGCTGGAAGACCCGCTGGCCCATTCGGCCTTTGCCCACATCGCCGGCACCTGCGTCCAGGGCGTGCTGGCGATGTCGATGATCCTGCTCTCGGTGCGACGTGCCAAGGCCGAGGCGGCACGGGCCGGCGCCAGGCTGCGTCAGCTCGCAGAGCAGTCCCTGCAGGGCCAGGCCGTCATCCGTGACGGCCGCCTGCTCTATGCCAACCCGGCGGCGCTGGCCATGTTCGAGTATGGCCAGACCGAACTGGCCGCGGGCGGCGGGGATCTGTCGGCGGTGCGCCTGCCCGAGCAGGTCACCGAGGCCGCCGAGCGGCATCGCCGCGTCATCGAAGGCCGCTTGCAAGGCCTGGCCTGGGATGGCCTGCGCCAGCGCCTCGATGGGCGGCTGCTGTATCTGCATTGCCTGTCCAGCTTCATCGACTGGGACGACGGTCCGGCCGAGCTGGTGCTGCTGCTGGACGACACCGAGCGCCGCGAGGCCCATGAGGCGCTGCGCCGCCAGGCCCTGCACGACGAACTGACCGACCTGCCCAACCGCCACTCGGCACTGGCCCGCCTCGCCGAGCTGACGGCACCCGGCGGCCCGGGCTTCGCGCTGCTGTCGGCCGACCTGGACCGCTTCCAGCTCGTCAACGAAAGCCTGGGCCACGAGACCGGCGACGCGCTGCTGCAGGCCATCGCCGCGCGCCTGCGCGAGGCCCTGCCGCCCGAAGCCCTGCTGGCCCGCCTCGGCGAAGACCAGTTCCTGCTGTTGCAACCCGGCGTCGACGACGACACGGCCGCCATGCTCGTCGGCCAGCGCCTGCTCGCGCTGATGAACGCGCCCTTCGCGGTCGCCCACCGGGCCTTGTATGTGCATCTGTCGGTCGGCATCGCGCGCTTCCCCGCCCATGGCCTGAATGGCGCGGCGCTGCTGCGTGCCGCCGACGTGGCCATGCACCAGGCCAAGCAGCAGGCCGGTGCGGCCGCCGTCGCCTTCCGGCCCGGCATGGCGGCCGGCGCGGGTGGCCTGCTGGAGATCGAACAAGCCCTGGCCGCGGCCATCGAGCGCGAGGAGTTCCAGCTCGACTACCAGCCCAAGTTCAGCGCGGGCGGCCGGCAGCTGGCGGGTTTCGAGGCCCTGGTGCGCTGGCAGCGGCCGGGCCGCGGCCGTGTCAGCCCGGCCGACTTCATCCCCGCTGCCGAGCGCACCGGCCAGATCGTGCCGCTGGGCACGCTGATCCTGCGCCAGGCCGCCCAGCAGCKGCGGGCCTGGCAGCAGCAGGGCCTGGCCGTGATGCCGGTGGCGGTGAATGTGTCGCCGCTGCAGTTCGAGGACACGGGCTTTGCCGACTGGCTGCTGGACCTGGTGCGCGCCCATGGCGTGAACCCGGCGCTGATCGAGGTGGAGATCACCGAGACCGCCGCCATGACGCATATGGACCGCGTGCTGCCCCAGCTCGCGCGGTTGCGCGATGCGGGCGTGGGCGTCGCCTTCGACGACTTCGGCACCGGCCAGAGCTCGCTGACGCTGCTGCGCCGCCTGCCCATCACGACGCTCAAGCTCGACCGCAGCATGATCGACCCGCTGCCCGAGCCTGCGGCCGGCGCCGTCGTGCGCGCGGCCTGCCTGCTGGCCCAGTCGCTGGGCCTGGCCATCGTCGCGGAAGGGGTGGAGACCGAGGCCCAGGCCGCCGAGGTCGAGGCCCTGGGCTGCACGCATCTGCAGGGCTGGCTGCTGTCCCGGCCGCTGCTGCCCGATGCGGCGGCAGCCCTCCTCAACGGGCCATCAGCTCACCCATCCGGATCGAGCCCCCCGGCTGCCACGCCGGGTTGAACTGCAGGCCGCTCTTCTCGAACAGCATGACGACGGTGGAGCCGAGCAGGAAGCGGCCCATCTCATCGCCCTGGGCCAGCGTGACCTGGCTGGGTGAGTAATCCCACTCGCGCACCGGGCCTTCGCGCTTGATCTGGCCTTGCCAGACGGTGGCCATGCTGCCGACGATGGTCGCGCCGACGAGCACCAGCACCCAGCGGCCCAGGCTGTCGTCGTCGAACACGCAGACGAGGCGCTCGTTGCGCGCGAACAGCCCCGGCACGCCGCGCGCCGTCGTCGGGTTCACCGAGAACAGCTCGCCCGGCACATGCACCATGCGCACGAGGCGACCGGCGGCGGGCATGTGGATGCGGTGGTAGTCCTTGGGGCTCAAGTAGAGGTTGGCGAACAGGCCGTCCGTAAAGCGCGCGGCCAGCTGGGCATCACCGCCGACCAGGGCCGTCGTCGTGAAGTTCTGGCCCTTGGCCTGGTAGACCTGGTCGCCCTGGATGCGGCCGACCTGGCTGATGGCGCCGTCCACCGGGCAGATCAGCGGCGCGTCGGCCATGGGCCTGGCACCGGGCTTCAGCGCGCGGGTGAAGAAGTCGTTGAAGGTCTTGTAGGCATTGATGTCCGGCTCCGCCGCCTCGGCCATGTTGACGCCGTATTTGGCGACAAAGCGGCGGATCGTCGACGTCGTGATGCCCCCCATGGGCTTGGAGGCGTAGTGCCCGGCCAGCCGCGTCATCGCGAGCTTGGGCATCAGGTATTGGGGCAGGACTTTGAGGCGATCGGACATGTGCAGGCGTGAGCAGGCAAGCACTGGATTCTAGGAAGCCCCGGGATTGGGGAAAGTCTGGAGCCGCGCTTCGGCCTTGATGTCATGGCATTACGACATCATCCGCGCCAGCGCGACGCCCGGCATGGCGGACGCCGACCTCAAACAGTTTCAGGGAGCTTTCATGCGCAAATGGATGACTTGGTTGGCCGCCGCATGGCTGGTCGTTTTGACGGGCTGCGCGGTGAAGCCGCAAAACCCGGTGTCGCTCAACCCGGCTGCCTTCGCTGCTGGCGCGGGCAAGGTGGGCGTTGTGATGACGGCGCTGCCCAAGGTGGATACCGAGTTCCCCGGTGCCGGCTGCCTGCTCTGCATCGGCGTGGCGAGCGCCGCCCACAGCACGCTGACAGGCTATGTGCGCACCTTGCCGCTGGAAGACCTGGCCACGTTGAAGGACCAGGCCGCGTCGATCATCGTCAAGCGTGGTGGCAGCGCGGTGGCCCTGCCCGCCGACCTGAAGCTCGATGAGCTGCCCAAGTTCAGTGGCGATGCGCCCAACTTCGCGCGCCAGGACTTCCGCGGCCTGCGCGAGAAGCATGGCGTCGATCGCCTGCTCGTCATCCAGATCAGCGCGCTGGGTGTGTGGCGCAACTACTCGGCCTATGTGCCGACGGCCGAGCCCAAGGCCGTCTTCAAGGGCGTGGCCTATCTGGTGGACCTGCGCACCAACGCGCTGGATTGGTACAAGACCATCGACATCGGCAAGGCCTCGGCAGGCACCGCCTGGGACCAGCCGCCCAAGTTCCCCGGCCTGACCAACGCCTATTTCGAAGCCCTGGAGCTTGGCAAGGATGCCGTCCTCAAGCCGCTGCAGTGAGGGCGTCTGGCGCCTGCGCCGGGCCCTGATCGTCGGGGCGACGCTGCTGCCCTGTGCGGCGGGGGCGCAGACGCGTGGCGACAGCTGGGCGCTGGGCTGGGACAGCCTGGCGCGCCCCGGCGTCGAGTTCCACGGCGTGCAAGACCGCGACAGCGCCGGCATGAAGACGGGGCAGATGATGTACCCGGCACCCAACGCCGCCGGTCTTCTGGTCGCCATCCTGACGCATGCCGCCGTCAACGAGGGCGTGCTGCGCGCGGAGGCCAACAAGCGGCAGCAGCGCGCCGACCTGGTGGTGGCGCCCTATCAGAACATCGTGGCGCAGATGACGCCGGAGGGCCTGGTGACGCAGGCGCGCGGCTTGCTGTCCAGCGCCGCCACGCCGCTGGCCGACGCACGTTGGCGGCTCGAGCTGGTGCCGGCGTTCTGGATGACCCAGGACAGCCGCGCGCTGATCGTGCAGGCCGACGCCGGCTGGCGTGTCGCGGCCGATCCGAACCCGCAGCGTCGCGCCTCGGTCACCGTCGTCTCCGACCCCTTGGTGGAGGAGAACGTGGTGGAGGCCTGGTCCAGCAAGGACGGCGAATTGCTGGTCAAGCGCATGGCCCAGCTGCTCGCGATGGCCGCCGATGCGCTGGCGAGCGACCTGCCGCCCGGCGCGACCGACGAAGGGCGGCAACGCACCGTGCGCTATCTGGAAGGCCGACGGGAGCGCATGGAGCGCGCCCAGGTGCTGCAGCAGCGTTGCGGCCGGGCCCTGCTCAGGACGCTGACCGGCGAGCTGAAGTCGGTGCCGCTGTCCAACCCGCCGGAGCGGGAGGCGGATTGCCCTGCGGTGGTCGTGCCGGCGCCACCTTCGGCACCGGTGGCCAGCGAAGCGGCCTCGGCGCCCGGCTGACCGGGCGAGGTCTGTGGTTCAGGGCGGGCGCGACAATCCGCACCGATGTCCCTGATCCACAGCTCGTTCTACCGTTTCACGCCAATTGCCGACCCCAGCGCCCTGGCGGCCTGGCTGCGCGACGCGGCCGTGGGGCTGGGCGGCGTCATCCTCGTCGCCCCGGAGGGGTTGAGCGCGGCCCTGGCGGGGCCGGCGGCGGCGGTGGCCGCCTTCGAGGCGCTGCTGCAGCAGCAACCCGGCCTGGCAGGCCTGCATTTCAAGCACAACGCCTGCGAGCGCTCGCCCTTCGGCCGACTCAAGGTGTCGGTCAAGCGCGAGATCGTCGCCTTCGGCGTGCCAGGCGTCAGCGGCGAGGACACCGGTACCCACGTCAGCCCGCAACAGTTCCGCGCCTTGCTGGATGACCCCGACACCGTCGTTCTCGACAACCGCAACAGCTTCGAGTTCAAGCTCGGCCGCTTTCGCGGCGCCATCGACCCCGGCGTGGCCCATTTCCGCGACTTCCCGGCCTATGTCGAGTCACAGCGCGACGCATGGCAGGGGAAGACGGTGGCGATGTACTGCACCGGGGGCATCCGCTGCGAGAAGACGGCCGCCTGGATGCAGGCCCAGGGGCTCAAGGTGGCTCAGCTGGACGGCGGCATCCTGAGCTACCTCGAGGCCTTCCCCGACGACGCGGCCCAGGACTGGCAGGGCGAGTGCTATGTCTTCGACAAGCGCATCGCCATCGACGCCGCTGGCCGCGAGACCGACACGACGGCGGAGGCCGTCTTCAGCGACCCGGCGGATGCCTGGCGGCTGGCGCGGGCGCGGCGGCTGGATCCCGGCAGCGGCTCAGCCTGAAACCGGCGGCCTCAACGCGCCGCATGCACCTTGTGAGCCACGGACAGCAGCCGCGAGCTCAGGCGCAGGCCGGCGCGTTCAGCACCGTCGAGCAGCACATCGAAGCGCACGCGCCCGCCAATGACCATGAAGTGAATGGCGCTGGCGCGCGTCGGCGCGTCGCCGGCCGCACCCTCGCTGACCTGCAACAGCCCGCGCCGCGGGCTGGCCGCCTCGCCCTGAGCCAGGAACAGCAGGTGCAGGCCCGGGTCGGCATCGGCCGCGCGTACGCGCCGCACCTGCACCGGTCGCGCCTGCACGGTGCGCCCCTGCACGGTCTGGTTCAGCTCGCCGAGCATGGCTTCCGACCCCTGCACGCCGATCACAAAGGGGGCATCGGCAGCACCCAGCGCGCCGTCGGGCCAGTCCACGTAGGCCGTGAACTTGTAGAGGAACTCGGCCTTGATGCGCACCTCGCCGACGGCATCGTCGGTCTGTGCGCGGCTCAGGCCGGCCACCGGCAAACCCAACGCGAGGGCCAGCAGCGACCGGCGCCGCGCCGGTGTCACGGGGTCCACCGCAGCTGCGCGTAGGCCTCGGGCCCGAAGACGCTGCGGCCCGGCGCGGCATTGGCCTGCGCATGGCGGCCATGCAGCAGGTTGCGGCCGCCCAGCGTCAACGCCAGCGTCGGCGCGGCGCGCCAGCCATAGTTGGCGTCCAGCACGGTGTAGGCGGGCACGGCCGGTTGCGGCAGCGCAGCGACATGACGCAGCGCCACGTCCAGCTCATGGCGCTCCGCGGGCTGCAGCGTGGCGCGCAGCTGCCATTGCCGCGGCGGATCGTTGCCCAGGGCGGACGGCCCCACCGGGTCGCGGCTGCCCGGCTGTACGGACAGGTCCTGCTGCAGGTGATTGAAGCCGGCGCTCAGCCGCAGCCAGGCCAGCGGCTGCCAGTGCCCCCAGGTTTCGAGGCCCCAGCTGCTGCCGGCGATCATGTTCTGCACCATCGCATTGGGAGGCGGCTGGCCACTGCGCAGCCGCTGCCAGTCG
This sequence comes from Roseateles sp. P2_H4, assembly GCF_056403315.1. Taxonomy (NCBI): domain Bacteria; kingdom Pseudomonadati; phylum Pseudomonadota; class Betaproteobacteria; order Burkholderiales; family Sphaerotilaceae; genus Roseateles; species Roseateles sp. P2_H4. The sequence continues at coordinate 41,236 of NZ_JBFUFR010000036.1, read as the reverse complement.
TGGTGGTAGAGCGTCAGCGCATAGCTCAGCGTGCTGCTCGGCTGGCCGCGGTGGCCCAACTCGACGACGCGTGCGACCTCCGACACGAAGCCGGCCCCGCCCGCGATGATGTAGGGTGGCTGAGGCGGCAGGCGCAGGTCGCGGTCCAGCCGGGCCGGCGCGCGCACTGCGCGCGACAGCGAGGCCCACCATTGCCAGCGCGGCGATGGCGACCAGGCCAGGCGCAGCGACGGCAGCGTCTCCCAGCCCGTGTAGTCGTTGTGCTCGAACTTCGTGCCGGCCGTCAGCCGCCAGCCGTCCGCCAGATGCAACTCGTCCTGTACGAACAGGTTCTGCCACTGCTGCGTCGCGTGGTCGGGCGCGAAGCCGAACAGCCGGCCCGGCGTGACATGGTCGCGTGAACTCCGCCAGCCGCCGCCCCAGTCGATCTGGTGCGCACCCCAGGCCAGGCTGTGCTGTGCCTCCAGGTCCAGCACCGTGAAGCGCGGGCTGTACAGGATCGCGTCCTCGCGCTCCACGCGGTCGTAGTAGGCCCGCAGGCGCAGCCGCGAGCCGCCGTCCAGCTGGCCGGTCCAGCGCGCGAGCAGGTTCTCGCCCGACGTGCGCAAGCCGCCGAAGTTCTGTGCGCCGTTGATGCGGTCCACCGTATGGCCGCGGTAGATGTCGCCCTGCAAGGTCAGCCCGTCCTCGCCGTCCAGCCAGTCGGCGCGCCAGCCCAACTGCCAGCGCCGCGACCTGTCCTTCACGGCCGCGCCGGCTTCGGTCTCGGTGGCATCGCGCTGCTGCAGCTTCGCGTAGGCGCGCCAGTGCCCCTGCAGCGGCAGCCTGCCGCCGTGGCGCAGCGCGGCCGCGCGCTCGTCCGTGCCAGCATCGACGCGCAGCAGCAACCCCGCGTCCGCGGCCGGCCGGCTGATGATGTTGATGACGCCATTGACCGCGTTCGTGCCCCAGACGCTGCCGCCCGGCCCGCTGATGACCTCGATGCGGGCGACATCGTCCAGCAGCACATCCTGCTGGTCCCATTGCACGCCGGAGAAATAGGGCGCGTAGACCGTGCGGCCATCGATCAGCACCAGCAGCTTGTTGCCCACCGAGTTGTTGAAGCCCCTGGCGCTGATGGCGTACTGGTTGGCATCGACCCGCGCGACCTGCAGGTTGGGCGCCAGTTGCAGCGCCTCGGGCAGGCTGCGCGCGCCTGAGCGCCGTATCGCGTCGGCGCTGATCACGTACAGCGAGGCCGGCACCTGCGCGAGTTTCTCGCGGCGCCGTGATACCGAGCTGATTTCGATGTTGGACAGCTGCTCCAGCGACAGCTGGCTCAGATCCTGCGCCGCCGCGGGGGCGGCCAGCAGCGCCAGCAGCAGTGGCACGGCGCCACCGCCAACGCGGCGGTGGGTGGGGTGAGGCTGGTCCTCGTCAGCGGGCTGGCGCAATGGAATCACCTCCCTGTCGTTGGGGGTCTGGGTGACCCGGACTGGTCGCGCCAGCATAACAACGCCGTCCCCTGGATGCGGCGTCGCTCGACAGGCTCGCGGCCGACTGGGACGGCCAGGCGCCTGGACCCGACGGCGGAAGATTGATTCCCCCCGTGCGGAACAAAGCTTCCGGGGGGTGGCGGGTGCGCCGCGCCGCAAACGCCGACAATGCCACCGCGCGCCGCTTGCGCGCACCGAAACCTGTCATTCGATGTCTCATCTGATCGTCCACGGCGGCACGCCCCTTTCGGGCCGCATCACCCCCTCGGCCAACAAGAACGCCGTCCTGCCCATCCTCTGCGCCACGCTGCTGACCCGGCAGCCGGTGCGCTTGCGCGGCGTGCCCGAGATCACCGATGTGAAGAAGATCGTCGAGGTCTTCCGCAAGCTCGGCTCCCAGGTGGAGCTCGATTTCAAGACCGGCATCCTCGACGTCCACCACCGCGACACCCACTTCGACCCGGCCACCGACCGCCTGCCCGAGGAGATGCGCTCCTCCATCATGCTGGTGCCGGGCCTGATGGCCCGCTTCGGCGCGGCGCGCATCGAGGACGACGTCAAGGGCTGCACGCTGGGCGCGCGCGAGATCGACCCGCACGTCGAGGTGTTCCAGCGCTTCGGCGCCGACGTCGAGCGCCTGCCGGACGGCCTGGTGCTGCACGTCAAACGGCCGCTGAGCGCCAACGACCACTGGACCGATTACGCCTCCGTCACGACGACCGAGAACTTCGTGCTGTGCGCGGCGCTGGCCGATGGCGTCTCCACGCTGACCAATGCGGCCAGCGAGCCGCATGTGCAGGAGTTCTGCAACTTCATGTCGCTGCTGGGCGCCAAGATCGACGGCCACGGTACGTCCAAGCTGAAGATCACCGGGGTGCAGGAGCTCGGCGGCGCCGACTACACCTTCACGGAAGACTTCCACGAGATCGTCACCTTCCTGGCCCTGGGCGCCATCACCGGCGGCAATGTGCAGGTCAAGAACGGCGCGCCGGAGATGTTCCCGCTGCTGGACCGCACGTTCGCGAAGTTCGGCGTGCAGATCGTCCATGAAGACGGCTGGAGCCGCTGCGTGACGAATGGCCCGTTGAAGGTCAAGGAACCCTTCACGCGCAACATCCTGCAGAAGGTGGAAGCGGCGCCCTGGCCCTATGTGCCGGTCGACCTGCTGCCCATCTTCGTGGCCCTGGGCGTCAAGGCCGAAGGCAGCGTGATGTTCTGGAACAAGGTCTATGACGGCGCGATGGGCTGGACCAGCGAGCTCGCCAAGTTCGGCGCCCATGCCTTCCTGAGCGACCCGCACCGCATGATCACCTTCGGCGGCAAGCCGCTGAGCCCGACCGAGGTCGAGAGCCCCTACATCATCCGCGTCGCCATCGCGCTGCTGATGGTGGCGGCCAGCATCCCGGGCAAGAGCGTGATCAAGAACGCGACGCCGATCCGCCGCGCCCATCCCAATTTCGTCGAGCACATCTGCGAACTTGGCGCTCGAATCGAGTGGGTCGAAGGGGATTGATGTTGCGCTGGATGTGCGCGGCCGCATGCCTGGTGGCCTCGGCCGCCGAGGCCGCGGCGCCCGTCGACACCATCCGCTGGGTGGCCCAGGACGTGCCGCCTCATTTCAGCTTCGTGCAGGGCCGCCCGCCGCGCTCCATCGCCGAGCTGGGCCATGGCGAGGTGGACGGCTTCATGCGCGTGCTGCTGACGCGCATGCCCAACTTCCGGCATGAGTTCGTCGAGTCCAGCACGGCCCGCTACGAGGCCGAGAGCCGCCGCGGCCAGACGCTGTGCTCGACCATGCATGTGCGCACCCCCGAGCGCCTGCAGTGGGCCTATTTCTCCCACCTCTACCCGCCGCTGATCTCGCGCGAGCTGCACGTCATCGTGCGGCGTGACCTGATGGACAGCCTTTCCCAAGGTCGGCCCCGGGAGGGGCGGCTGCAACTGTCGGAACTGCTGAAGCGCCCCGAGCTGCGCCTGCTGGTGGCGCGCGACCGGGCCTTCGGCGCGCAGATCGACAGCCTGCTGTCCCAGTACACGGTGCCGCGCCTGGCCGTCGGCGCCCAGCTCAGCACCCAGCTGCTGGACATGCTGCGCGCCGGCCGCATGGACTACACGCTGGAGTACCCCACCGTCGTCAACGACTACCTGGCCCGCGCCGGCGATCCGGGCGCCCTCGTCGCGCTGCCGGTGGCCGAGGGCCTGAGCACCTTGCTGGCCACCGTGTCCTGCAGCCGCACACCGGCGGGCAAGCGACATATCGAGGCCATCGACGCCGCGGTGCGCAAGCTGGCGAGCGAGCCCAATCGCGAGGCCTGGGTGCGCGATTGGCGCGGCGCGCGCTCCGAAGCGCAGGACATGAAGCGCCTCAACGCCTACATGGACGAGCGCGCCCGCGGCGGGCCGCGCATCGAGTAACACCCTAACTCCGGCGGCGGGCCGCTTCTCATGACGCAAAAGGTGGATCGCTTCGACGTCCAGGCTTCACCCTCGACAGGCTTGGCTTCGACATCCAACGCTGCACGCCCGCTGGACGTGCGCTGCGGACCGCTGGCTGCGTTGCTTCTCCTTCTGGGCATGCGCCCACGGCGTCGGCGCGCCTTGTCAGCGGCCCGCCTCGCCCGCCCCTCGGGCGCGCCCCACCGCCGGAGTTAGGGTGGCCAGGCCCCCCAAGCCGGTTCTGCCGCTGCGCGACGGCGTCGCGGCGAGTGCCGTGTTCTGCCCTCCGGGGCCCTGGCCCAGCATGACGGCCTTCCTGGCCGAGCGCCTGCCGCGCGTCGTTGACTGGCCCGAGCGGGTGGTCAACGGCGACGTGGTGGACGACGCCGGCCAACCCGTCGCCGACAGACCCTACCGCGGCGACCGGCGCGTCTACTACTGGCGCCATCTGGACGTCGAGCCCGACATCCCGGCCGGCGAGCGCATCGTCTTCCAGGATGAACACCTGCTCATCGCCGACAAGCCGCATTTCCTGCCTGTGACGCCCAGCGGCATCTATGCGCGCCAGACGCTGATGGCCAGGCTGCGCCACGCCACCGGCCTGGTGGACCTCAACCCCGTGCACCGGCTGGACCGCGAGACCGCCGGCCTGGTCGTCTTCAACCTGCGGCGCGAGGAGCGCGACGCCTACCACCGCCTGTTCCGCGACCGCACCGTCACCAAGGTCTACGACGCCATCGCGCCGGCCGGCGCCGGCCCCTGGCCGCGCGTGCTGCGCCACCGCCTCGTGGAACCCGAGGGCGATGGCTTCATGCAGATGCAGGTCGTCGATGGCGAGCCCAATGCCGAAACCTGGGTCGATCTCGTCGAGACCTTGCCGGGCGGCCTGGCGCGCTACGAGCTGCGCCCCCACACCGGCCTGCGCCACCAGCTGCGCGCCCAGATGAATGCCCTCGGCCTGCCCCTGGTCGGCGACCGCATCTACCCGGTGCTGCAGCCCCACGAGAACCCGCCGCGCTTCGACGCGCCGCTGCAATTGGTTGCACGCGAAATCTCTTTCACGGATCCCGTCACCGGCCTGCCACGGAGCTTCGCGCGCGCCGCCCTGACAATCCCGCCTTCATGAACGCGCCCAACCCTCAAGCCCAGGTCCAGGAACTGCGCCGCCAGCTGCAGTCCCTGCTCGACGCCGCCAAGGCCAATGAGCGCAAGCTGGACCGCTTCGACGCGCTGGAGCGCCGCCTCGTCGCGGTGAGCTCGATGGAGGAGCTGGTCAACCTGCTGCTCGTCGACTGCCGCGAGGATTTCGGCCTGGACGCCGCCGAGCTGTGGCTGCTCGATCCCGAGCAGGAGCTGCGCCGTGCGCTGCCGGCCCTGCCCATGATCAAGGCGCCCCAGCTGCTGGACGGCCATGGCCCGCTGAAGGACCTGTTCGGCGCCGCGCGCACGACCCGCCTCATCGGCCCCGGGCCGGACGAGGCCCTGCTGCCCAAGGCCTTCGGCGCCGAAGCCGGCGTGCGCTCGGCGGCCCTGCTGCCGCTGATCCGCCAGGGCCTGCTGATCGGCAGCCTGCACCTGGGTTCGCGCGACCCCGAGCGCTACGACACCGCCTCGGGCACCAAGTTCCTGGACCGCCTGTCGGCCATCGCCGCCATCGCCATCGAAAGCATGCTCAACCGCGAGCGCCTGCGCCGCGCCGGCATGACCGACGGCCTCACCGGCGTGCACAACCGCCGCTATTTCGACCACCGCAGCCTCATCGAGTTCAGCCAGGCCGTGCGCCACCGCTACCCGCTGGCCTGCCTGTTCCTGGACATCGATCACTTCAAGGCCATCAACGACGGCCACGGCCATCCGGCGGGTGACGAGGTGCTGCGCCAGGTGGGCGGGCTGATCCTGCGGTCCCTCCGCACCGGCGACCTGGCGGCGCGCTACGGCGGCGAGGAGTTCGTCGTGCTGCTGCCACGCACCGATCTGGCCGGTGCCTGCGAGGTGGCCGAGCGCATCCGGCTGATGGTGCAGGAGGCCCCCTTCGTGACGCCCGACGGCGGCACCGTCAGCGCGACCCTGTCTGTGGGCCTGGCCATGGTGCCGGCCAGCGCGACGAGTTTTGCCGACCTGCTGGCCGCCGCCGACCGCGCCCTCTACGAAGCCAAGGGCGCCGGCCGCAACCGCACCGTCGCCGCTGAAGGCGATGCGCCGCTCAGCGCAGCCATTGCAACTGCACCGTGAACATGTCGCCGCGCTGTCCGTAGGTCTTGCCGAACAGGTAGGCCGCGTTCAGCGTCACCGTGTCCGGTCCTTCGTCCCACAGCGTGGCAAGCAAGGCCGGCCCGGCGCGGTGTGACTGGCGCGCGCGCGGCGCCCAGTCGTTCCACTGCCCGACCTCGCTGAAACCCTCGACGCCGACCCGCCAGCCCGGCGCCACGCGGTAGATGCCGCGCCACTGCAGCTTGAGCCGCGTGTCGCGCTTGTCGCTGTCGTATTCCCAGAACACATTGGCGTTCAGCTTCAGGCGGCCGAGGTCGGTCTGCCAGACGGGGCCCAGTTCCAGTGCATTGCTCCTGTCCTCGCGGTTGCGCACCAGCTGGGCGTGGATGGCCAGGTCATAGGGCTTCTCGCCCTGGGTCAGCATGAACTCGTTGATCCAGTTCCACGTCTCCAGCCTGGCGCCGCGCAGGGTCTCGCCCTCCCAGCTGGCCAGCAGCCGCGTCGTCCAGCGCGTGTTGACGCCATAGCTCAGGCCCAGCTCGGGCCAGAGCACCGCCTTTTCGTCGGGCGCCTTGACCGTCCAGTAGCGCAGCTCCGCACCCACGCGGCCGGCCTGGTCATAGGGGGTGACGACGTAATAGCCCGGATCGGCCGCAACCGTGCCGGCCAACGCCGCAAGCATCAGCCAACGCCAACTTCGCATGCGCAGACTCTATGGGTCTGAATCACAATGGCCTGGCCATGAAAACCCTGCTGTCGATCCTCCTTGCCCTCAGCTTCGCCAACAACGCACAGGCCGGCCCGGCGCTGGAGCGCATCCAGTCCAGCGGCCGCATCGTGCTGGCCCACCGCGAATCCTCCGTTCCCTTCAGCTATCTGCTGCCCGACGGCCACCCCGTCGGCTATGCGGTGGATCTGTGCCTGAAGGTCGCCGAGGCGGTGCGCAAGAAGCTGAAGATGAATGCGCTGAACCCGCAGTTCCTGCTGGTGACGCCGGCCAACCGCATCCAGATGGTGGTCGATGGCAAGGCCGACCTGGAATGCGGCTCGACGACCAACAATGCCGAGCGGCGCGAGAAGGTCGCCTTCACGGTGCCGCACTACATCACGGGCGCGCGCTATCTGGTCCGGGCCGACAGCGGCATCAACGACCTGGCCGGCTTCGAGAACAAGACGCTGGTCTCCACCAAGGGAACGACGCCGCTGAAAGCCATCACCCAGGCGAACGACGAGCGCGCTCTGCGCGTCAAGATCGTCGAGGCGCCCGACCACGCCAAGGCCATGGAGATGCTGGCGGCCGGCCAGGCCGACGGCTTCGTCATGGACGACGTGCTGCTCTACGGCATCGTGTCGGCGCGGCCCGACGTGGCCAAATTCAGCGTCGTCGGCAAGTTCCTGACCATCGAGCCCTTGTCCATCGTGCTGCCCAAGAACGATCCGGAGCTCAAGGCCATCGTCGACGAGGAGATGAAGCGCCTCGTCACGAGCCGCGAAGCCCATGCGATCTACGAGCGCTGGTTCATGAAGCCGATCCCGCCCAAGAACAAGGCGCTGAATCTGCCGATGAACTATCTGCTGAAGGACTTCTGGAAGTACCCGTCGGACCAGGTTCCGTACTGAAGCGGCCTGCAGTACTCCCTGCAGACAAACCCCGAGCGGTGGCCTTGGATGCGGCCGTGACAATTTGTCTGCAGTCAGCGTCGACCCATGAGTACCGATTCCCCCGCCGAAACCCTGGACCGCGTCAGCCCGCGGCGGCTGGGTTCGTTGCGGTTCAGGCTGACGCTGGGTGTGCCCTTGCTGACGGCCCTCATCGTCGCCGTCTTCGAATGGAGCCTGGGTGGTTTCGAGTCGCCCAGCGAAGGCGCGGCCCGTTCGGCCTGGCTGGTGCTGCTGCTCAGCGCCGCCCAGCTGCTGCTCATCGAAGCCCTGCTGCTGCGCCCCTTGCGCCAGCTCGCCGCCGGCTGCGAGGCCATGGAATCGGCGCCCATCCCCCTTACACCGGAAGCCGTCGTGGCGCCCCGCCTGACCGCCGAGCTGGACCGCATCGGCCACGCGATGCAGCGCGCCCGCGGCTCGCTGTGGCAGCAGGACCAGGATGCCCGTGAGCTGCGGCGTGAGCTGACCCAGCAGCGCCACCTGCTCGAGGAGGCGCATTCGGCGCTGGAGGCCAACCAGCGCGAACTCGCCAGCCTGGCGCGCATCGACGCGCTGACCGGCATCGCCAACCAGCGCGCCTTCGACGAGGCCCTGCGCCGCGAATTCAAGCGCGCCCAGCGCCAGCGCGGCCTGCTGTCCCTGGCCGTGCTGGATCTGGACCAGTTCAAGCAGTTCAACATCGCCCATGGCACGGCCGTTGGCGACATGGCCCTGCAGCGCGTGGCCAACCTGCTGAACGACCGTTTCAAGCGCGACACCGACGTCGTCGCCCGCCTGGGCGGCGAGGAGTTCGTGGCGCTGCTGCCCGGCTTCGGCATGGCCGAGGCCCAGGGCGTGCTGGAGTCCTTGCGGGATGAGTTGCGTGCGCTGCGCCTGCCTGATGGCCAAGGCAGCCTGACGCTGAGCGTGGGCCTGGCGGCGGCGAGCCCGGCTCATCCGTACTTGAGCGCGCAGGCGCTGCTGCAGGCGGCCGACGAGGCCCTCTACATCGCCAAGCATGCCGGACGGGACCGGCTCAGCCTGGCGGCCTGAGTCGAGGGGTTGCAGGCCCTATTTACGCGGCATCGTGTCGGTGCGCAGATAGCGCGACAGGATGCGGTCGTAGTCGCTGGCGCTGCCCTTGACCTTCTTCGCCGCATCCAGCCCTTGCTGCAGGCGCTTGAGGTAGTCGGCGCTGACGGCGGCGTTGCAGGCGAAATAGTTGTCGCCGCCGCGGATCTGGCCGTCGAAGCGGTAGCGGTCCGGCGGGATCTCCAGGCTGGTCAACGTCCAGCGCATGACGGCCTCGCCATAGACCCAGCCGTCCACCCGCCCGGCAAGCATCATGCGCGCCGCGATGACGGGGTCGGCCACGCGATGGATGCGCGCCTCCTCGGCGCCCAGCGTGCGCGCCGTCTCTTCGGAAACGTCGCCGCGGATGACGACGACATCGCTGCCGGACAGCGGCTTGTCTCCTGCCGGCCAGGGCGCTGCGGGGTTTCTGCGCCCCACGGCGAGGTCGGCCGACAAAAAAGGCCCCACCCATTGGTACTGCTTCTCCCGGGTTGGCGTGCGCGTCATCGCCGTCACGCAGGCGGGAGCCGGCCCGGCCAGCGCCTGCAGCACGCGGGCCCAGGGCAGGAAGAGGGGCGTCCCCTCGGGCAGGTTGGCCTGGGCCTGGGCCGCCTTCATCAGGTCCACCGCCACGCCCGCCGGGCCACTGGGGCCGACGAAGCTGAAGGGTGGGAAGGGTTCGCTCAACCACTGCACCGCCTGGGCGGCATCCGACGCCGCGGGCATGGGCTGGGCCGCGAGGCCACCGGCCGCCACGACGCAGAGTCCCGCGAACAGGCTCCGAGCGTTGCGCATGCAGCCTCCTTGTTGTTCTGGCCGATGCGTCGATGCTAAGGGCCCGGCGGCGCGCCGGGAAGCGGCTTCAGCGGCCGTGTTCCTGGGCGGCGAGCAACTGCTCGTTGACGCGCCGCGCCGCGCGCAGCACCAGGGTCTCGTCGAGCTGGGCCTGGGGCGCGATCTGGCTGGCGATGTCGTCGAGCTGGTCCTGGTGGTTCAGCAGGGCCCAGGCCACCGTCGAGATGGCGGCGACGCTGCGGCGGGCCAGGCTTTCCGGCATGGTCAGCGAGGCCTGGATCTCGACGTGATAGCGCACGCTGGCCACGGCCGCCGGGGCCAGGCCCCAGCTCTCGCAGAGGGCGGCGCCCAGCGCGTCATGGCTGACGCCAAAGGCGGTCTTTTCCAGCTCCACCAGCTCGGCGTCGCGTGTCGCGGCACGCAGCATGGCGGGATAGTGAGTCGGGGCGTGGCGGTACAGCACCGCCTTGCCGCATTCCTCGAACAGGCCGGCCGAGTGGGCGGCCCAGGGGTCGACGCCCAGCATCTGGCCCATGCGGCCCATCAGCAGGCCGCGCTGCGAGGCGCGCGTCCACACCGATTCAAGTTCCGCGGCCGCCGGGAAGGCGGCGCGCAGGCCCATCTCGAAGGTGATGGCCGCCACCTCGCGCATGCCGAGGTAGGTCAGCGCCTGGTGCACGGTCTGCACGCGGCCGCGCAGGCCATACAGCGAGGAGTTGACCGCCTTCATGACGGCGGCGGCGAGGGCCATGTCGGTCTCGACCAGGGAGGACATGGCCTGCAGGTCGATGTCCTCGGCCGCCATCAGCAGCGAGAGCTTGACGAGGACCTCGGGCTGGGTCGGGATCTCGATGTCCAGATTGCGCAGTTGAGGATCGACGGGCATGGTGAGTAGGGGCGCTAGGGAATGCTTGATGGTAGATCAGCGGAAGAAGGCGTCCCAGGCTGTTTTGAGGATGAGGGCGCCGACGACGATGACGAAGACGCCACGCACGAAGCCGGCGCCATGCTTCAGGGCCAGCCGGGTGCCGAGCAGGCTGCCGGCCACGTTGGTCACCGCCATCACCGCGGCGACATGCCACCAGATGTGGCCCTTGCTGACGAAGAGGACGATGGCGAAGGCATTCGTCAGCAGGTTCATCAGCTTGGCCGTGGCCGAGGCATGCAGGAAGTCGTAACCCAGCAGCCGCACGAACAGGAAGACGAAGAAGCTGCCGGTGCCGGGGCCGAAGAAGCCGTCGTAGAAGCCCACGCCCAGCGCGATGCCGCCGGCCACCAGGGCCTCGGCACGGCCCGCGAAGCGCGGCTTGTGCTCGCGTCCGAGATCCTTCTTGGCCAGTGTGTAGACCAGCACCGCCAGCAGCACCAGCGGCAGGGCCTTGCGCAGGCCGTCGGCGCTGACCAGGGTCAGCGCCCAGGCGCCGGCGAAGCTGCCGGCACCCGCCAGAACGGCGGCCGGCATCAGGCGACGCCAGGGCAGGTCGACCCGCTTCACGTACTGCAGCGTCGCCCAGCCCGTGCCCCAGACCGACGCCCCCTTGTTCGTGCCCAGCAGCGTCGCCGGCGCCGCGCCCGGGTAGGTGCTGAACAGGGCCGGCACCAGCACCAGTCCCCCGCCACCGGCCACCGCGTCGATGAAGCCTGCGAGCAGGGAGGCGAGGGCGACGGTGGCAAGTTCGAGCATTCTTTGATTCCATCACGCGGCCGTCGTGCCTTCGCCGGGCCGAGCGCTGGGCCTGCCATGGGCCAGAGGCCCATGTCCTTCCGTAGGCACAAGCAGTCCGCAGGGACTGCTTGTGTCCGACTCCAGTTCCCGAGCCGGCCCGTCGGGCGATGTTGACCGGGCTTGATGCCCGGTCAATCGCCGTCCCCTCGGGGGCTGAGGCCGGACACATTGCGCCCAGTGGGCGTGATGTGCCTGCCGAAGAGCTGCGGCACTGCCGCAGCGCGGTCTGCAAGACCGACTGGGCACGCCGCGTTCAGCGTGCGAGAGCAGGCGAGGGGCCTCCGGCTCACAAAAGAAAACGGCCACCAAGGGGTGCCTTGGTGGCCGGTGGATTGTCTTCGGGGTTACGAAGCAACCTGGTGCGCTTGGCGCTTGATTTGTCTCCTCACAACCCGCCCGGCGGTCCTGAACCAGAGCCCGGAACCGCGTCGAGTGGCGAGAATGTATTGCCCCGCCACGGTGCATGACACTGGGGTTAGCCCGGGTTCGCTGGCCGCGAAAGGTGCAGCTGCGCACCAAAACTGTGCGCAACCGACGGCGCGTCCGCGCTGCAAGAATCGCTGCATGAGCCCGTCGATCCGCCTGCTGCTGCCGTTGTCGCTGACCCTGCTGACCGCTTGCGGCGGCGGTGGCGGTGGCGCGGGAGGGGGCGATAGCGGCGGCGGTGGCATAGGGCAGACCTTGACACTTACCCTGCCGGGCAACGGCCTGGCGCCGGCCGACCTGGCGGTCGTCGTCGCCGAGGGCGATGCGCTCAGCGAGGCCGTCGGCGCCGCCTATCTCGCGGCGCGCGGCGTGCCGGCGGCGAACCTGATCCGCGTACGGGTTAACACGGCCCAGGACGCGATCTCAGCGGCCGACTTTGCGTTGTTGAAATCCGACATCGACGCCAAGTTGCCGGCAGGCATCCAGGCCACGCTGCTGACCTGGGCCGCGCCCAGCCGGGTCAGCGGGGCCTGCAGCATGGGCATCACCAGCGCGATGGCCCTGGGTTTCGACGCGCGTTATTGCAACCCCAGCCCATCGACCGACGCCTGCAAGAGCACGGCCGCCTCACCGCTCTACGACAGCGAAGCGCGCCGGCCGCAGGCTGACGTGCAGATACGCCCCTCGATGCTGCTGGGCGCCCGCACGCTGGCGGCCGCCCAGGCGTTGATCAACCGCGGCGTCGCCGCCGACGCCACCCGGCCGGCCGGCGAGGGCTGGCTGGTGCGCACGACCGACAGCGACCGCAGCGTGCGCTGGAACGATTTCGCTCCCTTGCCCGCGGCCTGGAGCGGCGCCTTGGCGCTGAACTATGTCGACAACAGTGCCGGCCCGGCCAGTGCCAACGCGCTGTCGGGCAAGAGCGGCCTGCTCTTCTATCTGACGGGGCTGACCAGCGTTGCCAATCTGTCGACGCTGCAATTTCGACCCGGCGCGCTGGCCGATTCGCTGACCTCCACCGGCGGCCTGCTGCCTTCGGGTGCTGGCCAGATGCCCATCACCGCCTGGCTGGATGCCGGCGTCACGGCCAGCTACGGCACCGTCGAGGAGCCCTGCAATCTGCAGCAGAAGTTCCCGCGTGCTTCGGTCCTCATCGACCAGTACTGGCGTGGCGCGACGGCCATCGAGGCCTACTGGAAGGCCGTGCAGTGGCCGGGGCAGGGGCTGTTTGTCGGCGAACCGCTGGCCCAGCCCTTCCGTGACACACCCAGCTTCGCCATCGTCTCCGGCGAATACCAGATCAAGACGCGCAGTCTGCGGCCTGGCTCGCGCTACAGCCTGGAATACCGCATCGGCGCGGCTGGCGCCTGGGCCGCGCTGGCCGAGTTCACCGGCGTGCTTGCCCAGGCCCTCGACGCTCGCGCGCCCCTGCCGCCCGCGGCGGCCACCCAGATCCGCTGGGTCGGGCCCTGCCCCGACAACCCGGCCAATCGCTGCGCCCTGGCGGTTTCGGCCTAGGGTTTGCGCTCGCTCGAATGCGGGGTGCGCCGGCCCGCGATGGGGCTTTCTGCCATGGACACTCACGGCGGGCCGCCTCTATCGTGGCGCCCCGCGAGGCAGCTGATCCTTCAGCGTCATCGCGACAGAGCCCCAAGGTGGGCTGGCGCTGGGGAGGCGCGCACGGCAAGCAGGACGGACAGCCCGATGGCTGCCCGCGGCGTGGATGCACCCCCGGCTGGATTGCAAGAGCTGGGGACTGTGATGAAAAGAATCGATCGCGTGGCACCGCAAGCCATGGCCCGACGTCTGCGGGCTGCGGGCTGGATGCTGAGCCTCTGTGCCGGCCTGACGCTGACCGCCTGTGGAGGCGGTGGTGGTGGCGGCGGTTCCGACCCCACCCCGACGCCACCGATCACCCCTCCCGCCATCGTGGCGCCCAGCATCGGCACCCAGCCCCTGGACGCCAAGGTCAACGACGGTGCCACCACCACCTTCAGCGTCACGGCCAGTGGCTCCAGCCTGAGCTACCAGTGGCAGCGCGATGGCAAGGCCATCACCGGCGCCACCGGAGCCAGCTACACCACGCCGGTGCTGCACATGGCCGACAACGACGCCAAATACGTCGTGGTGGTCAGCGGCCCCAATGCCTCGGTGATGAGCAGCGTCGTCACGCTGACGGTCTCGCCCATCGCCTTGAACCTCACCGCCCAGCCCCAGGCCCAGACGGCCAAGGATGGCGACGTGGTTTCCTTCGACGTGACCGCCACCGGCAGCGAGCCCATCCAGTACCAGTGGCAGCGCAATGGCGTCGTCATCGCGGGCGCGGACAAGGCCACCTACACCACCGCGGCCCTGGCGCTGGCCGACAACGCTGCGGTCTTCAAGGTCGTGGTCACCAACCCGGCCGGCACGGTCAACAGCCAGGAAGCCAAGCTCACCGTGACCGCGGTCGCGCCGCGCATCGTCACGGCGCCGGAGTCGGTCACGACCAGCGACGGCGCCTCCGTCACCTTCAAGGTCACGGCCGCCGGCAGCGCGCCGCTGGCCTACCAGTGGCTGCGCAACGGCAACACCATCTTGGGTGCCACCGAGGCCAGCTACATCACCACCCTGGCCCTTGCCAGCAGCGGCGACCGCTTCACCGTGCGCGTCGGCAACGGCGCCGGCTACGCGCTCAGCGAGGCGGCCGTCGCCACTGTGAACGCCGCGGCCCCGGCCATCACCCTGCACCCGTCAGATGCCTCCCTGCTCTTCAACGGTGAAGGCGTCACCTTCCGCGTTGCCGCCACCGGCACCCCGCCGCTGCGCTACCAATGGCAGCAAAGCCAGGACGAGGGCCTGAGCTGGAGCGACATCCCCGGCGCCACCTCGCCCAGCTACTCGATCGGCAGCGTCACGCTGGCCGATACGCATACCCGTCTGCGTGCGGCCGTCAGCAATGCGGCTGCCACGCTGAACAGCAACGCCGCTCGGTTGGAAGTGACGCCCTTGGTGCGCCTCCTGGCCGGCAACACCGGTGGCAGCGGCTATGCCGACGGCAAGGGCAACCTGGCGCGCTTCAACTGGGCTGGGGGCATCAGCGCCGACCCCAGCGGCAATGTCTATGTGATCGACAACAACAACAGCGTGATCCGGCGCGTCAGCCCCGACGGCACCGTCAAGCTGTTTGGTGGCCAACCCAAGAACCCTTCCCGCGTCGATGGCCCCCTGGTGGATGCGCGCTTCTACTACCCGCAGCAAGTCGCGGTGGACCGGGCCGGAACCGTCTATGTGGCCGAGTATTGCAACATCCGCCGCATTGCCGCGGGTGTGGTGTCCGGCTTCCTGGGCACTGACGGCTGCAACACCCGGGATGGCGCGCTCAGCCAGGCGAGCGTGAGCGGGGTCATGGGCATGGCTGTTGACGCCGACGGCACGCTCTATTTTTCCGAGCGCAACAACTCCAACGGCCAGCTGGTGCGCAAGATCACGTCGGCGGGCGTGGTGAGCACGCTGGCGGGCAGCCCCACCGAAAGCGGCAAGACCGATGGCACAGGCAGTGCTGCGCGCTTTTCCAACATCGGCAAGCTGGCGGTCGACGCCAACAAGAACGTCTTTGTGGCCGACGGCACCGCCATTCGCCAGATCTCGCCGTCCGGGGAAGTCAGCTACTACGCCGGTGCGCCCGACAGCTATGGCCAGACCGAGGGCTACCGCACCTCGGCCCGCCTCGGCTACATCACGGGCCTGGCCTTTGACGGGCGCGGCAATCTCTTCGTTGCCGACAACCAGCGCATTGCGCGCATCTCCACCATCGGCAATGTCGTGACCGCCGTCGGCAGCGGGAATTCCAACGACGGCTATCCGACCAGCGTCGATGGCCCAGGCGCCACCGCGTCGGCCGGCAACCCGACGGTGCTGGCCAGCCTTCCCAACGGCGGTCTCGCCTTCTTCGACAACTCGGCCTACGCTGTGCGCACCCTGACGGTGGACGCCACGGTGACGACGCTGGCGGGCGGCGGGCGCTCGGGTGGCTTTGCTGACGGGGTCGGCACTGCGGCCCGATTTGCCTCCTATGCCGGCCACCCGAGCGCGCTGATCCTCGCCCCGAACGGCACGCTGACCCTCGCGGACACCACGAATCGCCGCATCCGGCGCTTCTCCCTGGACAGCCGGCTGCTGGACACCCTGGCCGGTACCTCGAACTATGGCGGCGACGACGGCCCGGCCAGCCTGGCCACCTTCGCCCATCCCATCGGCCTGGCCTACGACGCGGCGGGCAATCTCTATGTCTCGGATGGCGGCCAGATCCGCCGCATCAGCGCCAGCGGCACGGTGACCACCATCGCCGGCAGGACCTGGGATTGGGGCTGCGTGGATGGCGTCGGCGCTGCCGCGCGCTTCAGCGCGCCTGCCGGCATGGTGGTGGACAGCAAGGGCAATCTCATCGTCGCTGAACAAGGCTACTACGTGCTGCGGCGCGTCACGCCCGACGGGACGGTGACCACCATTGCCGGCAAATCAGGCGAAAGCGGCTATGTGAACGGCGTGGGCAGCGACGCCCGTCTCGGCGCCGTGAGGTATCTGGCCATCGACAAGGCGGACAACGTCTATTTCACCGACGGCTACCAGTCCATCCGCAAGCTGGCGCCCAACGGCGAGGTCAGCACGGCGGCGGGCGCTCCCTACTCTTCGGCCCTCATCGACGACATCGGCGCCTTCGCCCGCTTCAACAACCCCAGTGGCCTGGCCTTCGACGCCCGCGGCAACCTCTATGTGGCCGACACGGGCAACAACGCCATCCGTCGCATCACCCCCAGCGGCCAGGTCAGCACCGTGATCGCCAGCAACAGCCTGGTGTCTGTCCTGCAGCCGGGCCCGGGCGGCAACATCAACCAGCCCACGGCCATCACCGTCACGCCGGCCGGCCGGCTGGTCTTCCTCAGCGAAGGCGCCATCGTCGGGGACTGACGAGGTGCCCCATGGGGGAGGCTCTTTACATGCCTCCCCTGAGAATGCGGGTCGGTCAAATCCCGATTGCCCGACGGCGCCTGCCGTTGAACAGTCGCCCTCCCGCTGTACCCTGCCCGACCATGTCCCGCACTTTTTCCGCCCGCGCCCGCGGCTTCACCCTGCTTGAACTGCTGGTCGTCATGGTCATCATCGGCCTGCTGGCCGGGTACGTCGGGCCTAAGTTCTTCGGCCAGATCGGCAAGAGCGAGGTCAAGGCGACCCGTGCCCAGATCGATGCGCTGACCAAGTCGCTGGACCAGTACCGCCTGGATGTCGGCCGCTATCCCAGCACCGAGCAGGGCCTGGCCGTGCTGGTCACCAAGCCCGCCGACGAGCCGAAATGGGCCGGGCCCTATCTGTCCAAGGCCGTGCCCAAGGACCCCTGGGGCAATGAATACCAATACCGCAGCCCCGGCGAGCATGGCGAATACGACCTGCTGAGCTTCGGCAAGGACGGCCGCCCCGGCGGTGAGGGTGAGGACGCCGACCTCACCTCTTGGTGATCCTCGCCGTGCCCCAGTTCCAGACCCGCGTCCTGCGCGCGGGCGCCGTCAGCACCGAGCGGGTCGAAGCGCCCGACCGCGCCGCCGTCGCCGCCGTGCTCGGTGTGCCGCCCCAGCACGTGCTGGAGGTGCAGGAGGTCGCTGCCGCTTCTGAGAGCGCCCAGCCCTGGCGCCGCAACAGCAAATTCCCGCTGCAGCTCTTCAGCCAGGAACTGGCCGTGCTGCTGGACGCCGGCATCGCCCTGCTCGAAGCCCTGAGCACGCTGCGCGAGAAGGAAGGCCAGCCCGGCGTGCGTGCCGCGCTGGATGCCGTCACCAGCCAGATCGAGCAGGGCCAGCCCCTGTCCATCGCGCTGCGCCAGCAGCCGCAGGCCTTCGACGAGCTGATCTGCGCCATCGTCGCCGCCAACGAGAAGACCGGCCAGCTGTCCACGGCCCTGGCCCAGCATGCGCGCTACCTGGCCTGGGTCGATGCGCTGCGCTCGCGCCTCGTCGCGGCCCTGGTCTATCCGCTGATGCTGCTCGGTGTCGGTTCCCTCGTCATCCTTTTCCTGCTGCTCTACGTGCTGCCGCGCTTTGCCGGCATCCTGGAGCAGACCAGTGCCGACCTGCCCTGGGCCTCGCGGGTGCTGATCGAGTTCGGCCAGACGGCCGGCGCGCATCCCGGCCTGGTCATCGGTGGCATCGCAGCCGTGGGCTTTGCGATCTTCACGCTGCTGCGCCAGCCCATCGTGCGCCAACGCGCGCAAGCCGCGCTGTGGACGCTGCCGGGCCTGGGCCCGCGACTGCGCGTGCTGGCGCTGGCGCGGCTCTATCGCTCGCTGGCCATGCTGCTGGCCTCGGGCGTGCCCGCGCTGCCGGCCTTGAAGATCGTCGTCGACGTCGTTGCCGCGCCCTGGCGCGCCGCCGTGCAGGCCGCCGCCGCGCAGATCGAGCGTGGCGAGCGCCTGTCCGCCGCCTTCGACGCGCAAGACCTGGCCACGCCGGTTGCGCGTCGCATGCTGCGCGTGGGCGAGCGCAGCGGCGAGGTCGCCGCCATGCTGGAACGCGCCGCCGCCTTCCACGACGAAGAGGCCGCACGCCTGACCGACCTGTTGTCCCGCCTGGTGAACCCGGCGCTGATGTTGATCATGGGCGTGCTGATCGGGGGCATCATTGTCTTGATGTACCTGCCCATCTTCCAGCTGGTGGAGCAGGTGCAATGAGCACGTCGCTGAACGACTGGCTGCCGGCCGAGCAAGGCCCCTGGCATCTCGATTTCGAGCAGTGGCCCCAAGCCCAGGCTCAGCGCTGGCGTGCCGTGCTGGCTGTCGGTGCCGACAACCGCCGCGTGCTGCTGGCCGAGCGCGACGAGGACGTGATGCTGCTGCAGAGCGTCGAGTCGCGCCTGAGCGCGCCGGTGGGTTGGCAGCGTGCATCGACCGAGGCGGTGACCCATTTCCTCGGCGCTGGCGAGGCCGACTTCCGCGCGCTGTCGGATGTCGAAGACGCGCTGACCACCATTGAGGACCACACCGAGGAGCTGTCGGCCCTGGCGCTGTCCGAGCAGGCCAGCCCCGTTGTGCGCCTGCTCAACGCCACCATCTACGACGCGCTGCAGGACACCGCCTCCGACATCCACATCGAATGCACGGCCCGTGGCGCGATGATTCGCTTCCGCGTCGACGGCGTCATGGCCGTGGTGCGCCAGGTCGAGAGCCCGCAGGTGGCCGAGCAACTCGTGTCGCGCCTCAAGGTCATGGCCGAGCTCGACATCGGCGAACGCCGCCTGCCGCAGGACGGTCGCTTCAAGCTGCGCGTGCAGGGCCGCGAGATCGACTTCCGCCTCAGCGTCATGCCCAGCGTGTTTGGCGAGGACGCCGTCATCCGTATCCTGGATCGCGCGGCCATCGCCCGCGCCGGCTCGTTGACGCTCGATTCCCTCGGCTTTGGCGACGACGAGCGCGCCGCCATCCGCCACCAGGCCCGCCAGCCCCACGGCATGCTGCTCGTCACCGGCCCCACCGGCTCCGGCAAGACGACGACGCTGTACGCGACGCTGGCCGAGATCCACACCGGCGCCGACAAGATCATCACCATCGAGGACCCGGTCGAGTACCAGCTCAGCGGCGTCGTGCAGATCCCCGTCAACGAGAAGAAGGGTCTGACCTTCTCGCGCGGCCTGCGCTCCATCCTGCGCCACGACCCGGACCGCGTCATGGTGGGCGAGATCCGCGACGCCGAGACCGCGCAGATCGCCGTGCAGGCCGCGCTGACGGGCCATCTGGTCTTCAGCACGGTGCATGCGAACAACGCGTTCGACGTCATCGGCCGCTTCATGCACATGGGCCTGGACCTTTACAACGTCGTGTCGGCCCTGAACGCCGTGCTGGCCCAGCGCCTGGTGCGGCTGACGTGCAAGCACTGCGCGCAGCCGTTCACACCTGATGCCGCCACCCTCACAAGACACGGCGTCATCAACGGCAACTTCCTGAAGGGCGAGGGCTGCGGCCATTGCCGCGGCACAGGCTACAAGGGCCGTCGCGCGGTGGCCGAACTGCTGAAGCTCGACGATGGCCTGCGCGACCTCATCGCCGCACGCGCGCCGATGTCCGAAATCAAGGCCGCGGCCAAGGCGCGTGGCATGAAGTCGCTGCGCGAGATGGCCCTGGCGGCCGTCTGCCGTGGCGACACCACCTTCGAGGAGCTGGAACGTGTCACCCTCGATGAGTGAGCGCCTGCGCCAGCAGATCGCCGCGAAGCTGGCCAAGCCGCGGCGCCTCTTCGTCACGCCCGGCGGCGACGAGTTCGCCGCCTGGTGCCGCGACATGCCAGGCACGGCCGTCGAACTGGTCGTCAGCGCCCGCGCCCTGCATGAACTGGTCACCGAGCCGGGGCTGCCGCTGGCCGACCTGGATGCCGTGCAGTCCTACGCCCAGCAGCAGTTCGCCCACTATTTCGGCGGCGCCGCGCAGCGCTTCGCCATCGCGCCCTGGCGCCTCGGCGAAGCGGCGGGCGCGTCGGCGCTGCATGGCCTGGACCTGGCCGCGCTGCGCAGCCAGGCGGATGCCGCCCGCGTGCGCCTCGCCGCCGTGCGTCCGGCCTGGGCCGCATGGCTGGCCTCGCTGCCCGCCGCAACGCGCGCCGGCTCGGGCCGCGCGGTCTGGCATGAAGGCGACGTTGCCGTCGTCATCCAGCTCGACCGTGGCCGCGTGACGGGCCTGCAGTCGCGCCGCGTGCAGAGCCTGGCCGATCTCGGTGGCGACCCACCGCTCGCCGTCGGCACGTCTGCCGCCGAACTGATCCCTCAGCCCGGCCCCGCGACGCCGCAACCCGACTTCCTGCCGCGCTCGGGACGTTCGCCGCTGGCCTGGCCGCTGGCCGCCACCGGTGCCCTCGTGCTGGCCACGGCCGCCTGGAGCGCCGTCGACAGCCGTCGCACGCTGGATGCCGCCCAGGCCGCACGCGACCGCGTCGCCACGCTGCGCCCGGCCGCGGCGCCCAAGCCGGCTGCGCGCGGCCGTGCCGAACCGGCCGAGAACCGTTCGGCCAATGAGGCCCGTGCGCTGCTGGCCATGCCCTGGGAGCCGCTGCTGACGCGCGTCGAGACCGCCGGTGCCGACGCCAAGACCATCGCCTGGCTGGGCCTGGACGCCAGCGCCGGCCGCGGTGAGCTGCGCCTGGAAGGCCTGACGCCCGACAAGCTGCTGGCCCTGCAGCTGGCCGAACAGCTCGGCACGACGCCGGGCTGGAGCCAGGTCGTGCTGTCGCGCTTCTCGGCCGCCGAAACCGGCCTGGTCGGCCAGCGCTTCGAGATCAATGCCCGTGTGGCGACGCGAGGGGGCTCGTGAAACGCCAGGCCCTCATCAAGGCGATGTTCAGAAAGTTAGGCTGGCCCGGCCTCGCCGGTCTTGCCGCGCTGGCGCTCGCCGTGGCGGCCGTCGTGCTGGGCCAGCGCTGGGACGCCCAGGCCGTCAGGCTGCAGGCCGAGGCCCGCGACTTGCGCGCCAAGGCCAGGCCCGCCGCCGCCGCGACGGCCGTGCCGATCAGCGTGCAGCAATGGCAGGCCACGCTGCCGGCGTCGGGCAGCCGCCAGCAGCGCCTGGCCGATCTGCTGGAGCTCAGCATCCGCCTCGACCTCGTCGGCGCACGCACCGAACACCGGCTGTCCAGCACCGAGGGCCTGGAGAGGCTGCGTGTGACCATGCCCGTCACCGGCAGCTATGCGCAGCTGCGCCGCTTCATAGCCGCCGCGCTGGAACACGACCCGGCACTGAGCCTGGACGCGATCAAGCTGCGCCGCGTCAGCCCCTTGAGCGCCGACGTCGATGCCGAGCTGCAATGGTCGCTGCACGGGAGGGCCGCGCCATGAAGCCGACGTCCCGTCAACTCGTTCTCGCCGGCGCCCTGGTTGCGACGCTGGCTGCCACCGCCTGGGTCGCGACGCGCCCTGACGAAGAGGTCACGACCCCCGTCGCCGCGCCGGCACGCCGCCCCGCCCCTGTCGCAGCGCCCACCACCGTCGCCCCCGCGCCAGTGGACGGTGCGCGCCAGCCTTGGGCCGAGGTGGCCGCCGCCCAATTGGCCGCCTGGCAACCCCCGCCACCACCACCCCCGCCCCCCGCGCCGCCGCCGATCGCTGCCGCCCCGCCGCCCCCGCCCGTCGCGCCGCCGGCGCCCTACCAGATGATCGGCCGCGTCATTGAAGGCGAGGGCGCCAAGGCCGTCGAGGTTGCCCTGCTGACCGGCCCGAACAAGGCGCTGAGCGCCAAGCGCGGCGACGTCATCGACGGCCAATGGCGCGTCGAGCAGGTCACCGACAGTGGCGTGCGCCTGACCTGGCTGCCCGGCCAGCTTCCCCAGAACATCGTCTTCAGGCCCATCCCATGAAGAAGCTCCTTCTCATCT
The DNA here is from genome assembly GCF_056403315.1 of Roseateles sp. P2_H4. Taxonomy (NCBI): domain Bacteria; kingdom Pseudomonadati; phylum Pseudomonadota; class Betaproteobacteria; order Burkholderiales; family Sphaerotilaceae; genus Roseateles; species Roseateles sp. P2_H4. The sequence goes on along the minus strand of NZ_JBFUFR010000036.1, from coordinate 19,073 downwards.
TCGCCGTCGCGCTGCTGACGGCCTGCGCCAACCCGGCGCTGCGCCAGGCCGAGGACCTCGGCCGCGGCAACCAGTGGCCCGCGGCCCTGCGCGTGCTCGACGACGCCCTCGCCAAGGACCCGACCGACCCGCAGCTGCGCGCCGCCCAGGTGCGCGCCCGCGAGCAGGCCTCGGCGCGGCTCATCTTGCAGATCGAGGCGCTGCGCGGCGCCGGGCGTTGGGACGAAGCCTCGGCGCTGCTGAGCCAACTGGCCCAGGCCGACGCCCGCCATCCGCGCCTGGCCGCGTTGACCACCGAAGTGGAGCGCAGCCGCCGTCAGGACGCCCAGCTGGCCACCGGCCGTGCCGCGTTGAAGGAGGGCCGCCTGGAGCGCGCGGAAGCCGTGGCTCGCGAGATCCTGGCCGAATCGCCCCAGCACCCCGGCGCCCGCCTGCTGGCCAGCCAGGTCGCCCAGGCGCGGCCGCTGGAGGCGGCGGTCGGCGAACTCGGCCCGGCCTTCCAGAAGCCGGTCACGCTGGAATTCCGCGAGGCGCCGCTGCGCCAGGTCTTCGAGGCGCTGGCCCGCTCCAGCGGCGTCAATTTCGTCTTCGACAAGGACGTGCGCTCCGATGCCCGTGTGACCGTCTTCCTGCGCAACGTGACGATGGATGAGGCCATGCGCGTCATCCTCGGCACCCAGCAGCTGGACCGCAAGCTGCTCAACGAGACCTCGGTGCTGATCTTCCCGAACACGGCCGCCAAGCAGCGCGAGCACCAGGAGCTGATCACCCGCACCCTCTACCTGACCAATGCCGACGTGAAGCAGGTGCAGGCCATGGTGCGCACCATCGCCAAGGTGCGCGACATCCACATCGACGAGCGCCTGAACCTGCTCATCGTGCGCGACACGCCCGAGGTGCTGCGCCTGGTGGAAAAGCTCATCGCCTCGGTCGACCTGCCCGAGCCCGAGGTCATGCTCGAGGTCGAGGTCATGGAGCTGGCCACCGACCAGGTCGACACACTGGGCCTGCAGTGGCCCGAGGAGATGCAGCTGGGCATCAGTGACGCGGCGGGCGCCATTCCCTCGCGCGTCTTCATCGGCGGCAAGAACCCGATCAACTTCCGCGCCAGCATCGCCAACCCGACCATCATCGCCACGCTGCGTGGCACGGCCGGCAACTCCAACATCCTGGCCAATCCCAAGATCCGCGTGCGCAATCGCGACAAGGCCAAGGTCCACATCGGACAGAAGCTGCCGGTGTTCACGACGACGACCAACTTCACCGGCTCCACGTCGGTCGCGGCCTCGGTCAGCTATCTCGACGTCGGCCTCAAGCTCGACGTCGAGCCCACCATCCAGCTCGACAACGACGTCGTCATCAAGATCGGCCTGGAGGTCAGCAACCTGATCCGCCAGGTCACCGGCCCCGGCGGCACGACGGCCTACGAGATCGGCACGCGCAACACCTCCACCGTGCTGCGCCTGGCCGACGGCGAGACCCAGGTGCTGGCCGGCCTCATCAACGACGAGGATCGCAAGAGCGGCTCCGGCATCCCGGGGCTGTCGCGCATCCCCGTGCTGGGTCGCCTGTTCGGCACCCAGACCGACACGCGCGCCAAGACCGAGGTCGTGCTGCTGATCACGCCGCGGGTCGTGCGCAACCTGGCCGTGCCGGATGCGTCCCTCACGCGACTGGCCAGCGGCACGGACGCCAGCCCCGGCGCCTTCAGCAGCCTGCTGCGCCGCGAGGCCAGGGTCGGCGTGGCGCCGAGCAGCGGCACGGCCGCGCCCGCGGCCCAGTTCCAGCCTGCCGCCGCGCCCACCGAGGCGACGCTGAAGCTGGACGTCACGCCGCAGATCCCGCCCGGCGGCACCGTCTCCGTCGCGCTGAAGAACGAAAGCGGCCTGCAGATCAAGGGCGAGCTGGAGTACGACCCCGCCAAGCTCACGCCGGCCCAGCCCCTGCAGGGTGTCACGCCCGGGCGCTATCCGGTCGAGCTGGCGCCGCGCGGCGACCGTGTCGTCGCCTTCCGCGCGCTGCCGCCGGCGGCAGGGCAGGTGCTCAATATCGGCGTCAGTTCGTTGGTGGCCAATGGCTTGAATGGCGAGTCCGCGCCGGTGCGCCTGGAAGGCTCTGGGCTCCTGACCGTAGAAGCGGTGAAGTAGGTAGCGCCGATGCGAGCTCGTGGCTTCACGCTCATCGAGATGCTGGTTGTGCTGGTCATGCTGGGCGTGCTCGCGTCCGCCGCGCGGCCGCTGCTCGAGCTGTCGGTGCAGCGTGGCCGCGAGCACGAGCTGCGCCAGGCCCTGCGCACGCTGCGCGAGGCCCTGGATGCCTACAAGCATGCCGTCGAGACCGGCAGCATCGTGCAGAGCCCCGAGGACAGCGGCTACCCGCCGAAGCTGGCCTTGCTCGTCGACGGCGTGCCCGATGTGAAGTCGCCGAATGGCCGCAAGATCTATTTCCTGCGCCGCCTGCCGCGCGACCCCTTCGCGCCGGCCGAGATGAGTGCCGCCGAGACCTGGGGCCTGCGTGCCTACGAGAGCGCCCCCGACGACCCGCGAGCCGGCAAGGACGTGTTCGACGTCTACTCGCGCTCGGAGCGCAAGGCGTTGGATGGTTCGCGATTGAAGGAATGGTGATGAAGCAGCGGATGTCAGCCCCCCGCTCGCGAGTACGCGATCGGCCTTGCAGGCCGCGTGGCGCCCCAGGGCGCCACTCTTCGGCAGCCAGAAACCGCCCACTGGGCGCTTTCTGCGCGGCCTCAGCCCCCGAGGGGGCGCGAGCCGGCAGTGTTGGTTTCACGGCGGCCCGGCGCCCGGCTCATCGCGGCTTCACCCTCATCGAGCTCATCGTCGTGATGGCCATCGTGGCCCTGCTCGCCTCCATCGCCGCGCCGCGCTATTTCGCCTCGCTGCACAAGAGCAAGGAGACAGCCCTGCTGCAATCGTTGACGACGATGCGCGACGCCATCGACCAGTACGCCGCTGACAAAGGCCGTTATCCCGAGTCGCTGCAGGAGCTGGCCGCGGCGCGCTATGTCCGTGACATTCCCGAGGACCCGCTGACCGCCAGCCGTGAGACCTGGGTGGAGTTGCCGCCGCCCACCGAAATGCAGGCCAGCGGTCGGCTCTGGGACGTGCGCAGCGGCGCCGCCGGGCGCAGCGCCGATGGCCGTCTGTATGCGGACTGGTAGCCGGCGATGGGGCGTCTGCAGCGCGGCTACAGCTATCTCGCCGTCCTCTTCCTCGTTGCGCTGACCGCAGCCGGCCTCGCCGCCCTCGGCCAGGCCTGGAGCACGGCGGCCGAGCGCGAACGCGAGCGGGAGTTGCTGTTCCGTGGCGGCGAGATCGCGCGGGCCATCGCCGCCTATGCGCTGGCCACGCCCAACCCGCCGCAGCAATATCCGAAGAGCCTGGACGACTTGCTCGCCGACAACCGCACGCCCCAACCACGCCGTCACCTGCGCCGTGCCTACGCGGACCCCTTCACCGGCAAGCCCGACTGGGAACTGGTGGCCGAGCCCGGCCAGCCGGGCGCCTTCAGCGCCGTGCGCAGCCGCTCCGAGCACCTCCTGCTGCGCGAGTTCGGGCCCGACGGCACGCAGGTCCGGCAGGCGCGCGACCTGCTCTTCGCATCGCGCAATTCGGCCAGACCCCAGTTCATCGCCGATCCAGGTTCTGCGGCTTCGGCTGCCTCAGCAGCCAGCGGCGTGTCAAGGTGATTAGTGCAGTGGAATTTCGTACGGGCTAGTCAAGTCTGTTGACTCGGTGAATACCCGTTCCCCCCTCGCCTGAAGGCCGGGCAACTGGGGATGGCCGTGAATTCCTGCTCACCCAGAATCGGCCGCCTCGATGGGTCATTCGACTCATACGCAGGACCTCCATTCGACCCGAAGGAGGTTGCAGCGCCGCCGGCGCCGCTTGCCTGCGCAGTGTGATTCAACTTTACAAAGAAAGTGGGTAGTTCAATGAAGAAGACTTTGACGTCGATCGCTTTGGCTGCGGTGGCATTGGCCGCTTCGGTGAGCGCCCAGGCCGGCGTGCTGCGCTCGACCATCAGTTTCGACCCGGTCGACATGTCCGTGCTGATGTACGGCGACAGCGGCGTCCTCGGCCACAACGACGAGTTCTACCAGGCAGGCCTGGCAGGCCGGACCATGTTCTTCGACCCGTTCTCGAACGCCGCAGGCGCCCAGACCGGTGATCTGGTCGGTGCACTCCTGAACGGTGCTTGCGCCGACCTCCTGTGCCCGGCCAACAACCCGACCAACTATCTGGCCATGCTGGACGACGCCGCCGTCGTCTTCGGTTCGACCGACGGCTTCCGCTTCTCGGTGCGCAGCTTCGCTGCCAGCTTCATCGGCAGCGGTGACCCCCTGCAGAACACCCCCGGATTTGTCCGTCTGCAAGGCATGCGCAATGGCGTCGCGACGATCGCCACCTTCGCCCTGACGGGTCTGGATGCCGGCGGCCACCTGAACTTCGGCACGATCAACACCGGCGCCTTCGGCAACATCGAGTTCGATGTCGTCTACGCCTACGGTTTCGCCTGCCCGGCTCCGGGTGCCGGCAACACCTGCTCGGCCTTCTCGACCGACCGCGCCCAGTTCGCCCTTGACGACATCGTCATCGAGCACGTGCCCGAGCCGGCCAGCCTGGCCCTGCTCGGTGCCGCCGGCCTGGCTGCCTTGGGTGCCCGTCGCCGCCGCGCCGTCTGATCCCATACCCCCCGCTTCGAAAGGATATTTCGATGAAGATGAAACTCAAGCCCGCCGCACTGGCGACGCTGGTCCTGCTCTCTGGTTTGGCCACGAGCTCCTTTGCGCAGGATCGCAAGACCTACATCGTTCAGCTCAAGGATGAACCCGCTGCCTCCTACCAGGGCACGGTGTCAGGCCTGGCCGCCACCCAACCGGCAGCCGGTGAAAGCTTCAGGTTCGGCAGCGCTGCCGTGCAGGCCTACATCAGCTATCTGGGCCAGCAGCAGAGCAACGTCATTGCCCTCGTGGGCAATGCGCCCGTGCTGGCGACCTACACCAACGTCTTCAACGGTTTCGCTGCCCGCCTGACCGAAGACGAGGCCCGCGCACTGGTCGGCAGCTCGCAAGTGGTCGGCATCTGGCAAGACGAAGCTCGCCAACTCGACACCATCTCGACCTCCAAGTTCCTCAAGCTGAGCGAACCCGGCGGCCTCTGGTCCAAGACCGTTGGCGGTGCGGCCCTGAAGGGCGAGAACATGGTCATCGGCGTGGTCGACCTGGGCATTTGGCCCGAGAACCCCGCTTTCTTCGACCGTGTCGACGTCAACGGCGTGCCGAGCAACAACCCGGCCGACACCCTGGTCTACGGTCCCAAGCCCGCCACTTTCACCGGTGTCTGCATGGCCGGCGAAGGCATCGACCCCGCCAAGCATTGCAACAACAAGCTGATCAGCATCCAGCACTTCAATGCTGGCTTCATCGCTTCCGGCAACACCCCGCACTGGACGTCGTTCGCCTCGGGTCGTGACGACCTGGGCGGCGCGACCGGCCACGGCGGCCACGGCGACCACACGGCCTCCACCGCGGCGGGCAACTCCAACGTCACGGCCATCGTCAACGGCCTCGCCCTCGGCCAGGCTTCGGGCATGGCGCCGCGCGCACGCGTCGCCTCCTACAAGGTCTGCTACACCTATGTGAATGCCGCCGCGACCGACGGCACCGGCAGCCAGAACTCCTGCTTCAACTCCGACTCGGTGGCCGCCATCGACAAGGCAGTGGCCGATGGCGTCAACGTCATCAACTACTCGATCAGCGGCTCGCAGACTTCGGTCAACGACCCCGTCGAGCAGGCCTTCTACCGTGCTGCCGTCGCCGGCGTGTTCGTCGCCGCTTCGGCCGGCAACAGCGGCCCCGGCCAGGCTGTCGCCCACATCAGCCCCTGGCTGACGACGGTCGCTGCCTCCACGCATGACCGCGCCTTCTCGGCCGATGCCACGCTGGGCAACGCCGCCAAGTACACCGGTGCCTCGGTCAACCCCAACCCGCTGGGCAGCGCCTCGCTGATCCGCGCGGAAGACGCAGGCATTGCCGGCGCCAGCGCCAACCTGAACCTGTGCTTCAGCAACCCGCTCGAGCTCGACCCCGCCAAGGTGGCCGGCAAGATCGTGGTCTGCACGCGCGGCAACAACGCCCGCGTCGACAAGAGCCTGGCCGTGCTGAACGCCGGTGGCGTCGGCATGATCATGGCGGACAACGGCGCCGGCCTGGTGGCCGAAGCCCACTCGGTGCCGACCGTGCACGTCACGACCGCTGATGGCAATGCGATCAAGGCCTACGCCCAGACCGCCGGCGCCACCGCCAGCATCAGCAAGTTCTACCTCGGCAGCGCCCCGGCGCCGACGATGGCGAACTTCTCGTCGCGTGGCCCGAACGCCGGTGACGCCAATCTCCTCAAGCCCGACGTGACGGCGCCTGGCGTGGACGTCATCGCCCAGGTGACGCCTGCCCTGAACCAGGCCGATCGCGACGCCGTGGCCGCCGGCGCGCTGGTGCCGGGACCGGCCTGGGCTTCCTACCAAGGCACGTCCATGTCCAGCCCGCACGTGGCTGGCGTGGCGCTGCTGCTCAAGCAAGCCAACCCGACCTGGGGCCCTGGCGCCATCAAGTCGGCGCTGATGACCTCGGCCTACTCGACGCTGGACGACGGCCTGGCCGGTGCTTCCAACGGCCTGCTGCCCTGGTCGCAAGGTGCCGGTCATATCGACCCGCAGAAGGCCAACGATCCGGGCCTGGTCTACAACGCTGGCAAGAACGACTGGGTCAAGTACCAGTGCAAGGTCAACAAGGCCGCGGTCACCCCGGCCAGCGACTGCACGAACATCGGCACGCTGGACGAGACCTACAACCTGAACCTGCCGTCCATCACGGTCAGCACGGTCACAGGCAGCACGATCGTTGCTCGCAACGTCACCAACGTCGGTACGTCGGCCGCCACCTACACGGCCGCCGTCACGCCGCCGGCGGGCTTCACCGCCGTGGTGTCGCCGGCCTCGCTGACGCTGAACCCGGGTGAAACCAAGTCCTTCACGGTCACCATCGCCGTGGCTGGTGCCGCCGAAGGTGTCTGGCAGTTCGGCCAGCTCGTCTGGAACGACGGCACGCACTCGGTGCGCGCCCCGATCCAGGCTCGCGCCGGCAAGGCGATCTCGGCACCTGCCGAGTTCACCGCCTCGACGGGTTCGGGCAGCAAGCTGTTCACCGTGCGCACCGGCTTCAGCGGCCGCATGACCGCGCTCAAGGGCGGCCTGAAGGACGTGACGATGGGTGCCGAGACGTCGCTGGCGCCGCTGGCCACCTCGTCCGCCACGCTGCTGTCCCGCTGCCGCAGCGCCACCAACTTTGCCTCCATCGCGAAGTACAACTTCACGGTGCCGGCTGGTGCGATCGTTGCGCGCTGGGCGCTGCGTCAGGCTGACACGAGCGGCCCGAACGACGACAACGACATGATCGTGTCCTTCCCGAACGGCACGTCGTCGCTGTACTCCGGCAACGACGGTTCGAACGAAGTGCTGCAGGTCGTCAATCCGGCGGCGGGCACCTATCGCGTCTGCGTGCTGGCCTATGGCGGCGCCGCGGCACCGATGAAGCACAAGCTGTCGAGCTGGATCGTGAGCCCGGGTGATGCCGGCGGCCTGAACGCCGTCGTGCCGAGCACGGTCTATGCGGGCAGCACGGCCACGGTGGGCCTGGCCTGGTCGGGCGTGGCTGCTGGCAAGCGCACCGTCGGTGGCGCTCAGTGGCTGGACCTGTCCGGCAAGGTGCAAGCGACCACGGTTCTGCGCGTTTCGACCGACGGTGCCCTGCCGGTTCAGAACGAGCCGACCAACGCGCCTTCCAAGCTGGTGGATGCCGACCCGGCGCAGTAAGCAGCGCTGAAACGCCACGGGGCTCAGGCCCCGAGCGAGGCCACATGCCGCAAGGCGTGTGGCCTTTTTGCTTGTTGGCTGCCCCCCAGGCTGGCTAGCTGGCGCCGCCGCGCTGGGCCGCGGACTGGCAGCGCCCTGCCACGCAGGCTGCACCGGGGTCGGCCACCATCGCGCAGTTGGAAAGCATGCCGCTGGCCTCGATCTCGCGTTTGTGCGCCTGGGCCTGGCGCGCGGCAAGGTCGGCCAGGCGTTCGGCGTCGGTACCCACGGTGGACCAGGCCAGATAGCCGGCCGGCCCGCCGCAGGCCTTGGCGCCGACGGCCAGCGTGCGGCATTGCGAGTTGCTGCTGCAGGCCGCAGGGCCGATCAGCGCGCGCAGCTCACGACCGAGCCGCACGGATTCGGCTTCGGCGGCAACGGGTGGGGCCGGCGGGGTTGGCGCGGCCGGTGCGACGGGCGGTGTCTGGGCGCAACTGGTGAAGGCGGCCCAGGCGAGCAGGGGGGCGAGAAGTCGTTGGGGTTTCATGCCCCCATGGTGGGCTCGGCTGGGCGGCTTGGCAACAACTAGGATGCGGCCATGCGAGCCTTGTTGCCTCTGTTGCTCTGTCTGACCGGTCTGACCCATGCCGTCGCCCAGGACAGCTGCCAGCCGGCGGGCGACGCGGTGCTGGCGCGGCTGAACACCCTGCGCGCCCAGCCCCAGGCCTGTGGCGAACGCGTCTGGCCCGCCGCGGCACCCTTGCGCGCCAGCCCTGTGCTGGCGGCGTCAGCGCGCCGCTACGCGCAGGAGCTGGCCGCGCGCGACCGCATCGACCACGTCGGCGCCGCGGGCACCTCGCTGCGTACGCGGCTGCGCGAGTCGGGCTATCTGATGCGCTCGGCCGGCGAGAACCTGGCCGGCGGGCCCGAGACGCTGGACGAAGCGATGGCCCAATGGCTGGCCAGCCCGGCGCACTGCGAGAACCTGATGGCCGCCGATTTCCAGGAGTTCGGCCTGGCCTGCGTGGCCGGCCCCGGCAAGCTGCAGCGCTATTGGGTGCTGCACCTGGCCTTGCCGGCCAGCCCGACTAAATCCAGCCTAGATCGATAGCGCGCAGCACCGCCTGCGTGCGGTCCCTGACGCCCATCTTGGAGAAGATGGCCGAGCAGTGGTTCTTGATGACGCCTTCGCTGTTGCCCAGCAGGCCGGCGATCTCGGTGTTGCTGCGGCCGCTGGCCACGAGGCGCAACACCTGCAGCTCCTTCGGCGACAGCGGGTCGGGATGGTCGGCCGCGGTGAAGGCGCGCTCGCCGCCCTTGGCCTCCATGCGCGTCGTCAGCGACGGCCGCAGCGCGGTGCCGCCGCCGTGCACGTCGCGCAGGGCCTGGGCCAGCGTCTCGGGGCTGATGGCCTTGAGCAGGAAGCCGCGGGCGCCGGCGCGCACGGCCTCGTCGAAGGCGGCGGTGTCGTCGAAGGTCGTCAGCAGCACGGTCGGCAGGCGCAGCGCCCGCGCGGCCAGCGCGCGGATCAGGCCGACACCGTCCAGGCGCGGCATGCGCATGTCGGACAGGATGACGTCGGGCATGTCGTCGGCCGGCACGGCGGACAGCCACTCCAGCGCCTCGGCGCCGTCGCTGGCCTCGCCGACGACCTGCAGCTCGTCGTGCAGCGCGAGCAGGCCCTTGAGGCCTTCGCGTACCAGTTGCTGGTCCTCGACCAGCAGGATCTTGATCACACCCATCGTGGACATCTCAACTCGATTCGAAAACCCGGGCTGGTGCGTGTCACGCACATCTGCCCACCCAGTTCGGTCATGCGCTCGGCCATGCCCGAGAGCCCATTGCCAAAGCCCTCGGCACGGCCCGCGTGCCAGTTCGGCGCGCCTCGCCCATCATCGTCGATGCTGACGGCGACCTCATCCCCATCTCCCCGCAGTTCAACCTTCACGCGACGCGCGCCGGCGTGACGAACGCTGTTGGTCACGCCTTCCTGTACACAGCGCAGCAGCGCGTGGGCGGCGCGGGGGCCCAGGTCGCGGGCGGCGTCGTCCAGGGCCAGCTCGATGCGCGTGCTGGCAATGCCCTCGGCCAGGGCCTGCAGGGCGGCCGACAGGTCGATGCGCTGCGAGCTGCGCTGCTGCGACACCGCCTCGCGCACATCCGCCAGCAGTTGGGCCGCCACACCCTCGGCGCGCCCCATCGCTTGGCCGGCGCCCGGGGTGTCCTGGCGCGCCAGCAGGGCGCCACCGAGCTGCAGTTGCAGATTCAGCGCGGTCAGGTGGTGGCCCATCAGGTCGTGAAGCTCGCGGGCGATCTGCATGCGTTCGTTGTAGCGCATCTGCTCGGCCAGCAGGTGCTCGCCCGACATCTGCTCGGCCAGCACGGCCTGCAGCCAGCGGCGCTTCTCGCCCTCTGCCGCGGCCATGCGGCCGAGACCGAAGGCCAGGCCGTGCAGGGCCAGCATGGAGGTCAGCAGGCCGAACTGGTCCAGCCAGGGCGCGGCCTGCGGCGCGGCGTAGATGCCGGTGTTCAGCAGCACCTGGGCGAAGCCGAAGCCCAGCGCCAGGCGCGCCGGCAGCACGACGGCGGCCAGCGCCGTGACGAGGAAGGGCAGGCCGGGCGTCACGCCGAAGGCCAGCAGGTCCACCAGCAGCAGCCAGGCCAGGCGCTGGTTGACCGGCACGGCGGTCTGGCCCTGGCGCGCCAGGTGAAAGATCAGTGCGACGAAGGCCAGCAGCAGCCCCACGCAGACGAGGACGAGGCTGCGGTCATTGACGTCGCCCCCGAGTTGGCGCCAGACCCAGGCGGCCAGACCGTCATAGGGCTCGGTGCGAACGCCCAGCAGCGCGGAGCCGGCGCTGACCAACTCCATGGTGCAGAGCGCCAGCGCCGCCAGGCGCAGCACCACGCCGGGCTCGGCGAGTCGCGCCAGGAGGCGGTCAAACTTGGTCATTCCGCCAGCGCAGCCGAGATGATGCCGCCGCCCAGGCAGACGTCACCGTCGTAGACCACGGCGCTCTGGCCGGGCGTGACGGCCCATTGCGGCTCGGGGAAGCGCAGCGTCAGCTTGCCGTTGGCGTCGAAGCCGACGCTGCAGGGCGCATCGGCCTGCCGATACCGGGTCTTGGCCGCGGCCGCGCCCGTCGTCGGCGTGCGGCCGGCGATCCAGCTCAGGTCGTCGGCCACCAGGGCGGGGCTTTGCAGCAGTGGATGGTCATGGCCCTGCACGGCGATCAGCGTGTTGTTCGGGATGTCCTTGGCAGCGACGAACCAGGGCTCGTGTTCACCGCCGCCGCGCGGCGACCCCTTTTCCTTCACGCCGCCAATGCCCAGGCCCTGGCGCTGGCCCAGCGTGTAGAAGGACAGGCCGACATGCTCGCCGAGCTTGCGGCCGCGTTCGTCCTTGATGGGGCCGGGCTGGTGCGACAGGTATTTGTTCAGGAACTCGCGGAAGGGCCGCTCACCAATGAAGCAGATGCCGGTCGAGTCCTTCTTCTTTGCGTTGGGCAGCGCGATCTCGGCGGCGATGCGGCGCACCTCGGTCTTGGGCAGATGACCGACCGGGAACATGGCCTTGCTGATCTGCTGCTGCGTCAGGCGGTGCAGGAAATAGCTCTGGTCCTTCAGCGGGTCCAGGCCCTTGAGCAGCTGGAACTCGCCGTCGACCTCGCGGACCCGGGCGTAGTGGCCTGTGGCGATCTTCTCGGCGCCCAGGCGCATCGCATGGTCGAGAAAAGCCTTGAACTTGATCTCCGCATTGCACAGCACGTCCGGGTTGGGCGTGCGGCCAGCCTGGTACTCCTGCAGAAAGCTCTCGAAGACGCGGTCCTTGTACTCGGCGGCGAAGTTGACGTGCTCGATGTCTATGCCCAGCACGTCGGCCACCGAGGCGGCGTCCAGGAAGTCCTGGCGCGTCGAGCAGTACTCGTCGTCGTCATCGTCTTCCCAGTTCTTCATGAAGATGGCGATGACCTCGTGCCCCTGCTGTTTGAGCAGGTGGGCGGTCACGGCCGAGTCCACGCCGCCGGACAGGCCGACGACGACTCGATGTTTTTTTCCTGCGGAACTCATGGGGCTGATTGTCCCAAAGGAGAAAACGCCGGGCCGCCCCAAGTTTTCTCGAGCCCCCTCGGGGGGCGCGGCGCACGCCGCATTGGGGGCAAGGTTCCTCAACCTTTGCCGAACAGGCTTTCGGCGCGCTGGTAGAGCACCCAGGAGGTGGCGATGAACTTGTCGCCGCCCTGGGGGCGGTTGCCGCGGTGGGTGTGGGTGAAGCCGCCCGGCGCGATCAAGAGGCTGCCGGTGCGCGGCGCGATCTTGCGGCCCTGGTAGAGGAATTCCGTCTCGCCGGCGGCGAAGTCGTCGTTCAGGTAGAGGGTCCACAGCACGGCGCGGTGCAGGGCTTCGCCCTGGTCGAGCTTGGGGTACTGCTCGCAATGCCAGTAGGGGTAGCCGCCCTGGTCGGCCTGGTAGCGCTGCAGGTTGATGGCACCGGGGCGAAAGACCTTGGCGATCAGGCCCATCAGCATCTCGTCATTCAGCGCGCTAACGCCGTCGGCGTCCAGCAGCGCCGCCGTGCCGTCGGGCCTTTGCATCTGCAGCTTCAGCGGGGCCAGTGCCAGATGGGCGTAGCGGCGCAGATAGTGCTTGAAACCAGCGATGACGGCGTCGTTGAGCTGCTCGCAGGCATCGGTCCACTCGGGGTGGCGGCTGATGGCGATGTCCCAGCTGTCCTTCATGCTGACATCGACGCCGCTGCCGGTCTCGCCGCGCTGCACGCGGGGGCTGGCCTGGAAGCGCTCGACCAGCGCGCGGCAGGCCTCGGGGCTCAGGGCGCCCTCGTAGACCTCGATGAAATCGGGAGCTGTCATGCCGGCACCTCAGCCGCCGCCCTGGCGCTTCAGCAGCGCCTGCAGCGTCGACTGGCGCAGGGCCTCGAGCTCGCCGCTGGCCTGCAGCCGCAGCAGGGCGGCGTTGAGCTTCTGGGCGAGGGCCGCATGCCGGGCGGCGAGCACATGGTGGACGGTGTGCTCGTCCAGCACGAGGTCCAGTCGCTGCAGGCCCTGAATGCCGACCGGTCTCTGCGCCGGGCTGCCGGCGAGTTCGCTGAGGATGGCCACGTCGGCCGCGTCGGTGGCCAGCAGCCGCCACAGCTCGCGCAGGTTGCCGGCCTCGACGCGGTGCACGCCGGCAGGCATCAGCTGCTCCACGCGCACGATGCCGCGCAGGTGGGCGACACGCCAGCGGGGCAGGTCGGCCCAGCCCGTCAGCCGCAGCGTCGGGTCGCGCGTGTAGGCGCGCAGCTGCACCTGGCCCAGCGGCGTGGCCACGGCGACGACGGCGGGGTTGGCCTCGATGTAGTCGCGCGCCCGGTGCGTGTTGGCATCCATCTCGCCACTGGCCAGTTGCAGGCCGGCCCGGCGCGCGGGCAGGTCGATGAACTGCATGGGCTGGCCGACGTCGGCGTACAGCCGCGTCAGCACCGCTTCGCTGATGCCGATCAGCGGATTCGTCGCGCGATCCCAGCTGGCGATCTGCAGCGGCTGGGCTTGGGCCGCCGCACCCAAAACCCAACCCAGCGGCAACGCCAGGCAGGCGGCCAGACGCTGGCGGTGGAAGCGGGAGGGCTTAGGGGGCATCGCGCGGCATTGTGACCCTAGCCCAGGCGCCGCGGCTCGGCCAGCGATGCGTCGGAATTCACGCTGTCCAGCGGCAGCCGGCGCCCGGCGGCGTGGTCCTCGATGCAGCGCAGCACCAGCGGGCTGCGGTGGCGATGCTGGCTGGCGCGGATCTCGTCCAGGCTCAGCCACAGCGTGCGGTGTATGCCTTCGTCCAGCGCGCGCCCGGCGATCTCCTCGCCCACTGCACCACTGAAAGCCAGCCGCACATAGGTGACATCCTCTAAACGCGCCGGGCGGACGAAGCGGGCCAGGTAGACGCCCAGGAAAGCCTCGGGCGTGAAGGCCCGTGCCGTCTCCTCCAGCGCTTCGCGCACGACGGCCTCGATGGGCGTTTCGCCCAGCTCCAGATGGCCTGCCGGGTTGTTCAACCTCAGGCCCTCGGGGGTGTCTTCCTCCACCAAAAGGTAGCGGTCCCCACGCGCAATCACCGCCGCGACAGTGACGCTGGGGCGAAACCTATCTGTACCAGCCATGAAACTTCCTCTCGAATTCCCGCACCAGGGTGGCGCATCCATTGTGTAAGCTGCCGCGACCCCTTCCCCCCGACAGGAGCTTCCATGCAGATCGGCGTCCCGCGCGAACGCGCGGCCGGAGAGACCCGCGTGGCCGTCACGCCAGAGACGGCCAAGAAGCTGAAGGCCGCTGGCCACACGCTGCGCATCGAGAGTGGTGCCGGCGTCGCCGCCAGCGTCACCGATGCCGCCTATGAGGCGGTCGGTTGCGAGATCGTCGACCAGGCCGCGGCGCTTGGCAGTGAGCTGGTGCTGAAGGTGCGCGCACCCGGTGCCGACGAGCTGCCGCTGATGAAGCCCGGCACGGCCCTGGTCGGCATGCTCAACCCCTTCGACCGCGACGGCCTCACGGCCATGGCCGGTGCAGGCCTGACGAGCTTCGCGCTCGAAGCCGCGCCGCGCACGACGCGGGCCCAGAGCATGGACGTGCTGTCCAGCCAGGCCAATATCGCCGGCTACAAGGCCGTCATGATCGCGGCCGACAGATACCAGCGCTTCTTCCCGATGCTGATGACGGCGGCCGGCACGGTGAAGGCCGCGCGCGTCGTCATCCTTGGCGTCGGCGTCGCGGGCCTGCAGGCGATCGCGACGGCCAAGCGCCTGGGCGCCGTCATCGAGGCCAGCGATGTGCGGCCTTCGGTGAAGGAGCAGGTCGAGTCGCTGGGCGGCAAGTTCATCGACGTGCCCTACGAGACGGCCGAGGAGAAGGAAGCGGCCGAGGGCGTGGGCGGCTATGCGCGGCCCATGCCGCAGAGCTGGCTGGACCGGCAGAAGGCCGAAGTGGCCAAGCGTGTGGCGGCGGCCGACATCGTCGTCACGACGGCGCTGATCCCCGGGCGCGCGGCGCCGGTGCTGGTCACCGAGGACATGGTCAAGGCCATGAAGCCGGGCTCGGTCATCGTCGACATCGCAGCCACGGCCGGCGGCAACTGCCCGCTGACGGAAGCCGGCAAGACCGTTGTCAAGCATGGTGTCGTCATCGTCGGCGAGACCAATCTGCCGGCCCTGGTCGCAGCCGATGCGTCGGCGCTTTATGCCCGCAACGTGCTGGACTTCCTGAAGCTCGTCATCACCAAGGAGGGTGCGTTCAACGTGCCGCTGGATGACGACATCGTCGCGGCCTGCCGCGTCACGCAAGACGGCCAAGTCACGAGGAACTGAGCATGGAAATCGTCGACCACACCATCATCAATCTGATCATCTTCGTGCTGGCCATCTACGTGGGCTACCACGTCGTCTGGACCGTCACGCCGGCCCTGCACACGCCGCTGATGGCCGTCACCAACGCCATCTCGGCCATCGTCATCGTCGGCGCCATGATGGCCGCGGCGCTGACCGAGACGCCGTTTGCCAAGGGCATGGGCGTGCTGGCCGTGGCGCTGGCCGCGGTCAACATCTTCGGCGGCTTCCTCGTCACGCGGCGCATGCTGGAGATGTTCAAGAAGAAGGACAAGAAGCCCGCAGCTGCCAAGGAGGGCAAGGCATGAGCCTCAATCTCGTCACGCTGCTCTATCTGATCGCCAGCGTCTGTTTCATCCAGGCGCTCAAGGGCCTGTCGCATCCGACGACGTCCATCCGCGGCAACCTCTTCGGCATGGTCGGCATGACCATCGCCGTGCTGACGACCGCGGCCCTCATCGTCAAGCTGGCCGGCCACGGCGTGGGCCTGGCCTGGGTGCTGCTGGGCCTGGTCGTCGGTGGTGGCTATGGCGCCTGGCGGGCCAAGACGGTCGAGATGACCAAGATGCCCGAGCTGGTCGCCTTCTTCCACAGCATGATCGGCCTGGCCGCGGTGGCTATTGCGGTCGCGGCGGTCGCTGAGCCGGCGGCCTTCGGCATCACGCCGGCCATGGATGCGGCCCTGGCCGCCATCCCGCCGGAGGATGGCGTGGCCACGCGCACGCTGGCGCCCATCCCGGGCGGCAACCGCATCGAGCTGGCCCTGGGCGCCTTCATCGGCGCCATCACCTTCACCGGCTCCGTCATCGCCTGGGGCAAGCTGTCGGGCGGCAGCAAGTTCCGCCTCTTCCAGGGCGCGCCGGTGGTGTTCAAGGGCCAGCACGCGCTGAATGCCGTGCTGGGGCTGGCGGCGGCCTTCTTCATCTTCGGTTTCTGGCACAGCCAGAGCGCGATGGACTTCGGCCTGGTCATCGCCCTGGGCTTCGTGCTGGGTGTGACGCTGATCATCCCCATCGGCGGCGCAGACATGCCGGTCGTCGTGTCCATGCTGAACAGCTACTCCGGCTGGGCGGCGGCGGGCATCGGCTTCTCGCTGAACAACAGCATGCTGATCATTTCCGGCTCACTGGTGGGCAGCTCGGGCGCGATCCTGAGCTACATCATGTGCAAGGCGATGAACCGCAGCTTCTTCAACGTGATCCTGGGCGGCTTCGGGGGCGAGGCCGGCACGGCCGCCACGGGTGACGGCAAGGCCCGCCCGGTCAAGAGCGGCAGCGCCGACGACGCGGCCTTCGTGCTCGGCAATGCCGAAAGCGTCGTCATCGTGCCGGGCTACGGCCTGGCCGTGGCGCGCGCCCAGCATGCCGTGAAGGAGCTGGCCGCCAAGCTCACCGAGAAGGGCATCACCGTCAAATACGCCATCCACCCGGTGGCCGGCCGCATGCCTGGGCACATGAACGTGCTGCTGGCCGAGGCCGAGGTGCCCTATGACCAGGTCTTCGAGATGGAAGACATCAACGGCGAGTTCGGCCAGGTCGACGTGGCCATCATCCTGGGTGCCAACGACGTCGTGAACCCAGCTGCCCACGTGAAGGGCAGCGCCATCTACGGCATGCCCATCCTGGAGGCCTACAAGGCCAAGACCATCATCGTCAACAAGCGCTCGATGGCGGCCGGCTACGCCGGCCTGGACAACGAACTGTTCTACATGGACAAGACCATGATGGTCTTCGGCGACGCCAAGAAGGTCGTCGAGGACATGCTGAAGGCCGTCGAATAACGCACGCGGGAGCGCTCCCTGGAGAGCGCTATCGAATCCCCTGACCCGTCGGCTGTCAGCCTTCGGTCAGAATCGCCGCAACAAAGAAGGAGACAAGGCATGGAGCCGATCTGGCTGAAGCAATACCCGGCCGAGGTGCCGCGCGACGTCAACGTGTCGCTCTACCCCAGCCTTGTCGACCTGCTCGACACCTCGTTCAAGAAGAACGCCGACAAGCCTGCCTATCTGATGATGGGCAAGAGCGTCAGCTTTGCGCAGGTGGACGAGGCCTCGCGCGCGCTGGCCGCCTATCTGCAGAGCCTGGGCCTGGAGAAGGGTGACCGCGTCGCGCTGATGATGCCCAATCTGTTCCAGTACCCGGTGGCCGTGGCCGCCGTGCTGAGGGCGGGTTATGTGGTCGTCAACGTGAACCCGCTGTACACGCCGCGCGAGCTGGAGCATCAGCTCAAGGACTCGGGCGCCAAGGCCATCGTCATCATCGAGAACTTCGCCTCGGTGCTGCAGCAGGTCATCAAGAACGTGCCGACCAAGCACGTCATCCTGGCGGCCATGGGCGACATGCTGGGCATGCTCAAGGGCACGATCGTCAACTACGTCGTGCGCAAGGTGAAGAAGATGGTGCCGGCCTTCGACCTGCCGGGTGCCGTCCGCTTCAATGACGCCGTCTCCAAGGGCCGCAGCCTGACCTACAAGGCGCCCAAGCTAGGTCCTGACGACATCGCCGTGCTGCAGTACACCGGTGGCACCACCGGCGTGTCCAAGGGCGCCGTGCTGCTGCACCGCAACCTCGTCGCCAACATCCTGCAGAGCGAAGCCTGGTACCAGCCGGCGCTGAAGAAAGTGCCCAAGGGCGAGCAGGTCGTCACCATCTGCGCGCTGCCGATTTATCACATCTTCGGCTTCAACACGAACATGATGCTGTCCATGCACATGGGCGGCGCCAATGTGTTGATCCCCAACCCGCGCGACCTGTCGGCCGTGTTCAAGGAGCTGGCCAACCACCGCTTCCACAGCTTCCCGGCTGTGAACACCCTCTTCATGGCCATGGCCAACCACCCCGAGTTCGGCACGGTGGACTGGAGCAAGCTGGTCATCTCCGTCGGCGGCGGCATGGCCGTGCAGCAGGCCACGGCCAAGCTGTGGCTGGAGAAGACGGGCTGCCCCATCGTCGAGGGCTACGGCCTGTCCGAGACCTCGCCATCGGCCAGTTGCAACCCGACCGACAGCACCGCCTACAGCGGCACCATCGGCCTGCCGATGCCGCTGACCGAGCTGCAGCTGCTGGACGACGACGGCAACGAAGTGCCGATGGGCCAGCCCGGCGAAATCGCCATCCGCGGCCCGCAGGTCATGGCCGGCTACTGGCAGCGCCCGGACGAGACCGCCAAGGTCATGACGGCGGACGGCTATTTCCGCACCGGCGATATCGGCACCGTCGACGAACGCGGTTATTTCAAGATCGTCGACCGCAAGAAGGACATGATCCTCGTCAGCGGTTTCAATGTGTACCCGAACGAGGTCGAGGACGTCCTCACGCAGATGCCCGGCGTGTTGGAATGCGCCGCTGTCGGTGTGCCGGACGCCAAGGCTGGCGAGGCGGTCAAGGTTGTCATCGTGAAGAAAGACCCGAATGTCACGGAAGCTGACGTTCGCGCCTATTGCGAGGCCAACCTGACGGGCTACAAACGTCCGAAGATCGTGGAGTTCCGTACCGAACTGCCCAAGACGCCCGTTGGCAAGATCCTGCGCAGGGAATTGCGGGACAAGAGCTGATTGCTTCCCGATGCCCTGCGGGCGGTGAGTCCGACCAGGGGTGAGGCCAGAAAACGTGATCGAGCTGCTGTATTCCAAGACCGAGGCAGGCCGCGCCGAGATTCGCGCGCGCACCCTGCCGCTGTCGCGCACCGCGCGCAACCTGCTGCTTGTGCTGGACGCCAGCAAGCCGGGCAGCGAGTGGGTGCGTCTCGTCGCCGGTGCGAACGAAGCCGATTTCGAGACGCTGCGCCAGCATGGGTTGATCGCGGCCCAGAACGCCGGCGGCCAGCCGCTGCC
>NZ_JBFUFR010000035.1:0-67415 GCF_056403315.1 Roseateles sp. P2_H4 | reverse complement strand
GGGCACTGGCCGCAGCGCGGTCCCGGCCAGGGCCTTCCCTGGACGAGGGGCTTCATGTCAGGCGCGGTTGGCGGCCAGAGATTTATCCTGGTCCGCCTTGCGATCGGCCGCCACCTTGATGGCATGCGGGCGCTCGCCGATCAGCTTGGCATAGGGCTTCCAGTCCACGCCGCCAGCGGCCAGCAAGTCTTCGCCGTAGATGGCCTTGGTGGACATGGCCACCAGCGGCAGGCTGACCCAGCCGGCGCAGTCCGCCAGCGTGAACGTGTCGCCGGCGAGATAGGGCCCGAACTTGGCCAGGCGCTTGAAGGCAGCGATGTTCTCGGGCAGCACGCGGGCGACGCGCTTCTTGGTGCCGTCGCTGACCTGGCCGCCGAAAAAGGCTTCCGGGTACAGCTCGCGCACCACCAGCTCCAGGTGCAGCTCCACATAGGTGATCAGCTCGCGCACCTTGGCGGCCTCATAGGGGTGGGCGGGGATCAGCCTGGGCGTCTCGGGATAGGCGGCCTCCAGGTATTCGACGATGGCCTGGCTCTCGCACAGCGCGCCATGCGGCGTCTTGATGAAGGGCACCTTGCCCAGCGGCGAGCAGCTCAGCACCTCCTCGGCATGGGAATGCGTCTTCACGTATTCCTCGGTGAAGGGGATGCCTTTTTCCAGCAGGACCAGCTTGGCCTTGTTGTAGTAGTTCGAGAGCGGGATGCCGCAGAGGGTGATCATGGAGGTCTCCTGGTGAATGACGCAGTCTATGCAGGGCGGCGCGGTGCTCCTAGCGCAGTGGCGACAGGAGGCAGGACATCATTTTTGGGGATGCCTTCCGGGTTGGGCCCCCTTAACGTGCGCGCACATATCAACAGTCGAGGGAGGCGGTCATGCGCCAAGGTGTCCATCTTCGTCCGGTGCGCCTGCCCCAGTTGCTCGTGGTGGCGGCGGCTGCAGCCAGCGTGGCGGGCTGCGCCTTCTTCGATCCCTACGTCGGCATGAAGCCGGCCAAGACCGAGGGCGCGGAGCGCGACAAGATCCAGTTTGCCGGTGAGGCCAACCAGGCCATTGCGCAGGTCGAGGCCGTGCGGCAGGAGTACTTCAGCGGTATGCGGCAGATCGGGGCCACGCGGGCGGCCTTCGCCACCGGGGCGACGGTCATCACGGGTTACGCCCTCTACAACACGCTCAAGCCCAACCCTCCCGGGGCGACCGAACCCAGCTTCGAGACCAAGCGGACCACGGTGGCCCTCGGTGCCGTGCTGGCCACGTCGCTGGGCCTGAGCGAGTACGCGCTCAACAAGGGCCAGGAGTCGGCCTACAACGTCGGCTACCAGGCCTTGACCTGCCTGCTGCGCCAGTCGGCACCGCTGCTGATGCCGCTGTACAAGCAGGCGGATGTCGTGGAAGCCGACAACGTCCAGACCCTGCAGCATGCGTTGGCGAAGCTGTCCAAGGAGATCGACGCTCTGGAGCGGGCCGTGGCGTCGGCCCGCGTCGGCGTGGCCGAGGGGCAGGTGCATGCGCAGCAGTGGGAAGCCGACGCCGTCAGGGCCCTGATCGCCGCCAACGATGCCCTGCCCGACAAGCCTGCGGCGGCCGACAAGTCCGGCAAGGCCAAGAAGCCAGGCGTGGCGCCAGCGCAGCCCGCCAAGCTGAGCCCCGAGGAATTGTCGGCAGCGGTCGGCAAGCTCACGACGACCTTGCCTCCCGAGATCGAGAAGCGCCCCCATCTGCCTCGCACCATCCGCGATGCCGAGAAGGCGCTGGGCTATGCCCGCCGCACCCTGGAAGACGGCAAGAAGCTGCTGCAGGCGGTGGTCGGTTCCGGGCGTGAGATCCAGGAACGGGCTCACTCCATCGTCAGCACCGTCAACGGGCTGATCCGCGCGGCCCAGCCCGACCTGAAGGCGGCCGATGTGTCGCTGTCCAGCGCCCAGGACATCGTGTCGGGTTTCAAGAAGATCGGCAGCGATACCGCCGAAGACCAGGCCGATACCACGAACGGCAGCAGTAGCAGCAGTCTTCCAGCCGCCTTCGATGCACGGAAATTCGCCGCCATGGCCACGCCACGTGCTTCGCAGCGCTGGGCCGTGCTGGGTGGTCCGGGCGTGTCGATGATGGGAAGTTCGCTCGCGGCCGTCATGGCAGCCAACGCCGTTGCGGCTCAGCAGGCCGCGTCAGCGCCCGCAGCCGCGGCCTCGGCGCCGGCTGCTGCGGCTTCCGGCGTGAAAGCCGCACCGCCTCCCGCGCCCAAGCCCCCGCCCGCCAAGCCGCCGGCTCCCGCCAAGCTGACGATGGAGGAACTGGAAAAGCTGCAGGGCCTGATCGAGAGCACGCTGAAGCAGGCCAGGCAACGCCAGGCCGAGGAAGCCCAGGAGAAGCTCATCGGCGGCTACAAGAGCAAGTTCGAAGACCTGGCCAAGCCTCGAGAGGTCTGCTGGGTCAAAGGAGGTCGGGCGCGTTGCGACACGGAACAACTGGCACTGCGCATCGAGGATCTCTACGCCGCACGTCGCCCGGTCGCTGCGACGGTCCTGCATTTCAGGGCGCAGACCAAGGTGGTCAGGCGTGTCGCCGGCTGCCCCAGCGACTCAGGCATCCGGGTCACGCCCAGCGAGAGCATCGTTGTGCAGGCCGGAGAGACCTACAGCTTTGTCGTGACCCAACCCAATGTGGGTTCTCCGGTCGCGATGCTGCAGGGGGCCTTGGGTGAGGATCTGGGTTCGCTGACGACGACTTCTCTGGGCACCGCCGGCCTGCAAGCCAAGGTCCAGTTCGGCAAGAAGGCCAAGGGGCGCTACGTCCTGCAGGCCACCGACTCGACCGGGGATTTCAGCGAAAGCGTGCAGATCTTCGTCAAGGGGGCGCCACCCGAGAAGAAAAAAGACGACGCGGCGGACAAGCCCAAATCGGCGGCATCGGCCGCGGGGGATTCGTGAGCCAAGGCCGCGCCGCTTAGCGGTTCACCAGCACGATGCCCACGGCGAGGGCCGCCAGCGCCGCGACCAGGCGGGCGCTGATGCCTTCGCCCAGCAGCAGGGCGCCCGCCAGCAGACCGAACAGCGGCGTGCTCAGCGTGAAGACGGACAGCTTGGTGGCCGCGTAGTGGCGAATGAGCCAGAACCACACCAGATAGCTGGCAAAGGTGACGACGACGGCCTGGAAGCCGAACAGGCCGATGAGGCGCGGCGACCAGTGCAGGGGCAGGGCTTCTCCCGTCAAGACGGCCGCTGCACACAAGGTCAGGGCGGACACCCCCAGCTGGTAGAGCAGCGTCTTCTCGGCGGGAGCGCTGCTCAGCTTGGTCGCACGGATGGCCAGCGTCGTGCCGCCCCACAGCACGGCGGCGGCCACGCCCAGCGCGTCGCCCCACCACTGCATGGGTGTGCCCGGCGCCGAGAAGCCTTCCGCGAACGCAAAGGCCATGGCGCCGAAGGCCAGCACCAGGCCGATCCATTGCCGCGCCGACAGCGCCTCGCCGCGCGCGATCCACGGCATGCCCAGGGCGACGACAAAGGGCGCCAGATAGATGAAGACGACCATGCGCGAGGCGCTGGTGTACTGCAGGCCGACAAAGATGCAGCCGAACTCGGCCGCGAACAGCAGGCCCGCGATCAGGCCGCCCCAGAGGCTGCCGTCGCGCTCGAACAGGCGGATGCCGCGCGACATCGACCAGAGCCAGACCAGCACGCCCGCCACGGCGGAGCGCAGGCCGGCCTGCCAGAGCGGCGCAATCTCGGTCAGCGCGGCCTTGGCGGCCACCTGGTTGATGCCCCAGAGCAGGCAGCACAGCAGCAGCAGGGCGATGGCGCGGGGATCAAGTTGGGTCTGTCGCATGCTGCGTATGCTGCCAGCATGTTCGAAGTGACCGTGATTGGCGGCGGCGTGATGGGCGCCGCCACCGCCTGCTTTCTCGCCCGCGACCATGGCGCGACGGTGACCGTCATCGAGCGCGATCCCAGCTATTCGCGGGCGTCGAGCTCGCTGTCGCTGAGCTCCATCCGCCAGCAGTTCTCCCAGCCGGCCAACATGGCCTTGTCGCGGTGGAGCGTCGAGTTCCTGCGTCGCGCGGCGGACGAGCTGGCGACGGCGGATGACAGCCCCGCCATCGGTCTCGTCGAGCCGGGCTATCTCTACCTCGCCACCCCAGCAGGGGAGGCGACGCTGCGCGAGGTGCACGCCGTGCAGCGCGCGGAAGGCGTCGACGTCGCGCTGCTGAGCCCTGCCGAACTGGCGGCGCGTTTCCCCTGGTTGGCCGTTGGCGATCTCACGCTGGGCTCGCTCGGCCTGAGCGGCGAAGGCTGGTTCGACGGTCCGGCCTTGCATCGGGCCTTCCGGCGCAAGGCCAAGGCTTGTGGGGTGCGCGTCATCGATGCCGAGGTGGTGGGTTTCGACACGGCCGGCGAACGCGTGACGGCCGTGCGCTGCGCCAACGGCTCGCTCGTGGGCGGCGACGCCTTTGTCATCGCGGCCGGCGCCTGGAGTGCGCCCTTGGGTTCAGCGCTCGGTGTTGAACTGCCGGTCCACGCAAAGAAGCGCGATGTCTTCGTGCTGGAGACACCAGCCTCATTGCCCGGCTGCCCGCTGGTCATCGACCCGAGCGGCTTCTGGTTTCGCACCGAGGGTTCGCTGATCCTGGCCGGCGGCCCGCCGCGTGGCGATGACCCCGACGAAGCGCCGCTGCACGACATCGACCATGGCCTCTTCGACGAGCAGCTCTGGCCCACGCTCGCCGCGCGCGTGCCGGCGCTGGAGGCGCTGCGCGTGCGTTCGGCCTGGGCCGGCTACTACGAGATGAATGCCTTCGACCATAACGGCCTGGCCGGCCGCTTGCCCGGTTACGCGAATGCGTTCACGGCCTGCGGCTTCTCGGGCCACGGCATGCAGCAGTCGCCGGCCGTGGGCCATTCGATGGCCCGGCTGATCGCTGGCCTGGAGGCCCCCTTGATCGCCGCGCTGACGCCGCAGCGCCTGCTCGACAACCGGCCCCTCATCGAGGCCAACGTCATCTAGCGGTTGCGCACCCGCTTCTTGGGCGGCGGCGGTTCGCTGCGCACCCAGCGCGTCGCCGTCAGCGCGTCCGACACGGCGCTGGTCTTGTTGTCCACATAGCCCCAGCCGCGCATCGCCACGCGCACCTCGGCGTCCGAAGGGTCGGCATCCGGGCCCTTGGGGTGCACCACCCAGACCGTCTTGCAGATCATGTCGGCATGGAACTCGGCCATGCGCGGCAGTTCCGACGCCTTGCTCAGCACCGCCACCAGCATGCGCGCCTCGCGCAGATTGGTCGTGATGCCGCCGGCCAGCGCCTCGGCCAGGGCCGGGTCCAGCGCGCCGACGGTCGGGCCGATCAGCAGGGCCGGGTTCTCGGCGCTGACGCCGAGCTTGGCGGCCAGCGTGGGCGGCGGCGTCTGCAGCTTCTTCAGCCACTTGCCGGCTTCCTTTTCGCCCAAAACCAGGGCGGCGGCTTCTTCGCCCACCTCGAAACGCAATTCCTCGCCGTCGATGCGCAGGTTCTGCAGCGCGGCGATCTCCCATTTGCGCTTGATGGCGCCGCGCAGCACGACGGTGGTCGATTCGAGCAGGGCGGTGACCTCGGCGGTCTCGGTGCCCACGCGGGCGGTACAACTGGCTTCACGTCCCATGCCGGGTCCTCGGTGATCTTGATGTTGCCCGCATTGTCAGCCCCCAGGCGAGGGCGCCGGCGACGGCGCCGCTCAGATGGGCAAAAGGGGCCACGGCGAAGTCGAAGCCGGGGGTGTCGCGCAGCACCGGGCCCAGCGGATGTTCGAGCACGAGCTTGATGACGAGGCCGACCACGATGGCCGCACCGACGAAGTGCTCCCGGCTGCGGCGCGTGAACAGCGTCAACGCGGCAATGGCCGCCAGCGCATGCAGCTCGCCGGAAAGGCCGGCGTAGTGCAGCAGCTCGGGACGCAGCAGCAGGCCGAGCTGGGTCAGGGGCAGGGCGATGAGGGCAGCGAGGGCTTCACGCGGGCCCAGGTGGGCGCGCCAGCCGAGCAGGGCCAGCACCGCGCAGCCGGCGAGATTGGCGGCCAGGTGAAGCGGCGTCCAGTGCACGAAGGCGGCGCTGATGGCGCGCCAGGGCTGCGATGCAAGGAGAGCGGGCTGCCAGTCCAGCACCTCGCGCGGCAGCGGCCAGGCCAGCAGGGACAGCGCGGCCAGCGCCGCGCACAGCGTCAGCCAAAGACGGCTTGCCACAGCGCTTGGACGGCATCGCGATGAATCTGCAGCGGCGCGGCAGCCTCGGCATCCAGCGCGGTGGACTGCTCATCCAGCCTGGCCTTGTGCTGCACGCGCCGCAGCTCGCGGTAGGCATTGGCGGCGCCGACACCCACGCCGCTCGGCAGCAGCCCGACGGCCTCGCAACGCTGCAGCAGCGCGATATTGCCGAGGTTGTCCAGCAGCTCGGGGTGGTCGGCGCCATTCGCCAGCACCAGGGTCTGCAGCGCGAACTCGGCGTCCATCATGCCGCCCTCGCTGTGCTTCACGTCGAAGAGGCCTTCGCGCACCGGGCGCGCTGCGCGCACCTTCTCGCGCATGGCCTGCACCTCGGTCTTCAGCGCCTCGCCGTCACGCGGCGCCGTCAGCACCTGGCGGCGCACGCCCTCGCAGTGCTCGGCCAGCTCGGCGTTGCCGGCGCAGAAGCGCGCCCGCGTGATGGCCTGGTGCTCCCAGGTCCAGGCCGTGTTGCTGCCGCGGCCGGTCTGGTAGGCCTCGAAGTGAGCCAGTGACGTGACCAGCAGCCCCGAATTGCCATTCGGCCGCAGCGCGGTGTCGATGTCGAACAGCTCGCCGGCGGCGGTGCGCAGCGTCAGCCAGGTGATCAAACGACGAACGAAGGCGCCGTAGATCTCGCTGGCGTTCTCGTCCTCGTCGTCGAAGACGAACACCACGTCCAGGTCGCCGCCATAGCCCAGCTCCTTGCCGCCGAGCTTGCCGTAGGCGATGACGGCCAGGCGAGGATCGGGGCGATGCGCCTTGCCAAAGCGCGCCCAGGCCCAGGTGATGGCGATCTGCAGCACGGCGTCGGCCAGCAGCGACAGGTCGTCGGCCACCTGCTCGACGGTGATGCGGCCCTCGACGTCGCGCACCAGCGTGCGGAAGACCTCGGCGTGGTGGGCGCGGCGCAGCGTGTCCAGCAGCGCTTCCTCGTCGGCCTCGCCGCTGCGCACCCAGCCCTGCTCGCGGTCCAGCAGGTCGGTGATGAAGGCCTCGCGGTCGAAGCGGGCGGTCAGCAGCAGCGGGTCGGCGAGTTCGTCGATGACGCCGGGGTGCTGCATCAGATAGCGCATCGGCCAGCGCGCCAGGCCGAGCAGGCGCAGCAGGCGCTGCTGCACGGCGGGACGCTCGACCAGCAGGGCGAGGTAACTCTCGCGGCGCAGCAGCGGGCCGACCCAGTCGACAAAGCGCAGGGCCGCGTCCAGCGAGCATTCCTCGGCCGCCACGGCCTGGGCCGCGCGCTGGAAGAGCTTGGCCAGGCGCTGGCGCGATTCCTCGCGCAGGCCCTGCACGCGCGGCGTGTCGGCCAGGGCGCGCACGGCGGCGGCCAGCTCGGGCGGCAGGCCGTTCAGGAAGTCCTCGCCATCGACGGCCGGCTTGGGGCCGCCACACTGGCCGCCCTTGCAGCCGCCCTGGGGCTTGCCGCCCTCGTGGAGCAGCGCGTCGAACTCGGTCGCGACCAGTTCGCGCACCTCGCCGAGCTGCTCGAACAGCTCGCAGGCTTCGCGCGAGCATTTCAGCCCGAGCGACGCGGCAATCCAGGCCAGGTCGGCGTCGCCTTGCGGCAGGCAATGGGTCTGCTGGTCGTCCAGGAACTGGATGCGGTGCTCGACGCGGCGCAGGAAGACATAGGCGGCCGTCAGCTTCTCTGCGGTCTCGGCCTTCATCAGCCCGCCTGCCGCCAGCTGGGCCAGCGCCTTGACGGTGGAGCGGGTGCGGATCTCGGGGAACTGGCCGCCGCGCACGACCTGCAGCAGCTGCACGATGAACTCGATCTCGCGGATGCCGCCGCGCGACAGCTTGACGTCGTTGGCGCGCTCCGGCCGGCCGGCGGCGCGGGCCTTGGCTTCGCTGCGGATCTTGCCGTGCAGCTGGCGCAGGCCCTCGAAGACGCCGTAGTCCAGGTAGCGGCGGTAGACAAAGGGCGTGACGAGGTGGCGCAGCTGCAGCGTGCGGGCGTCGCCCGGCCCGCCCATGCCCGACAGCGGCGCGACGACGCGGCTCTTCAGCCAGGCGAAGCGCTCCCACTCGCGGCCCTGCACGAGGAAATATTCCTCCAGCATGCCCAGGCTGACGACCGGCGGGCCGCTCTTGCCATTGGGCCGCAGCGCCAGGTCGACGCGAAAGACCTGGCCGTCGTCGGTCACGTCGCCGATCAGCGCGTAGAGCCGTTTGGCGACGCTGGAGAAGTATTCGTGGGCACTGACAGGCCGTGAACCTTGCGTCTGGCCGTCATCTTCGTAAACGT
Source organism: Roseateles sp. P2_H4 (assembly GCF_056403315.1). Lineage (NCBI taxonomy): Bacteria > Pseudomonadati > Pseudomonadota > Betaproteobacteria > Burkholderiales > Sphaerotilaceae > Roseateles > Roseateles sp. P2_H4. Next base: position 58,939 of record NZ_JBFUFR010000035.1, on the reverse strand, counting down.
AGATGAGGTCGATGTCCGACGAGACATTCAGCTCGCGGGCGCCCAGCTTGCCCATGCCCAGCACCCAAAAGGCGATGTCGCCCCCCTCCGCGGTGCGGGGTTCGCCGTGGAGGGCGTCCAGCTCGGTGCGGGCCGCGGCCAGGGCCTTGTCCAGCGTCACCTCGGCCAGATGCGTCATGGCCAGCGTGACATCTTCCACAGTGGCGCACTGTTCGATATCCAGCACCGCCAGGCGCTCCAGCACCWGGTGGCGGGCCACGCGCAGGGCGCTGGCCAACGGCCGGGTCGTGGCCAAAGTCTCGATCAGCGCAGCAATGACGCCCCGGTCGGGCAGGCCCGGTTGCAACAGTGGCAACTCCGCCGCATATCGGCGGCGAACCCGCTGCACATAGCGGCTGTGCTCAGCAAGAACGGGAAACAGTGCGCTCATGACCCTGTGCTAGATTGACTGCCGGCCGACATTTCACGTGCCCCAAGACACCGTGTCTGACTTCTTCTCGGCCGCCCTCCACCGCTGTACACGCGCTTCGCGCTGGCCTTTGCGCCTGTGCTGGCACAGCCTGCGCTGGGCCGTGCTGGTGCTGGCCCTGCTGTGGGCTTTGGGGGTGATGGCCTGGGCTGTATTGCACTGGGCCATTCTCCCGCACGCCAATGACTGGCGCCCCTGGCTGGAAAAGGAAGCCTCAAAGGCTTTGGGGGTAGAACTGCGCATCGGCCGCATCACGGTCGAATCCGGTGGCTGGATGCCGCGCATGGAACTGGGCGATGTGCAGGTGCTGGACGCCGCCGGCCGCCCGGCGCTGCGGCTGCCGCGCGTGGCGGCCGTGCTGTCTGCCCAGTCCCTGCTCGCGCTGGAGCCGCGCTTCTCCCAGCTGCTGGTCGACGCGCCCGAGCTCACCATCCGCCGCGACGCCCAGGGCCGCATCTTCATCGCCGGCCTGGGCCTGGATGAGGCCGAGAAGACCGACGCCGGCACCACCGAGGCCGGCATGGACTGGTTGTTCAGCCAGCCCGAGCTCGCCATCGTCAACGGCCGCGTGCGCTGGGTGGACGAGAAGCGTGCCGATGCCCGGCCGCTGGAGCTGTCCGAGCTGAACTTCATCATGCGCAACGGCCTGCGCCGCCATTCGCTGCGCCTGGACGCGACGCCGCCGCCCGACTGGGGCCGGCGTTTCACGCTGCGCGGCCAGTTCACGCAGAGCCTGCTGAAGCGCCCCGGTGAGTTCCAGCACTGGAGCGGCCAGGCCTATGCCGAGTTGCCGCGCGCCGACCTGAGCCAGCTCAAGCGCCATGTTGACCTGCCCTTCCAGCTCAGCGAAGGTGATGGCGCCGTGCGCGCCTGGGCCGACATCAAGGACGGCAGCCCCACGGCCGCGACGCTGGACCTCGCCCTGCGCTCGGTGCGGCTCAAGCTGCTGGATTCCGCGCAGGAGCTGGATCTGGACCATATCGAAGGCCGGCTCGACCTGGCCCGCGCCAAGGACCGCTTGAGCCTGCAAGCCCGCCAGCTCGGCTTTGTCAGCCGGGACACCGACGGCAGCGTCGTGGCTTGGCCGCGCTCGGACTGGGGCGTGGTGCTGCAGCTCGGCAAGGCCGACGAAGTGCTGGGCGGCGAGCTCAATGCCCAGCGCCTGGACTTCGCGCTGATGGCCCAGATCGGCCAGCGCCTGCCCCTGGGCGAGCGCGCGCACAAGCTGCTGACCGAGCTGGAGCCGCGCGGCGTGCTGACGGCCTTGAGCGGCCAGTGGCAGGGCACGCTGGACGCGCCGCGCACTTACCGCGTCAAAGCCCAGATCGATGGCCTGGCGATTGCCGCGCGGCCTGCCGAGCAGGACGGCCATATCGGCCGCCCCGGCCTGCGCGGCGCCAGCGTGGAGCTGGACGCCAGCGAGCGCGGCGGCTCCGCCAAGCTGGCCGTGCACGACGGCGAGGTCGAGCTGCCGGGGCTGTTCGAAGACCCGCATCTGCCCATCACGCGGCTGTCCACGCAGATGCTCTGGCAACTGCCCCAGGCCAATGGCAAGACGCCCGGTGACGTCGAGCTGAAGCTGCGCGAGCTGCAGCTGCAGACCCCCGACGTCAGCGCTGAGTTCGACGTCAGCTGGAAGCGCCAGGCCGGCGCCACCACGCCGGGCTATATCGACCTGAACGGCCGCCTGCAGCGTGTGGAGGCGACGCGCGTGGCGCGCTACATCCCGGCGCGTCTGGTGAACACGCGCAGCTATGTGGCCCGCGCCATCCTCGGCGGCGAAGCGCACAACACCACGGTCAGGCTCAAGGGCGAGCTGGCCGACTTCCCCTTCGATGCGCCCAAGTCCACCGGCATCTTCAAGGTGGTCACCCATGCCCAGGGCGTCACGCTGGCCTATGTGCCGCCGAGCGACAACGGCACCAACTGGCCGGCCATGGAAGGCGTGGACGCCGAACTCGTCTTCGAGCGCGCCGGCATGTTCATCAAGGACGGCCACGCCAAGGTACTGGGCTATGAGCTCAGCGACGTCAACGGCGGCATCAAGGACCTGCACCATGGCCGCCTGCTGCAGCTCGACGGCAATGGCCGCGGCGCGGGCGCCGACTTGCTGCGCTTCGTGCGCGCCTCGCCGCTGGACGAATGGCTGGGCCATGCGCTGGGCACCACCACGGCCCAGGGCCCGGTCGCGCTCAAGCTCGGCATCGGCATTCCGCTGGACGACGTGAAGGAGACCAACGTCAAGGGCCAGCTCCAGCCCGCCGGCGTGGACGTCAAGCTGCGCCCCGAGCTGCCGCCGCTGGCGGGCGTGCGCGGCCGCATCGACTTCGACCGCAAGGGCCTGCAGCTCGTCGGCGTGACGGCCCGGCTGCTGGGCGGCGACGCCGGCATCGAAGGCGGCACGCAAGCGGGCGGCGGCATGCGCTTTGCCGTGCAGGGCCAGGCCACCGCCGACGGCCTGCGCCGCGCCACCGAGCTGGGCGCCGTGACCCGCCTCGCCCAGGCCGCCAGCGGCCAGACGGCCTACCGTTTCCAGCTCGCCATTCCCAAGGACGGCCAGAGCGAACTCAGCGTGTCCAGCAATCTGCAGGGGCTGGCCCTGGACCTGCCCGCGCCCGGGCGCAAGGAAGCCGATGCGGTGCTGCCGCTGCGCCTGTTGATGACGCCCACCGCGGCGGGCCGTGATGAGCTTCGTCTCGAAGTGGGCACCCCCGCGGCGCCTTTGCTTCAGGCCCAGCTGCAACGTGACATCTCCGGCCCCAGCTCCCAGGTGCTGCGCGGCGCCTTGGCCGTGCAGGACAAGCTGCCTGCGCTGCCCGCCAGCGGCGTGCTGCTGCAGGTCAATGTCGCGGCCCTGGACCTCGATGCCTGGCAGCAGCGCCTTGGCGGGCTGGCGGGCGGCGCGGGTGGTGCTGGAGGTGGCGAGGGTGCCGACGACGCCGGCCTGCTGCCCAGCCAGATCGCGCTGCGCAGCCAGGCGCTCAAGATCGGTGGCCGCCAGCTCGGCCGTGCGACGGCGCTGGTGGCACGCGATGGCGCCAACTGGCGCGTCAATGTCGACGCCGAGCAGATTTCCGGCCGCATCGAATTGAAGGGTGTCAAGGGCGGCCAGATCGAGGCCGTGCAGGCCCGCTTGTCGCGCCTGTCGCTGCCGCGCCAGGAGGCCGACTCGGTCAGCGAGCTCATCGACCCGGGCAAGGCCGACGCCAACAGCAGCCCGCTGCCGTCGCTGGACATCGAGGTCGACGACTTCGAGCTGCGCGGCAAGCGCCTGGGCCGCCTGGAAGTCTTGGCCCAGGCCCCGGCCGCCGCGCGTGACTGGAAGTTGGAGAAGCTGCAGATCCAGTCGCCCGATGCGACGCTGCACGCCAGCGGGCGCTGGGGCGGCGAGGCCGGCGCCAAGCGCCGCACCCAGCTCGACTGGAAGCTCGACATCGCCGATGCCGGCAAGCTGCTGGAGCGCCTCGGCCAGGGCCAGGTGCTGCGCGGCGGCAAGGGCGTGCTGGCCGGCCAGGTGGGCTGGGACGGCTCGCCGCTGGCGCCGCATTACGCCAGCATGGCCGGCGCGCTGAATGTGCAGCTCGACACCGGCACCTTCCTGAAGGCCGAGCCCGGTGTCGGGCGGCTGCTCGGCGTGCTCAGCCTGCAGTCGCTGCCGCGCCGCTTCCTGCTGGACTTCCGCGACGTCTTCGCCGAGGGCTTTGTCTTCGACGGGGTGACCGGCGACGTCAAGATCACCGCCGGCATCGCCCGCAGCGACAACATCCGCATCCGCGGCCTGCAGGCGGCCGTGCTGGTGGACGGCAGCACCGACCTGGCGGCCGAGACGCAGAAGCTGCGCGTCGTCGTCGTGCCCGAGGTCTCGGCCGGCGGCGCGTCGCTGGCCTATGCGGCCATCAACCCGGCCATCGCGCTGGGCGCCTTCCTGGCCCAGCTCATCCTGAGCCGCCCGGTGGCCGCGGCCAACACGCGCGAGTTCCACATCACCGGCACCTGGGACGACCCCAAGGTGGAGAAGGTGGAAGCGCTGCCGGCCAAGGCGGCGAGCGCAGTGAATTGAGGGCCCTTCGCCCCGTCGCACCGCGCTGAACGCGGGTGCACCGGGTCGGTCTTGCAGACCGCGCAGCCGACAAAGCGGCTGCTCTTCGGCAGGCACGACAAGTCCACAGGACTTGCCGTGTCCGGCCTCAGCCCCCGTGGGGACGGCGAGGCATGCCGGATCAACCGGCACGCACATCGCCAGACGGGCCGGCTAGGGAGCGGCCCGGCGCTCGGCCCGAATGCCTGTTTCCGGTGGACGCCGCTCAGCGCGGGGCCTCGGCCTCCAGCGCTTTCAGCTGCAACCGCACGCCCGTGTAGCTCCGCAGCTGGGCCAGCGCCGCCTTCAGACCGGGTTCGGCTAGGAAGAGGGCGTCGAAGCTGCCGTCGGCCGCCGCCAGCGCCAGACCGCGCTGCAGCCGCTCGGCCAGCTGCGGCTTGTCGCGCGTCACGAAGAAATACAGCGGCTGCTTGTATTGCAGGGCCACGCCGGGCAGCTCCGCGAAGCCCTGGTCGGCGTAGTGCAGCAGCTCCTCGTCGATCTCCTCGCGGGTGCGCGGGATGAAGTCGAAGCGGCCGGCCTTGAGCATGCGGAACAACAGGTCGGACTTGGTGGCCGTCTCGACGTTGAAGCCATTGGCCTTCAGGATCTGCGCATCGCTCCAGTAGGTGCCCGCGCCGGCTCGCAGCTTGCGCAGCGTCTCCAGCGTACGCAGCGGGCGCAGCGTGGGCAGGTCGGCGGCGCGCACGAGCAGGAAGCGCAGCTCGTTGATGCCCTTGAGCAGATTGAAGCGCACCGCCAGCGCCTGGGCCTCGCGCTCGGGCGTGGTGGTGCTCCACATCAGGTCCAGGTGGCCGTCCTGCAGCATCTGGCGCATGCGTGGGCGCGGCAGGTCGGGCGCCGCATGGACGAGGGTGGGCAGGGGCTCGCCGTCGGCCGTCTTGTTCAGGGCCAGCTTCAGGGCCTCGATGAAGAAACCGCCATGGGCGCTGTAGGCATTGGGGTCGGGCAGGCGCAGCGTCTGCGGCGTGCCGGCGCCACGGGCCGACGGCAGCGCCGCGGCGAGGGGCAGCGCCAGCAGCTGGCGACGCAGACGAGAGGGAGACGGCATGGCCGTCCGATTCTCATCCCATGGGTCCGGGGCGTCATGCCGGCGGTCGTGACTTCTGCCGCGCAGTCCTGAAGGTGATCGACCAGCGCAGCGCGTCCACCGGCGCGACGCTGTGCTGCCAGCCCCAGCGTGCCTCGCCCTGCAATGCATAGACGGAGCGCGGCTGGACGCTCAGCTTGACGACATCTTCACGCCTCGGGTTGTGCGGCGGGTAGGGCCTGAAGCGCAGCAGCGCCGCGCTGCCCAGCGACACGCCGAAGACGTCCTCGAAGTCGGGCACATCGCGATGCCAGCCCAGCGGCGTGCCGGGTGAGTATTCGGCGACCAGCACGTGCACAAGGGCCTGCGCGTCGACGCCGGCCCAATGCGCGACACGTTCGCGCAGCGGATGCAATTCGTCGATCAACGGCGTCGACGGCAGCAGCTCGTTGCTGTCGTAGTCGAACTGACCGCCGAAGCTGACGACGCGGCGGCGGGCGGTGTAGCTCTTGTATTTCGCTTCGCGCAGCGGCAGCTGCTGCACGAGGGCCGTCAGCGCGGCTTCTTCCTGTGCTGACAGAAAGGCCGGCTCGTAGCGCAGGCCCGGCGGCAAGGCGCCTGGCGAAGGCGGGAGGTCGTCGAACAGGCCAGACTGCATGGCGATCAAGTCAGGCCGGCGCCCAGGCCTTCAAGTCGGCGGCCGTGGCGGCGGCCTCCTTGCGCACCCAGGCCGCGAAGCGCTTCACGACGGGCAGGGCGGCGGCGTCTTCGCGGATGACGAGCAGATTGGCGCGCGGCGACGGCAGCAGCAGTGGATGCGCCTGCACCAGCTTGCCCGCGAGCAGCCGCGGCAGGGCCAGGGACAGCCGCGTGACCGCCAGCCCCAAGCCCGCTTCGGCCGCGTCCAGCGTGACGGCGGCATCGTTGAAGGCCGGCCCTTCCGCCTGCGCGGTGGCGCCCGCCGCGGCCTGCCACAGCGGTGCGTCGCCGGTCACATGGCTGAGCAGACGGGCGGCCGGCCAGCGTGCGGCGTCGGATCCCAGTTCGCGGGCCAGTGCCGGCGTGGCGACGGTCAGCAGGCGGTCGCCGAACAGGATCTCGCCGCCATCCTCGGGCCGGCCATGGCGCAAGGCCACCAGGGCCACGCGCGGCGGCGGGCGCACCAGGGCGTAGTCGGTCTGCACGATGAGGCGCACCTGCGGCGCCAACGCGATGAAGCGGTCCAGCCGCGGCAGCAGCCAGGCGCGTGCCAGCGAGCCGAGGGTGGCGATCTGCAGCGTCGTGTGCGCAGCATCCGGTTCGGGATAGACGGCTTCGTGCAGGGCCGCCAGCGGCCCGCCCAGCCGGGCCAGCAGCTCGCGGCCCTCGGCCGTCAGCCGCATCTGGTTGCCGACGCGCTCGAACAGGGTCTGGCCGCACCAGTCCTCCAGCTGGCGCACCTGGCGGCTGATGGCGCCGGGGGTCAGGTGCAGCTCGGTGGCCGCACGGCTGAAGTTGCCCAGGCGGGCGGCGGCCTCGAAGGCTTGCAGGGAGAACAGGGGTGGCAGGCGCTCGCGCATGGTGTTGAGAAATCGGCACAGCCGGTGTGCGAAAGCCTCGCTGGCGCGGCGTGCGCCTGAGGCGGACATTGGCGCCACGTTAACGCCGGAGGCCAAAGCCATGCCCACGCAAGCCATCTTCGTCCACCAGTTCGGCGGCCCCGAAGTGCTGGAGCTGCAATCCCTGCCCACGCCCCAGGCTGCATCCGGCGAGGCCGTCGTGCGCATCGAATACGCCGGCATCAACTTCGTCGACCTCTACCAGCGCGAGGGCCGCTATCCGGGTATCAGCCTGCCCTGGCGCCTGGGCCTGGAGGGCGCGGGCGAGATCGTCGACGTCGCGCCCGGCGCCGAGTTCCAGGTCGGTGATCGCGTCGCCTTCACGACCGGCGTGCAGGGCGCTTACGCCAGCCATCTGGCCGTGCCGCTGGAGCACCTGGTGCGCGTGCCCGATGCGCTGTCGCTGCGCGATGCCGCAGCGGCGCTGGAACACGGCCTGACGGCCGCCATGCTGCTGGACGACGTCGCGCGGCTGCCGCCCGGCGAGCCGGTGCTGGTGCATGCCGCCGCCGGTGGCGTCGGCGGCTGGCTGGTGCAGTGGCTGATCGCGCGCGGCCATGCCGTCTTCGGCACGGTGTCGAGCCAGGCCAAGGCCGATTGGCTGCGCGGCCTCTGCGCCGTGCCGCTGCTGGCCGACAGCGACTGGGTGTCCGCCGCCCGCGGCGTCGCCGTCGTCTTCGATTCGGTGGGGCGCAGCACTTTCGCCGGCAGCCTGGAGGCGTTGCGCTTGGGTGGCCATCTCGTCCTTTTCGGCGCGGCCAGCGGCCAACCCGAGCCGGTCGATGTGCTTGCGCTGCAGAAGAAGAGCCTGACGCTGACGCGACCCGTGCTGCCCCACTTCCTGCCCGACGCCGCCAAGCGCCGCGCGCGGGCCGCGACGGTGTTCGATGCCGTGCTGAGCGGCGCCGTGCAGTTGCGCATCCACGCCGAATTCCCGCTGGCCGACGTGGCCAGTGCCCACCAACTGCTGGCGTCGCGTGCGACGCAGGGCAAGCTCCTCCTCAAGCCATGACCATTCTGAAAGACCGCCTGGCCGCCCTCGGCCACACCCTGCCCGAACTGGGTTCGCCCGCTGCCAACTATCTGCACCACCGCGAAGGTGGGGAGCTCCTCGTCATCGCCGGCCAGATCGGCACGCCGGGCCTGGGCGCCCTGGAGGCGCCGGCTGCGCGGGTCGAAGCCGAGATCGCGGCGCTCAAGCTGCTGGCCGTGCTGGACGCCGCGGTCGGCGGCGACCTCGGCCGTGTGCGCCAGGTGCTGCGCCTGGGCATCTTTGTCGCGGCAGCGCCGGGCTTCACCCAGCACAGCACGGTCGCCGATGGGGCGTCCGACCTCGTCGCCGCTGCACTGGGCGAGCGTGGCCGGCATGCGCGTGCGGCCATCGGCGTGGCCAGCCTGCCGGCGGGCGCGGCGGTGGAGGTCGAGGCCCTAGTGGAGCTGGTGTCGTGACCCTGCTGCTCAACCATGCCGGCGCCTCGCCGCTGTCGGCGGCGGCCCTCGCGGCCCTGCAGGCGCATCTGGCGCTGGAGGCCCGCCTCGGGCCGATGGAGGCGGACGAGCAGGTCGCGCCGCAACTGCAGCGCCTGCGTGAAGACGCCGCCCGGCTGTTGAACGCCGGCAGCGACGAGATCGCCTTCCTCGGCAGCGGCTCGGCGGCCTTTGGCGCGGCCTGGTCGGCCTTCACGCACACGACGCCGCTACGCGCGGGCGACCGCATCCTCGTCGGCCGCCAGGAGTGGGGTGGCAATCTCGCGACCTATCAACGCAGCGGCGCGACGGTCGAGGTGCTGCCCTGCCGTGCCGACGGCAGCGTCGATGTCGAGGCCGCTGCGGCACTGATCGACGAGCGGGTGCGCTGGATCTCGCTGACCTGGCTGCCCGCCAACGGCGGGCTCATCAACGACGCGGCCGCCCTGGGGCGGGTGGCGCGTGCGGCCGGCGTGCCGTATTTCATCGACTCCGGCCAGGCCGTGGGCCAGTTGCCGGTGGACGTGCAGGCCTTGGGCTGCGATGTGCTGAAGAGCGCCGGCCGCAAGCATCTGCGCGGGCCACGCGGCACGGCGCTGTTGTACGTGCGCAAGGATTTTGCGGATCGCTTGGAGCCGCCCTGGGTGGACGTCTCGGGCGCCCGCTTCGAGACGGCGGAGCAGCCGGTGGCGTTGAGGCTGGCGCTGCAGGTGGCGATTGCCGAAGCCCTGGAGATCGGCATCGACCGGATTGCTGCGCATGTGCAAGGCCTGGCCGCCCAGCTGCGCGAGCGCCTCGGCGAGCTGCCCCATGTGCGCCTGCACGACCTCGGCAGCGGCCCTCGCTCGGGCCTGGTCAGTTTCACCGTCGAAGGCGAAGCGGCGCTGGCGACCCGCATACGTCTGGCCGGGCAGGGCATCCATGTCGGCGCCAACGGCGTCCCCTACACGCCGCTGGACATGCAGGCCCGGGGCCTGGACGGCATCGTCCGCGCATCGTTTTCCTGGCTTAACAACAAAGCTGACATCGAACGGCTAGCATCGGCTGTATGAAAGTCGCAGCAGTCCAGATGGTCTCCGGCCCCGATGTGGCCGCCAACCTCGGCGCGGCGCGCCGCCTGCTGGAGGATGCGGCCCGCCGCGGCGCCCAGCTTGCGGCCCTGCCGGAGTACTTCTGCCTGATGGGCATGCACGACAGCGACAAGCTGGCGCTGGCGGAAGCCGAGGGCGAAGGCCCCATCCAGGCCATGCTGGCGAGCGCCGCGCGCGACCTGGGCCTGTGGATCATCGGTGGCACGCTGCCCATCAAGTCGACGACGGCCGAGCGAGTGCGCAACTCGACGCTGGTGTTCTCGCCCGACGGCGAGCGCGTCGCACGCTACGACAAAATCCATCTCTTCGCCTTCGACAACGGCCGCGAGAGCTATGACGAGGGCCGCGTGCTCGAGCCCGGCAGCCAGCCCACCAGCTTCGACACCGGCAGCATCAAGGTGGGCCTGTCGGTCTGCTACGACCTGCGTTTCCCTGAGCTCTACCGCGGCTATGCCGGCGTTGATCTGCTGGCCGTGCCGGCCGCCTTCACCTACACGACCGGCCAGGCGCATTGGGAGCTGCTGCTGCGCGCCCGCGCCGTCGAGAACCAGTGCTATGTCGTGGCGCCCGCCCAGGGCGGCCAGCATGCCAACGGCCGCCGCACCTGGGGCCACAGCATGGTCATCGACCCCTGGGGCCAGGTGCTCAGCGTGCTGGCCGAGGGCGAGGGCGTCGTCATGGCGGACGTCGATCCGGCCCGCCTGACCCAGGTGCGCCAGCAATTGCCGGCCCTGGCGCATCGCAAGCTGGGGTAATCCTGGGGAGGTGACTTCCTGCGCGGCGAAGCGAGGCTTCTAGACTCGTTCGCTTCAGTCATCCCGAGCCTGCCCTGCCATGCGTTTCAAACTCGCGGGCGCCGTTCTGGCGCTGTCGACCGCTTTTTCGGCTTTCAGCGCTTTCGCCGCGCCGAGCGCCCCCCTCGGCCCCGTGACCAACCCGCTGTGGCTGCGCCAGTCCAGCATTTCGCCGGATGGCCGGCAGATCGCCTTCACCTTTCAGGGCAATCTCTACATCGTGCCCGCCGCCGGCGGCACCGCGCGGCTGCTGGTGGCCAATGGCAACCACATCGCGGCTCCGGTCTGGTCGCCCGATGGCAAGCTGCTGGCGTATGCGGCCGACCTTTATGGCAACAACGACGTCTTCCTCGTCTCGACCGAGGGCGGCCCGTCGCGCCGGCTGACGGCGCATTCGGCCGGCGAGACGCCCATCGCCTTCACGCCCGATGGCAAGGCGGTGCTGTTTTCGGCCTCGCGCCAGGACGCCCGCACCAGCATGGCCTTCCCGTCGCCGGCCCTGGGCGAGCTCTACCAGGTCGGCATCGACGGGGGCCGTCGCCCCGAGCAGTTGTTCAGCGCGCCGGCCATGGCCGGCCGCTACAACAAGGCCGGCAGCCAGCTGGTCTACGAGGACTGGAAGGGTTATGAGAACGGCTTCCGCAAGCACCACATCTCGCCGGTAGCCCGCGACATCTGGCTGTGGGACGCCAAGACCGGCCAGCACCGCAAGCTGACGAACACCGGCGGCGAGAACCGCAACCCGGTCTGGTCGGCCGATGAGAAGTCGGTCTACTACCTCAGCGAGAAGAGCGGCTCCCTCAATGTCTGGAAGATGCCTCTGGACCGCCCCGAGGCGGCGCAGCAGATCACCCGCTTCACGAAGAATCCGGTGCGCTTCCTGAGCGTGGCCGGCGACGGCACGCTGTCCTTCGGCTTCGACGGTGAGCTCTACACCATGGCCGGCGACGCCGCCACGCCGCAGAAGGTCGGCATCGGCATCGCCGCCGATGCGATGCAGCCGCGCATCGAGAACCTCAAGCTGGCCGAAGGCGCCACCGACATGGCCGTCAGCCCCGATGGCGGCGAAGTGGCCGTCATCGTGCGCGGCCAGGTCTTCGTCTCGTCCGCCGAGTTCGGCAACACCCGCCGCATCACTGAAGGCCCGGGCCAGAAGCGCTCGGTCAGCTTCAGCCCCGATGGCCGCAAGCTGCTGTATGCCTGCGAGGTCAATGGCCAGTGGAGCCTTTGTGAGGCGGCTATCAGCGGCGACAAGAAGGCCGTGCCCAGCTTCTTCAACGCGCCGCGCGTGACGACCCGGGTGCTGCTGCAGGACGCCCACCAGAACTTCCAGCCGCGCTACTCGCCCGACGGCAAGCAGGTCGCCTATCTGCAGGACCGCGCGGCCCTGCATGTGCTGGACATCGCCAGCGGCAAGACCCGCGAGGTGCTGTCGGCCGACTTCAACTACTCGTATGAAGACGGCGACCAGTGGTTCGACTGGGCGCCCGACGGCAAGAGCCTGGCGGTGCAGTTCGTCGACCGCAATCGCTGGGGCCAGGAAGTCGGGGTGGTGCCGGCCGACGGCAGCGGCAAGCTCGTCAACCTGACCAACAGTGGCTACGAGGACATTCGGCCCATGTTCGCGCGCCAGGGCCAGATGCTGGTCTGGGCCTCGGACCGCCACGGCCTGCATGGCAATGGCGGCGGATCGCGCACCGACGCCGACGTCTATGCGATGTTCCTGACCCGCGCGGCTTTCGACCGCTACCAGCTCGACAAGGCCGAATACGCCCAGCTGAAGAAGCGCGAGGAGGACGAGAAGAAGGACAGCGACAAGAAGGACGACGACAGCAAGAAGGCCGAGAAGAAGGACGCCGAGAAGAAAGACGAGAAGAAGGAAGCCGACAAGAAGGCAGAGAAGAAGCCCGAGCCGCCCAAGCCCGTCGTCATCGAGCAGGAGGGCATCGAGAACCGCACGGTGCGCATGACCACGGTGTCGGGCGACATCAAGGACTATGCGCTGACGCCGGACGGCGAGCAGCTGTTCTACGTCATCAAGACCGGCGAAGGCCATGAGCTGTGGCAGGTGCGCCTGCGCGACAAGGAAGGCCGCCGCGTGGCCTCGCTGCCGGGTGGCCGCATCGAGGCCGTCAGCCTGGTGCTGGACGCCAAGGGCGCCAACGGTTTCGTCATGACCGGCGGCAAGGTGCAGAAGTTCAAGGTGCCCGGCGACGACGGCAAGGGCGATGTGAAGACCGAAGGCCTCAAGTTCACGGCCGAGCTGCGCATCGACCACACTGCCGAGCGCGCTCAGATGTTCGACCACGTCTGGCGCCAGACCTACGAGAAGCTCTACGTCAGCGACATGGGCGGCGTGGACTGGGCCGGCTATCGCAAGGTCTACGAGCGCCAGCTGCCCTTCGTGGCCGATGGCGCCGACTTCGCCGAGCTGCTCAGCGAGATGCTGGGGGAACTCAATGTCTCTCACACCGGCAGCAGCTACCGCCCCGCCTCGCGCGGTGACGCGACGGCCGCCCTGGGCCTGTTCTACGACCCGGCCCACAAGGGCGCCGGCGTCAAGGTGGGCGAGGTCATCGAGGGCGGCCCGCTGGACACGGCGGCCACCCGGCTCAAGGCCGGCATGGTCATCGAGTCCATCGACGGCGAAGCCATTGCGGCTGGTGCCGAGTTCGACTCCATGCTCAACCTCAAGTCGGGCAAGCAGGTCGTGCTGGAGGTGCTGGACCCGGCCACGGGCAAGCACTTCGAGCAGACCCTCAAGGCCATCAGCCAGGGCGTTGAGCGCGAGCTGCTCTACAAGCGCTGGGTGCGCAAGGAGCGCGCCCTGGTGGACAAGCTGTCGGGCGGTCGCCTGGGCTATGTGCATGTGCGCGGCATGGACGACGGCAGCTACCGCCAGACCTATTCGGAGGCGCTGGGACGCGCCAGCGGCAAGGAGGCGCTGATCGTCGACACCCGCTTCAACGGCGGCGGCAATCTGCACGACGAGCTGGCCACGCTGCTGGCCGGCAAGAAGTACCTGGAATTCCTGCCGCGCGGCCAGAGCCTGGGCTGGGAGCCGGGTGGCAAATGGGTCAAGCCCTCGGCCGTGCTGATCAGCGAGAGCAACTACTCCGACGCCCACCTCTTCCCGTGGACCTACAAGCATCTGGGCATCGGCAAGCTCATCGGCATGCCGGTGGCCGGCACCGGCACGGCCGTGTGGTGGGAAACCATGCAGGACGGCGCCACCGTCTTCGGCATCCCGCAGGTGGGCTTCCGGGCCCAGAACGGCGACTTCATGGAGCGCGCCCTGGTGACGCCGGACGTTGTCGTGCCGAATGACAAGGCGAAGCTCGACGCCGGTGACGATCAACAACTGGAGGCGGCCGTGAAATCGCTGCTCGGCAAGTGAGCGCCGTCGGCGTCATGCCCCTTGCGCAGCCGGGCCGCACGGTGGCCTGGGTTGTCGCCGTGCTGGTAGCGATCTCGCTGTTCGGCAACTTCTACGTCTACGACTCCATCGGCCCCGTGGCCGACCTGCTGCAGCAGCAGCGCGGCTTCTCGGATTCGCAGATCGCGCTGCTGAACGCCATCTACAGCCTGCCCAACGTCGTCCTCATCCTGGTGGGCGGCGTGCTGGTGGACCGTTTCGGTGCGGCGCGCATGACGCTGATCACGGCGGGCATCTGCGCCCTCGGCGCGGCGCTGACCGCCTTCAGCCCCAGCTTCACCGGCATGGCCGCGGGGCGGCTGCTGTTCGGCATCGGCGCCGAGACCTTCAACATCGCGACGCTGGCCGCCGTGGCCGACTACTTTGGTGGCCGCAGCCTGGCGCTGGCCATGGGCGCGGAGCTGGCCGTGGGCCGCATGGGCTCCTATGGCGCCGACATGTCGCCGACCTGGTTTGCCGGTTCCTACGCGCAAGGCTGGCAGCCGCCCCTCGTCATCGCCGCCGCCATTGCGTTCTCGGCCTTCGTGGCGGCTTTCGCCTACTGGTGGGTGGACCGCGGCCCGCGCCGCGCCGGCCTGCTGCCCGCGGGCAACACGGCGGCCGAGAAATTCGCCTGGCGCGACCTGCTGCATTTCGGCAAGGCCTACTGGTATCTGCTGCTGCTGTGCGTGCTCTGGTACTCGGTCATCCTGGCCTTCCGCAGCACCTTCTCCATCAAGTATTTCCAGCATGCCCACGGGCTGGACCTGGCCGCGGCCGGGGAGATGAACAGCTATGTCTTCCTCGCCGCCGTGTTCGCCACGCCGGCCTTCGGCTGGATGTGCGACCGCCTGCGCCGCTATGCGCCTTTCCTGGCGCTGGGCGCCCTGCTGCTGCCCATCGCGCTGGCCGTGCTGGCGTTGACGCACTGGAGCCTGTGGATACCGACGGCGCTGATCGGCGTCAGCTACTCGCTGGTGCCGGCCGTCATGTGGCCGCTGACCAGCCGCCTCGTGGCGCCGAATCGCTTCGGCACGGCCATCGGCCTGATGTGGGTGGTGCAGAACGCCGGCATCAGCGGCGCCAACCTGGTGGCGGGCTGGCTCAACGACCGGGCCGGTGCCAGTGCCACCAACCCGGCCGGCTACAGCGACATGATGTGGTTCTTCGGCCTCACCAGCGTGGCGGGCTGTGTCTTCGCGCTGCTGCTGTGGGCGACCGCGGGGCGGGCGCGGCACGAGATCAAGGCTTGAGCATGCGAGCCGTGTTCCACTTCACCCACGAGAAGGACTGGCGAACCGCACCGCTGGCTTTCTGGGTGCATGTGCCAATCCCGGGAGCGATGAGCGAGTGTGATCCGCCGGCACCCAGGGCGGTCCCTCACCTTGGGTATCCCTTCCTTCGCGTTGAGTTCGAGTCGCACGAGCTTCAGTTCAGTGCGCTGGCCCAGTTGGACCACTTCATCGATGTCCTGTCTCGCAAGCCATTGCCTACTTCAAGCCAGCTGTCATCTCGTCGTGGCTTGCCGGTCGGCCCCAATGGTCATTGGTTGAGTCGTCTGCCAGCCGAACTGAAGTCGCCGCGTAAGCGCGAAAAGTTGGTGCTGGCGCTCGGCGCCGTGCGCGCTCAGGTGGCCGGCGCGTGGTCTGGCCAGTCGCTCGATCCGACGTCCGCCGGCAAACCGCCGTTGCCGGCTCAGCTTCAACGTCAAGCGACATAGGCCGGAGAACACCATGGGGCTCTTGATCTTCAGCATCAACGTCACCCTCGACGGCTGCGTCGATCACCAGGAAGGCATCGCCGACGACGAGACGCATGCCTTCTTCACGGGCCTGATGGATGAATGCGGGGCGATGCTGTGGGGCCGCGTCACCTACGAAATGATGGAGAGCTACTGGCCTTCGGTCGCCCGCGGCGACGTGGCAGCGCCACCAGCGATGCGCGAGTGGGCACTCAAGCTGGAGGCCAAGCCGAAATACGTGGTGTCGTCAACGCGAAAGGCCTTCCCGTGGACCCACAGCCACCCCATCGTGGGCGATCTGCGCATGGGTGTGCAGAAGCTCAAGGATGCGACCCCAAACGGTGTGCTGCTCGGCAGCGGCAAGCTCGCGGCGGAGCTGGACCGGCTGGATCTGATCGACGAGTACAGGTTGCTCGTCCACCCCAGGATCGCCGGCCACGGCCCGACGCTATATGAGAGCGGGCTGCCCGGCACGCGACGACTCGAGTTGGTCTCGGCGAAGCCGCTGCGATGTGGTGCGGTCGCCATGCACTACCGGTGCGCGCGTTAGGCAGAACACCCGCCAGGCGTCTACGGTCTCAGCGTGACCAGATCGCGCAGCAGCAGGTCGATATTGGCCCGCAGCGCGCGTTCGTTGGCGATGCGCAGCCTCTCGTTGGGCGACACGATGGCCTCGCTGAAGCCGGCCTCGTCGGTGTTGGCGATGCGGCGCTGGTAGACCGTCTTGCCGCTGGCCTTGTCGACCAGGGTGTAGCGCACGGCGGTTCCCACGGTCACGCCCAGCGCGGGCACCAGGGGCTGGTCCAGCTGCAGCAGTTCGGCCTGAAGCTCGAAGCGCGGCGCCGGTTCGGGCGACAGCGGCTTCATGCCGACGGCGAACAGCGATTCATCCAGGGCCTGCTGCAGCGCCACGGCACTGACCTTGGAGCCCCACCAGCGATTGGTTTCCTGGCCACCCTGGACGGTGGCGACGCCAATTTGGCCCCTCAGCGCATCCGGCACCCAGCCGCGGATCTGCAGCGCATTGGCCGCCGTGACGGCCATGGGCAGAGGCTGGCTGGGCGTGCCGCAGCCGGCCAGCAAGGTGGCCAGCAAGGTGGCCAGCAGGACGGCGATGGGCAGGGCAAGGCGTGGCATGGGTGGCCCATGCTAGGCCGAAGCGGTGGCTTCGATGGGCCTAAAAGCGCCGGTCGCGCCGGCCTATTCAGTGCTCGGCAAGCGGCTCCGGCGCTCCGAGGGCGGAGATGACCTCCAGCATGCCGCGCACCTTGAAGGGTTTGAGCAGCAGGCGGCAGACGTCGAGCTGCTTCAATCGCAGCGCCAGCTCGACGTCGCAGGACGCGGCCGTCGCCGCCACCGGCACGTTGGCCGGATGCGAGGCCTCGCCGGCGCGCAGGCGGCGCAACAGCTCCAGCGCCTCGCCCTCCTCGTCGATGGCGATCAGCAGCGCGTCGTAGCGGCTTTCGAACAACAGCTTCTCGGCCATCGCCGTGCTGGTGGCCTCCTGCACATCGGCCAAGCCCATTTCACGCGCCATGGTCGACACCGTGCGGCGCAGCACGAACTGCGGCTCGAGCAGCAGCAGCCGGCCGCTGGGCGTGACGGCGGTCATGGGTTTTCGCCCTGGCCGACCAGTTCGGCGACGACCAGGTCGCGCAGCGTGCCGAAGATGGCGCGGTCCAGCATGTCGAAGTGGCGCGGCTTGGTGTCGATGAGGCAGAGGGTGCCGATGGTTGCGCCGCTTGGCAGTGCCAGCGGCGCGCCGATGTAGAAGCGGATGAAGGGTGCGCCGACGACCAGGGGGTTGTCGGCGAAGCGCGGGTCCAGCGCGGCATCCAGCACCTCGAAGAGATCGGGCTGCAGGATGGCGTGGCCGCAGAAGGAGATCTCGCGCGAGGTCTCGCAGGCATCCAGGCCGACGCGGGCCTTGAACCACTGGCGCCGCTCGTCGATGAGGCTGATCAGCGCGATCGGCATGTCGAACTCTTCGGCGGCGAAGCTGACGATGCGGTCGAAGCGCTCCTCGGGTGGCGTGTCGAGGATGAGCAGCTCGCGCAGCACGCGCAGGCGCTCGGCGTCATTGGCGGGAATGGGTGCGGGCGTCATGCGGTGGGTGGGACGGTTAGGCGCAGTTTAGGCCGCCAGCACCGTGGTGTGGGCTTGCACCCGGCCGTCGGCGATGCGCAGCTCGCCCGCCGCGATGGGCAGCCTGAAGCGCCGCGGGCCGGCACTGCCCGGGTTGACGAAGAGCACGCCGTCGCGGGTCTCGATGTGGGGCTGGTGCGAATGGCCGGTGATGACGGCGGCGATGCCGGCCGCGCGCGGATCGATCGTGAGCTCGGCCAGGTCGTGCAGCACATGCAGGGTCAGGCCGCCCGCATGCAGCTGCGCCGCTTCGGGCAAGGCCCGGCCCCAGGGCGCGTTGTCGTTGTTGCCGCGCACGACGGTCAGCGGTGCGATCTGCGCCAGGCGCTCCAACACGGCCGGGTCGCCGATGTCTCCGGCATGCACGATGAAGTCCGACCCCTGCAGCCAGGCCAGCGCCTCGGGCCTGAGCAGGCCGTGGGTGTCGGAGATCAGGCCGACCCGGATCACTTCACTTCCAGCGTGTAGGTCACCGCCTGCGACAGGCTGGGCAGGATGCCGCCGAAGTTCAGCGTGTAGCGGCCGGCCTTGAGCGGTCCGAGCGCCACGTAATAGCCGTTGGCGGCGGCCGGCGCGTCGTCGTCAGGCGCGACGAGGAAGCAGCCCTTGGTGGCCTGGCGGTGCGCTTCCAGGCCGGGGAAGCGGCGGCCGTTGAGCTCCAGTACCAGGGCCGCGGGCGCCTCGGTCAGCGTTTCGGCGCGCAGCATCAGCGAGGCGCAGGCTTCGCGCTCGTCGTCGGGCGGGAAGGTGATGAAGTTCACGAGGGGGAAGAACAGCGTCTTGCCCGCCGGAATGCGGCAGCGGCGCACGGTGCGCGCCGTGCCATAGGTGCCGGCCAGGAACCACACCGGCCCGGACTGGCCGCTGGCGCACAGGCTGCCATCGCGGTCGGCCACGGGGCTGTCCTCCTCCTCGAAGGACATGGCCCAGTGCCACCAGCGCTTGGACCATTCCTCCTGCGTGGCGCCGGCAATCGGCTTGGCCGCAGGAATGAGCTGGGCCTGCGTCGGCAGGGCGGCGGCCAGCAGCAGGGCCAGGGTGAGGGCGTGTCGCATCAGTCTTGCTTCAGGTTTTGCGCTTGCGTTCCATGGCCACTTCGGAGACCTGAAAGCCCAGCTTCTCGTAGAAGGCCGCCACGCCGCCGCGGCCGGCGCGCAGCACCCAGGTCATCTCGTCGTTGTCGCCGATGGCAGCCTTGACGAGGGCGCTGCCGATGCCGCGGCCACGGTGCGAATCCGCGACGACGACCATGGAGATATAGCCGTTGAAGAGGCCGTCGGTGATGGCGCGCAGGAAGCCGATCACCTCGCCATCGTCGTCCACGGCGGCCAGGGCAAGCTGGGAGCGCCCGACCAGTTCGGCAAAGACGGCGGCATCGGCCACGCGCGGCCCCCATTGGTTTGCAACCAGCAGCTCGCGTGCGGCTTCGACTTCGTCAGGCTGGATGGGTCGGATCTGCATTCAGCCCCCGAACATCATGCGATGGGCCAGCGCTTTCTTCAGCGGCGTGGCCAGCTCGAGACCGGCCAGCGCCAGGCCGCGCAGCGCCGGCAGCCCCGGCAGCCGCCAGGCGAAGCTGCGGGCGAGGAAGTCGGTCGCGGCGATCATGGGCCAGCGGTCGGGGGCGCGCTGCCAGTCGACGCGGGCCAGCACGGCGTCCAGGCCCTGGCCGGTCTCGGCGGCCTCGCGCAGCGCGTCCACCAGCGCCTGGGCGTCGCGCAGGCCGAGGTTCAGCCCCTGGCCGGCGACCGGATGCAGGGTCTGGGCCGCGTTGCCGATGCGCAGGGCCCGGCCTTGCAGCAGCCGCGTCTCGGCATTGAGGCCGAGGGGGAAGCATTTCAGTGGCGAGATGCCGGTCAACTGGCCTGCCGCGGCCGGCAGCTGCTGCTGGATGACGACGAGGCGCTGGGCGTCGTTCAGCGTGGCGATGTCGTCCTCGGCCTGTGGCAGGCACCAGACCAGGGCCGCGCGTGGGCCCTGGGCGTCGTCGGGCAGGGGCAGCAGCGCCAGCGGGCCGTTGCGCGTGAAGCGCTCGATGGCCAGGCCCTGCAGGCCGGGCGGCGCGAGGCGCACCTGGCCGACCCAGGCGTTCTGGTGGTAGTCGCTGGTGATGGACTTCCTGTCCTGCTCGGCGAACACACCACCCTCGGCGACGACGGCGAGGTCGAAACGGTCGACGACCGGCCCTTCGCCGCAGTCCAGCTCCACGCCCGTCGCATCGGAGCGGATCGCGTGCACCGGCGTCGCAAAGCGCGTGAACAACCGTTCGCGTTGCGTCTCCGCCAAATCCAGCCAGCGCTGCTGCAGCGGCGCGACGAGGGCGCCATAGGGCAGCACGGCGCCGAGCTGGGGCAGGCCTTGTTCGGCGGCGCTGATGCGCACTTCCCCGGCGATGGGCGAGGGCGGAGCCTGGCTGACGTGCACGGTGCGGATGGCCTGGGCGTCTTCTGGCCGCCAGGCGTTCAGGCGCTGCAGCAACCGGATGCTGCCGAGGTTGAGGGCCAGCGTGCGCGCGTCGCCGCTGATGTCACGGTCGAGGGCGCGGGTGTCGAAGAGGTGGATTTCGGCGCCCGCGAGGCGTTCGGCGGCGAGCAGGGCGAGGGCGAGGCCGGCGGGGCCTGCGCCGATGACGGCGAACTTCATGCCCTCAACGATAGATCATCGGTAGCGGTCGACGATGCGGGCCAGGCTGCCGTCGGTCTGCATGACCGCCAGCGCGGCGTCCAGATCGGTCAGCGACACGGCGGCGCGCGGCGACAGTGCACAACAGGTGCGCCAGTGCGTGACGACCAGCGGCGGGTGCAGGGCCAGCGGCACCTCGCCGCGGCGCAGCAGGTATTCGAAGCTGGCGCGGCCCACGAGGGCGTGGTCGACGCGGCCCAGGGCCAGCTTGCGCAGCAGGCTCTCCAGGTTGGGCCCGTCGTCGCGCACGAAGCCGGCGCCCAGCGCCGCGGCGACCTCGGCGTACTCGAAGCCTGCGATGGTGCCGATGCGCTGGCCGGCGACGTTCTGCAGCCGCGCCGGCGCCGGCCGGCGCCTGGCCGTGACCAGCAGTTCGCCGTCGTCGAGAAAAGGCCGGCTCCATTGCAGCGGCCCGGGCAGCCAGGCGGGCAGATAGGTGCAGATCATGTCGGCCTCGTCGCTGGCCAGCAGCAGCGGGCCGACGCGGCGGCGCGGCACGACGCGAAAGCGCAGCGCGCGGTGCAGGCGCTGGCCCAGCTCCAGCGCGATGTCGTGCTGCAGCCCGTCGACGACCTGGCCGTCGCGGATCAGGGCCTGGGGCATCTGCACGCTGCTGTCGATGAGCACGACCAGGGCCGCCTCGTCCGCAGCCGCGACGGCTGGCGCGCCCAGGGCCAGCAACAGGTGGCGCCGTGTCAGCCGCATGCGGGCCTCAGCGGAAGCGTTCGAGGATGCGCGTCAGGCCGCCGTCGGCCTGCATGGCGGCCAGTGCCGCGTCGAGCTGGGTGAGGGGCAGGCTGCTGCGCGGTGACAGCGCACAGGCCGTGCGCAGCCGCGCGATGACCAGCGGCGGGTGCAGCTCCAGCGGTACCTCGCCACGGCGCTGCAGATACTCGAAGGTGACGCGGCCGACGATGGCGTGGTCGATGCGCCCCGAGGCGAGCTTGCGCAGGTTGGTGATCAGGTTGGGCGCGTCATCACGCATGAAGCTCGACCCCAGCGCGGTCTCGGTCTCCGGGTAGAGGAAGCCCGACACCGTGCCGATGCGCCGGCCGGTCACGTCCTGCAACTGGGCCGGGGCCGGGCGGCGGGCCGCGGTGACCAGCATGTCGGCGTCGTCGAGGTAGGGGCGGCTCCACTGCAGCTGCCCGGGCAGCCAGCCGGGGATGTAGTTGCAGATCAGGTCGGCCTCCTGGCCTTCGCCCAGCAGCTGGGCGATGCGCCGCCGCGGCACGAGGCGAAAGCGCACGCTGCGGCCCAGGCGCTGGCCGAGCTCCAGCGCGAGCAGGTATTGCAGGCCATCGACGGGCCGCCCGTCCTTGAACAGGGCCTGGGGCATCTCGATGCTGCCGTCGATGAGCACGAAGAGCGGCGGGTCGTCGGCGCGCGCCGGCCCGGCCGCCACACCGGCAGCAGCCAGGCCCAGCAGCAGGCCGCGCCTCGACATCCGCGCCATCGTCTTCATCCCGTTGCGCGCCGCCCCCGGCACGCTCGAGGGCATTGTGGCCATGCGCCGGCAAGCCTGGGCAGGCCGGCTTAAGCTGTCGCTTTTCCGCACTCCGCCCCCCAGGACCACTTCATGCAATACCGCCGTCTCGGCCGCGCCGGCCTCCAGGTTTCCGAACTCTCCCTCGGCTCCTGGGTCACGTATCACAACCAGGTCGGCACCAAGGCCGCCACCGAGATGCTGGCCGCGGCCTTCGACGCCGGCATCAACTTCTTCGACAACGCCGAGGTCTATGCCCAAGGCGAGAGCGAGGTCGTCATGGGGCAGGCCTTCAAGGCCCTGGGCTGGAACCGGCTCGACTACATCGTCTCCAGCAAGTTCTTCTGGGGCCTGGCGCGTGACGGCGTGACGGTGAACCGCAAGGACACGCTGAACCGCAAATACCTGATGCAGGCCGTCGACGCGTCGCTGAAGCGCTTCCAGCTCGAGCACCTGGACCTCATCTACTGCCACCGCCCCGACCCCCACACGCCCATCGAGGAAACCGTCTGGGCCATGAGCGACATCATTCGCCAGGGCAAGGCGCTGTACTGGGGCACCAGCGAGTGGAGCGCCGCCGACATCCGCGCCGCCTGGGAGATCGCCGAGCGCCATCATCTGCACAAGCCCGTCGTCGAGCAGCCGCAGTACCACCTCTTCCACCGCCGCAAGGTGGAGCAGGAGTTCGCCCGCCTGTATGACGACATCGGCCTGGGCCTGACGACCTGGAGCCCGCTGGCCTCGGGCCTGCTGACCGGCAAATACCGCGCCGGCATTCCCGAAGGCAGCCGCGGCGCGCTGGAGAACATGGCCTGGATGCGCGAGCAGCTGCAGGACAAGGCCAAGAACGACGCCGTCGGCAAGCTCGCCGAGATCGCCGCCGAACTCGGCTGCAACACGGCCCAGCTGGCCATCGCCTGGATCAACCGCAACCCGCGCGTGTCCACCGTCATCCTGGGCGCCAGCCGCATCGAGCAGCTGCACGACAACCTCGGCGCGCTGGCGGTGACGCCCAAGCTCACGCCGGAAATCCTGGAACGCATCGACGCCATCGCCAAACCCTTGGCGCAGTGATCATTCACGTTCTCTGAGGGCAAGACCCGGCAATGAGGGCCCTTTCGGTGCCTGAGAATGCCGGTATGAGGGTCCTGATAACAAAAGGGTGCGCTGCAACCCTGCTGATCGCTGCCAGCCTGCTGGCCACGATGGCGCATGCCGTCGTGCCGCGCTTCGAACCCATCGGGGAGCCGGGTGCGGTGCGGGACAACGTCGTCTCGGCGCTGGCGCTGGACGCCCGCGGCCTGCTGTGGGCCGGGTCGCCCGAGGGCCTGCTGCGTTTCGACGGCTATGCCTTCCGCCGCTACCCCCTGAGCGGCCCCGACGGCCAGCTGCTGCCCGAGCAGTTCGTGCGCGCCATGCTGCCCGACCCGCGCGGCTGGATGTGGGTGGCCGCCGGCAACAGCGGCCTGGTACGCCTGGACGTGGCCACCGGCCGCTGGGACCGCTGGGCGCGCGACGGCAAGTCGGCCGACGAGACGGCGCCTGCCGCCAACACCGTGCGCACCTTCGCGCTCGAGAAGGACGGCACGCTGTGGATAGGCGGCAGCGGCGGCCTGGACCGCTTCGACGTCAAGAACCAGCGCTTCACCCACCAGCGCGGCAAGGAAGACGGCCTGCCCGACACGCGCGTGCAGACCCTGCTCGTCGACCGCCAGGGCACGCTGTGGATAGGCACCTGGCGCGGCCTGGCCCGCAAGGCGGCCGACGGCCCCATCGAGACGCTGGACGTCGGCGTGGGCGACCAGCTCATCACGATGATCAGCGAGGCCGTCGATGGCCGCATCATCATCGGCACGGCGCAGGGCCGCCTGCGCGCCTTGTCGCCCAGCGGCCAGCCGCTGCCCTTCAGCCCCGGCGCCCAGCCGGGTGCCACCTCGGGGGCCTGGCCGGTCATGGCCATGGCCCAGCCGGATTCCGATGAACTGTGGTTCGGTGACGCCTCGGGCGTGTCGCGCCGGCGTGCGACGGACGGAGCGCTGATCGAGCGCCTGCCCGCCACCGGCGCCGGCACCGCGCCGCGCAGCGACGTGCGCGCGCTGATGCGCGACCCCTCGGGCACCGTCTGGGCCGGCAGCTATGGCGGCGGCCTGATGCGCCATGTGCCCTCGCTGCCCGGCCTGTCCATGGTGCGCGAGGCGGTCGGCTCGGTCTCCGGCGGCCTGGACGTGCGCAGCATCCTGCAGCTGGACAACGGCGAGATCTGGCTGGGCACGCTGGCCGGCGGCATCGAACGCCGCGACCGCGACCTGATGCCGCTCGGCCTGGTCGCTCAGGGCGGCGGTGGCCTGCCGCCGGGCCGCGTCAACGCGCTGGGGCAGACCAAGGACGGCGCCGTCTGGGTCGCCATCGACACCCAGTTGCTGCGCTTCGACAGCCAGGGCCGCTGGAAGGAAACGCTGCGCAGCGGCAACGCGGTGCCGCGGCGCTTCCAGCCGACCGAAGACGGCGCGCTGTGGATCGCGACGCTGGACGGCCTGATGCGCTGGACGCCCCAGCACCCGCAGATGCGCCCCATCCCGACGGGCGGCCTGGTGGGCGGCACCGGCGAGGTCAATGCCTTCGCCACGCTGCCCGACGGCAGCCTGTGGGCCGGCGGCGCGGCCGGCCTGTTCCGCGTTGCCAAGCCCGGCTCGGACGAGCCCGTGGCCGAATGGGTGGAGCCCGTGGGCCTGACCGGCCAGACCGTGCTCGGCATGGCCGTCGACCTGGCCGGGCGGCTCTGGGTCGATACCGGCACCGGCCTGCACCGCCTCATCGACAGCGACGGCAAGAAGGCGCGCTTCGAGGTCGTCGGCGCCTCCGACATCGGCGGGGCCTTCGGCGCCAACCTGCTGTTCGACAAGCAGGGTCGCATCTGGTCGCAGCGCAATATGTACGACCCGCACAGCGGCGAACGCCGCGAGCTGGGTGCGGCCGATGGCGCCGACCTCGGCACCGGCTGGTTCCGCTCCTACGCCAAGCTGGACGACGGCCGCATGATGTTCGGCGGTGCCCGCGGCCTGCTCGTCATCGACCCCGAACGCTTCGCGCCCTGGACCTACAAGCCGCCGCTGGTCGTTTCAGAACTGCGCATCGATGGCGGGGAGCGCCCCTTGCCCGCCAGCGGCGCCGACATCGTGCTGGCGCCCGGCGAGCGCGGCCTGAGCCTGGCCTTCGCCTCGCTGGACTACAGCCAGCCGGGCCGCAACCGCTACCGCTACCGGCTGCAGGGCCTGGACGCCGGCTGGATCGACGCCGGCCCGCTGGGCCGCGCGGCGGCCTACACCAACCTCGCGCCCGGCCATTACCAGCTGCTCGTGCAGGGCAGCAACCGCGACGGCGCCTGGAGCCCCAACGAGCTGAAGATCGGCGTCGACGTGCGCGCGGCCTGGTGGCAGACGCGCTGGGCGCTGGCCCTGGCCGTCATCGCGGCCGTCGGCCTGGTCGCCTGCATCGTCAGCATGCGTACGCGGCTGCTGCTGCGCCACCGCCGCGTGCTCGAGGCGCGCGTGCAGGAACGCACCGAGGCGCTGGAGGCCGCCACGGCGGCGCTGACGGCCAAGTCCCTCGAACTGGAGGAGGCCAGCCTCACCGACCCGCTGACCGGCCTGCGCAACCGCCGCTTCCTCGATCGCCAGATGCCCGCCGACGCCGCGCTCACGCTGCGCCACTACGAGCCGCACGCCGATGCAATGGCCGCTCGCAACGAGGGTGACAACGAGCAGGACCTGCTCTTCTTCCTCATCGACATCGACCACTTCAAGCGCATCAACGACGCCCATGGCCACATGGCCGGCGACGCCGTGCTGATGCAGATGCGCGGCCGGCTGGAGCAGGTCTTCCGCGCCACCGACTACCTGGTGCGCTGGGGCGGCGAGGAATTCCTCATCGTCGCCCGCGGCACGCCGCGCCGCCGTGCGGCCGAGCTGGCCGAGCGCGCCCGCCAGGCCATCGTGGCCCAGCCCTTCGAGCTCGGCGGGGAGCTGCGCCTGGTGCTGACCTGCTCGGTCGGTTTTTCGGCCTTCCCGCTGTGCGCCAGCCTGCCGCGTGCGCTRGACTGGCATGCCGCCATCGACCTGGCCGACGCGGCGCTGTACGACGCCAAGGACACCGGCCGCAATGCCTGGGTCGGCTTGCTCGATGCCGAGGCCGGCAGCGAGGACGAGCTGCGCCAGGACATCCGCCGGCCGCTCGACAGCTGGGCTGCCAGCGGGCGGCTGACGCTGCTGCGGTCAGGGCGCGCCTGAGGGCTGGCCTTGGCTGACGGCGATCCCTAATATCGCCGCCATGCAGCCACCTGCCGCCGCCCCACCCCTGTCCTTCGGCCATGCGGCGCTGGCCGGGCGCCTCGTCGACGAGCTGTCGGCCAGCCTGGAGCCCGGCGCCGGCAGCAGCACCGAGCCAGCCCTGGTCATCGGCGTCTTCGGCGAATGGGGTGCGGGCAAGAGCCGGCTGTTGCAGGCGGTGGCCGAAGCGCTGCCGACCGGAGACGGCAAGCAGCTCCTCAACGTCATCGTGCCCTTCAACGCCTGGCGCTACGAGCGTGAGGAGCATCTGCTGGTGCCGCTGTTGCGGGTGGCCCAGCAATGCCTGCGCAAGGCGCTGGACGACAGCGTCGACGAACCCACGCGTCGCAGCGAGAAGCTGTCCGACCGGGTGTTGCTGCTCGGCGAGCTGGCACAAACCGTCTATCAGCACGGTGGCCGTGAACTGCTGCAGACGGCGCTGGCCACGCAGGGTGTCGTCCTCAAGCTGCCCGAGCTGAAGTCCGAAGCCGGCCAGGCCAAGCCGTCGGTCTGGCGGCGTTGGTCGGAGCACGGCAAGGCACTGAAGCGCGCCCGCCGCCTCGATTTGCCGGGCGATCAGCTGCACAGCCTCTATTACGACTTTCTCGAGCATCTCAAGGCGGTGACCGGCCGCAATCCCAGTGCCCTGGCCCTGCATCGTGAGCGGCTCAAATACGGCGGCTCCGGCTGGTGGCCGCGCACGCAATACTGGTTCCGCACGAAGTGGGCCTGGGTGATGACCGGCGAGTCGCCGCAGGAGGCGGACTTCAGGCTCAACCTCGTCTTCCTCGTTGACGACCTCGATCGCTGCCTGCCCGACAAGGCTGTCGAGGTGCTGGAAGCGGTCAAGCTCTTCCTGGAGGTGGAGGGTTGTGCCTTCGTGCTGGCGCTGGACGAGGAGGTCGTCGAGCGCGGCATCGCGCACCGCTACCGCGACTACGCGCTGCAGGGCAAGGAGGGCATGACGCCCATCACGGGTGCGGAGTACCTCGAGAAGCTCGTGCACCTGCCGGTGCGGCTGCCGCGGCCGACGCGCGCCGAGGCCGAGGATTTCCTCGCGTTCAGGCATGCCGAACTGTTTGCCATCGACGGCCGGCCCAACGAACTGGCGCGGCTGGTGGCGGCCATCACGCCGTCGGTGCCGCGCAAGCTGCATCGCATGATCAACCTGCTGGAGATGGCGGACCAGCTCGCCTCGACGGTGGGTGGGAACGGCGCCGAGCGGCGGCACTGGCTGGCCATCGTCTGCGCGCTGCAGCTGTTCACGCCGGCGCTCTACCGCTACGTGCGCCTGCGCGGCCCGACGCTGCTGATGACGCTGGCCGACTGGCGCGCCGACGCCCGCCTGCGCGACCTCGATGCGCTGCGCGAGCAACTGGCCAGCGAGGTGCGCGCGGTGGCGTCGCCGGCCGAGCTGAACTACCGCCTCGTGTTGTTGCGCCTGCCCGACTTCTGCGCGGCGGCGTTGCAGAACCGCTCGGGCTTCGACCTGCTGGAGCTGCTGGCCCAGGTGGGCGAGCTGAGGCAGAAGGCGCCGCTGACGTCGACACAACTCGGCGCCCTGCTGGCCTTCACCGAGGCCAAGGCCGAGGACAAGGCGCCGGAGCCGGTCGAGATGCCGCCAGAGGTGGGCGTCGTCGTGACGCCGGTCGCGCCGCCGCAACCGCCTGTCGTCGCGATGCCGGCGGCGACCGAACCGCTGGTCGCTCCCGCGGTCACCCTGCCGGCTCAACCGTCGTTCGTCGCGGAGCCTGCTGCCGCTTCACCCACCGCCACCTCCACCTCACCCGCAGCAGCCGAGGTCAGGCTGGAGGACGAGCGCGGCCTGCTCGAAGCCCTGGTCTCGGGCAACCTGGAGCTGGTGCGCTTTGCGCTTTCCAAGGAGGGCGAAGTGCTGCGCGGCCGCAGCCTGCCAGTGGGGTTCTGGGAGCTGCTGCGCAGCTCGCCGTGGTTCGCCCGCATCGGAGACTGGATGGAGGAGGGCATGCCACCGGGTGCCGTGGAGCAGGTGCTGCGCGAGCTGCGGCCTCATCTGTCGCAGGCCATGGCGATCGAGCTGCTGCGGGCCTTCGGCGCACCCTTGCATGCGGTGCTGCGTCGACCCAGCTGGGCGAGCCGGGTCCGGGTGGAAAAAGAGGATTCGCTGTCGCCTTATGTGCTGGCGCCGATGCTGGACCGCGACCTGCGTGTGTCGCTGGCGACGCGCGACGTCGCTGCGGCGGCGGCTTGGCAGGTGCCTAGCGGCTGGCAGGCATCGATCGAGGAGATCTCGTCCCAGCGCGTGGAGGACTACAAGGTGGTGCTGAGAGCGGGTGCGGAACCCCGCTTCGGTGTTTTCGCGTTGCTGACGATCACGCGTGACAGTGGCTCGCACCCGGTCACGCAGCGCTTGCGCTGGATGGAGCCGGGCAGTTTCCTGAGCGGCTCTCCCTCTGATGAGGCAGGCCGCATGTCCGACGAACCCTTGCCGGCGCCGGCCAGTCTGCACACCGGCTTCTGGATGGCCGACACAGCCTGCACCCGGGTGCTGTGGTGGACCTTGATGCCCGAGCAGATGCCCCCGAGCCGCAACGGAGACGATGACAACGAGCCCGTCAGGGGCGTCGCTCCGGAACAGGTCTTCGAGTTCCTGCGTCGGCTCGCGCGGCTGCTGCCGCCTTGCAGGGTGCAACTGCCCAGTGCAGTCGAATGGGAGTACGCCTGCCGGGCGGGCACGGTCACGCCCTGGGCCTTTGGCGTTAGCGTGAATGCCGGCCAGGTCCGCATGCTGAGCGCCGGGCCGGCGCCGGTGGCCAGCCTGCCACCCAATCCCTGGGGGCTGTACGAGATGCATGGCAATGTGGCCGAAATCTGCGCCGACTGGCCCTCGCTCGAGGGGCGCGACGGCTCGAGCGCAGAGGCCCTGTCGCTGCGCGGCGGTTCTTTCGCCGATCCGCCGGCGGCAATGCGGTCCGCGTCGATGCGAGGGGTAGGTCGCCAGGAAATCCGCAACGACGTGGGCTTTCGTTTCACGCTGCGTGCCTGGGAGCGTGGCGAGGCGGCCGCTGCCAGTCTGCCCGATCCCGCCTTCTAAGCGCCCAGCGCCGGCCCCCACCCGAACGGCGCCGGCAACACCGCCAGGATGCGCTGCCGCAGCGGCGCATAGGCCTCGTCCACCGGCTGCCCGGCCCGCGGGGCCAGCGGGTCCTGGTGGCTGCCGAAGGCTTCGTCGAGGTCGGCCCAGTCGTCCGCGGACAGCAGGGCCACCGCCCGCGGCAGGATGGCCGTCTCCTCGCGCTTCATGTGGCGCAGATAGCGTGCCGAGTAGACCTTCAGCTGCTGCTCGAACTTCTCGCGCCGGCCGTCGCCCATCTGCTCCCAGGCCAGCAGGCTGTGCTGCAGTTCGCGGATGGCGCGCTCGCCCTGGGCGTGGTCTACCTCCAGCTCGTCCAGCGTCTCGCGCAGCTCGGGCGCCAGCGCGCGCAGCTTGGGGAAGAGCAGCTCGCTTTCCTTCTGGTGATGCAAGCGTTCCGGAAATTCGTCGACGTAGAACAGCATGGCCCGCAGCGCTGCGAAGTCGGGCGGTACGCCCGCGCGCTTCTGGGCATCGAGCAGCAGGGGCAGGGTGCGCAGCATCGCGGCCAGGGCGTCGTGCTCGGCGCGGATGACGCGCACCGCCAGGGGCATGGGCGAGGCAGACATGCCCCAAGCGTCGCGCTTCGCGGGGCGGCTGGTGTTGCGCTGGATCAAGGCCCCGGCAATGCCCACCCAGGGCACCCCCGTAAAATCCCTGGTTTTGCTCCTCCAGCCCAAGAAAGCCCCGGCCATGACTGCATCGACCGCCTCCCCCACCCTCATGGCCAACGCGATCCGCGCCCTCGCGATGGACGCGGTGCAGGCGGCCAACTCCGGCCACCCCGGAGCGCCCATGGGCATGGCCGACATCGCCGTCGCGCTGTGGGGCCACCATCTGCAGCACAACCCGGCCAACCCGCACTGGGCCAACCGCGACCGTTTCGTGCTGTCCAACGGCCACGGCTCGATGCTGATCTATGCACTGCTGCACCTGACGGGCTATGACCTGCCCATAGCCGAGCTGCGCAACTTCCGCCAGATGCACAGCAAGACGCCGGGCCACCCCGAAGTGGGCGTCACCCCCGGCATCGAGACGACGACCGGCCCGCTGGGCCAGGGCGTGACCAACGCCGTCGGCCTGGCGCTGGCCGAGAAGCTGCTGGCACGTGACTTCAACCGCGAAGGCCACGAGATCGTCGATCACCACACCTATGTCTTCCTGGGCGACGGCTGCCTGATGGAAGGCATCAGCCACGAGGCCGCCTCGCTGGCTGGCGCCTGGAAGCTGAACAAGCTGATCGCCATCTACGACGACAACGGCATCAGCATCGATGGCCAGGTCGCGCCCTGGTTCGCCGACGACACGGCCAAGCGCTTCCAGGCCTATGGCTGGCACGTCATCGGCCCGGTGGACGGTCATGAGGTCGACGCCCTCGACGACGCCATCGGCAAGGCCAAGGAGAGCACCGACAAGCCGACGCTGATCATCGCCAAGACGGCCATCGGCAAGGGTTCGCCCAACCGCGCCAACACGGCCAAGGCCCATGGCGAGCCGCTGGGTGCGGAAGAGATCAAGCTGACCCGCGAGGCCCTTGCCTGGGAGCACGAGCCCTTCTCCGTGCCGGCCGAGGTCTATGCGGCCTGGGACGCCAAGGAGCGTGGCGACAAGATTGAGGCCGAGTGGGACACGCGCTTCGACGCCTATGCCGAAGCCCACCCCGAGCTGGCCGCCGAGTTCCAGCGCCGCATGGCCGGCGTGCTGCCCGCCAACTTCGCGCAGATCGCCGTCGACGCCGTCGTCAAGGCCCATGCCGAGTCGCAGACCGTCGCCAGCCGCAAGGCCAGCCAACTGGCCCTCGAAGCCTTCACGCTGGCCCTGCCCGAAATGCTGGGCGGCAGCGCTGACCTGACCGGCTCCAACCTGACCAACACCTCGTCCACGCCGGCGCTGCGTTTCGAGGCCGATGGCAAGCCCAACAACGGCCGCCACATCAACTACGGCGTGCGCGAATTCGGCATGGCCGCCATCATGAACGGCGTCGCGCTGCACGGCGGCTTCATCCCCTATGGCGGCACCTTCCTGACCTTCAGCGACTACAGCCGCAACGCCATCCGCATGGCCGCGCTGATGAAGACCCGCGTCATCCACGTGATGACGCACGACTCCATCGGCCTGGGTGAAGACGGCCCGACCCACCAGTCCGTCGAGCATGTCGCCTCGCTGCGCCTGATCCCGGGCCTGGACGTCTGGCGCCCGGCCGACACGACCGAAACCGTCGTCGCCTGGACCATGGCCATCGGCAACGCCCAGCGCCCCAGCCTGCTGGCCCTGAGCCGCCAGAACCTGAGCTACTCGCCCAAGACCAACGTCGACGAGATCGCCAAGGGCGCCTACGTGCTGGCCGAGCCTGCCAAGGGCAAGGCCCAGGCCGTCATCATCGCGACCGGCTCCGAGGTGCAGCTGGCCATGGCCGCCAAGGCCCTGCTGGCCGAACAGGGCGTCAAGGTGCGCGTCGTCTCCATGCCGTCGACCAACGTCTTCGACCGCCAGGACAAGGACTACAAGAAGAGCGTGCTGCCCAAGGGCCTGCCGCGCGTGGCCGTCGAGATGGGCGTCAGCGATTTCTGGTGGAAGTACGGTGTCGACGCCGTCGTCGGCATCGACACCTTCGGCGAGTCTGCTCCGGCCGGCGTGCTGTTCAAGCACTTCGGCTTCACGCCCGAGAACGTCGCCGCCACCGTCAAAGCGGTCTTGAAGAAGAAGTGATGCCGCAGCCCGCTCCAGGCCGCATGCGGCCGGGGAGTGAGGCATGTGGAAGTACCGGGCCGCACTTGCGGCCCTTTTCTTGTG
This sequence comes from Roseateles sp. P2_H4, assembly GCF_056403315.1. NCBI lineage: Bacteria > Pseudomonadati > Pseudomonadota > Betaproteobacteria > Burkholderiales > Sphaerotilaceae > Roseateles > Roseateles sp. P2_H4. Next base: position 26,692 of record NZ_JBFUFR010000035.1, on the reverse strand, counting down.
GGCGGGCGGCGCGGGCTGACACGGCGGTCACATCGGTTGCCCGGTTCGGCGTCACTGATTTCTGGTGCCGGACGGGCAGCGGCCAGCACCGAACCTGCGCTACAAACCGCCTGCATCAAAAAATCAGGGGGATTCGATGCGCAGACTTCTCGCCGCCGGGCTGCTCGGCGCGTGTTCATTGGGCGCGTCGGCGCAAACCGAGGTGCCGATCCGCAGCGAGGCGCAGCGCCTGGGCTGCCTCGCCAAGCCGGCCAGTGCGCCGCGCTATCCGGTGCGCAACAAGCTGGATCGCGAATACGGTGCCATGCGGGTGTTGATGAAGTTCAGCAAGCCAGACGCCAAACCCGTTGTCGAGGTGCTGTTCAACTCGGCGCGCGAAGACATGCAGGATCAGGTCTTTGAGTATGTGGCGCGCTACCGCCTGCCCTGCCTGACGCCCGAGGATGGGGTGGTCACGGCGGTTCAGGATTTCAGCTTCCAGAACAACGACCGGGATCCCACGCCGATGCCGACGGATGCCAAGGACCGGGCGCCGCTGTGCGTCGTGATGCCACGGCGGGCACTCGACTACCGCATGGGCGCCGCGATCGGCCGCCCCGAGGCCGAGCACCTGGTAGCCGAAATCACCTTCAAGGGCGACGCGCAGCAGGCGCCTGAAGTGAAATTCGTCTACGCCAAGGCCTCGACCCGCTTTGAGCAGGCCGTACGTGACTGGGTGATCGAGTACCGCATGCCCTGCCGCGGCGCGCAGGACAAGCCGCGGACCATCGAGCAGCGATTCAGCATGTACCCCGACAACAAGAAGCGCTTCGGCTTCAAGCGCGAGCGTTTCCCGTTGCAGGAATTCCTTGCCATGACGCGGGAGCCGGGCAAGTTGACCGCGCATTTCGACCTGAAAACCATGGCGTGCCCGTTCAAGGTGAACTTTGTTTTTGGCGACGGCGGATATCCCAACAAGGCCACCGTGCCTGGCCCGGTGGATCCCAACAAGATGGGTTTCCTGAGCTGGTTGCAGGCCCTGCAGTTCGATTTCAAGTCGGACGACATGGCCAACGACCTGTTCGGCAGCCAGTTGCAGATCGACGTGCCCTGCGGCACTCTCGACCTGCAAGGCGGTGGCGCGGCCGGCGCCGGCTGAAATCACGCTGAAACCACCCCGTACCGCGAATCGCCGAGAATCGCGCCCGCACAGAATTCTTATCCTCTGGAGACTCTCGCATGACCATCAAGATCGGCATCAACGGCTTCGGCCGCATCGGGCGCATGGTTTTCCGTGCCGCCGTGGCGAATTTCAAGGACATCGAGGTCGTCGCGATCAACGACCTGCTCGAGCCCGACTACCTGGCCTACATGCTGAAGTACGACTCGGTGCATGGCCGCTTCGACGGCGAGGTTTCGGTTGACGGCAACACCCTCATCGTCAACGGCAAGCCCATCCGCCTGACGGCCGTCAAGGACCCCTCCGAGCTGAAGTGGGCCGAGGCCGGCGCCGACATCGTCATCGAAGCCACCGGCATCTTCCTGGACAAGGCCGGCGGCGAGAAGCACCTGGCCGCGGGCGCCAAGAAGGTCATCTTCTCGGCCCCCTCCAAGGATGAAACCCCGATGTTCGTCTTCGGTGTGAACCACACCAAGTACGCCGGCGAAGCCATCATCTCCAACGCCTCCTGCACGACCAACTGCCTGGCCCCGCTGGCCAAGGTGCTGAACGACAAGTGGGGCATCAAGCGCGGCCTGATGACCACCGTGCACGCCGCCACCGCCACGCAGAAGACCGTTGACGGCCCGAGCAACAAGGACTGGCGCGGCGGCCGCGGCATCCTCGAGAACATCATCCCGAGCAGCACCGGCGCCGCCAAGGCCGTTGGCAAGGTCATCCCCGAGCTGAACAAGAAGCTGACCGGCATGGCCTTCCGCGTGCCCACCAGCGACGTGTCGGTCGTCGACCTGACCGTCGAGCTGAACAGCGAAGCGACCTACGCCGAGATCTGCGCCGAGTTCAAGGCCCAGAGCCAGGGCGCACTGAAGGGCGTGCTGGGTTACACGGAAGACAAGGTCGTCGCGACCGACTTCCGCGGTGACGCCCGCACCTCCATCTTCGACGCCGAAGCCGGCATCGCGCTGGACAGCACCTTCGTCAAGCTGGTGTCCTGGTACGACAACGAGTGGGGCTATTCGAACAAGGTCCTGGAAATGGTCCGCGTCGTGAACGGCTGATCTTTCGCTGTTCAGACTTGATGAAAGCCCCGCTCCGGCGGGGCTTTCTGCTTTCTTGCGCGGCACATTTGTTTGCGATCTTGTCCATGACGGACACATAAACTGGTTGCCCGCCCCGTTCGAGCTCGCCTCATGAAGTCCCTGCGTCCGCTGCTGCTTGCCACCTTGGCCGTGCTGGCCACCCCCGTCCTGGCGCAGACGGCGGACACCGAAGCCCGCGTCATCGTTCGCTTCAAGCCCCAGGCCGACAGCGTGCGGGCCAAGGCCATGGCGTTGCGGGCCACGCGGGCCGAGGCGCGCGAGATCGCACAGACGCGGGCGACGGCCCTGGGCCTGCGCACCGGCCACCGGCTGGCCGCCGGCATCAGCCTGGACGAACGCACGCAAGTGGTCATCGCCCGCGGCATGACGGGTGCCCAGCTCGCCAAGAAGCTGGCGGCGGACGGTGAAGTGGAACTGGTGGCGGTGGACCAGCGCCGCAAGCACGCGCGCCTGCCCAATGACCCGCTGTTCGGCGGCGCGGACGTGAACCCGGAATCCACGGTCGGCGGCATCCAGGCCCGCACCATCGACCAGTGGTATCTGAAGAAGCCCAGCGCTACGCCGGGCCAGGTTGTCTCCAGCATCAACGCGCCGGCCGCCTGGGACACCACGACCGGCACGGCCACAACAATAGTCGCCGTGCTGGACACCGGCGTGCGCATGGACCACCCCGACCTCGTGGGTCAGTTCGTCGCCGGCTACGACATGATCGGCTTCGGCGCCGGCAGCAGTTCCCAATCGGTGGCCATCGCCAACGACGGCACCGGCCCCGACACCGACCCCTCCGACCCGGGTGACTGGGTCAGCCAGGCCGACATCAACGGCGGCGCCCTGGGCAGCGGTTGCGACAGCAGCGACATCGGCAACAGTTCCTGGCACGGCACCCGCGTGTCCGGCCTGATCGCCGCCGGCAGCAACAACGGGCTGGGCATGGCCGGCGTCGGCTGGGGGCTGAAGATCATGCCCATCCGCGTGCTCGGCAAATGCGGCGGCTATGACAGCGACATCATGGCCGGCATGAAGTGGGCTGTCGGCATTGCCGTGCCGGGGCTGCCGGCCAACGCGAACAAGGCCAAGGTGCTCAACCTCAGCCTGGGGGGCAGCGGCAGTTGCAGCACCCTTTACCGGGACACCATCACGGCGGTCAACGCCGCCGGCGCCACCATCGTCATCGCGGCGGGCAACTCCGAGGGCCAGGCCGTCGGGTCGCCCGGCAACTGTCCCGGCGTCATCACGGTGGCGGCGCTGCGCCACGTCGGCACCAAGGTCGGCTTCTCCAGCCTGGGCACTGAGGTGACCGTCGCCGCGCCCGGTGGCAACTGCATCAACACCGGCAGCAACCAGGCCTGTCTCTACCCCATGGTCAGCACGACCAATGCCGGCACGACGGCGCCGGTGGCCAGCAGCGACGTCTACACCGGCAATGGCGCCTCGGTGGGTACCAGCTTCTCGGCGCCCATCGTCAGCGGCATCGTCGGCCTGATGGCCTCGGTGCGACCCACCTTGACCTCGGCCGAGGCGACGCAGATCCTCAGGAGCACGGCACGCGCCTTCCCGACGACGGGCGGTGGCAGCGCCGCCGATGGCAATCCGCCCGTGTGCAAGGCACCGAGTTCCACCGTGCAGGACGAGTGCTATTGCACGACGTCGACCTGTGGCGCCGGCATGGTGGACGCCGCCGCGGCCGTTGCCGCTGCGGCCGCCCTGAACGGCGCCGGCGTGGTCACCATCACCCAGAGCCCCGCCAGCGGCCTGACCGCCGGCCAGACGCTGACGCTGACCGCCGCGGCCGGCCTGCCGACGGGACGCACGGTCGCGTCGACGACCTGGGTTCTGGTGGACGGGGGCGGCATCGTGACCGCCTTTGCCTCGGGCGCCAGCACGGCCACGGCGACGATCACGCCCACGGCAGCCGGCAATTTCACCGTGCGCGCCGATGTGACCGACAACACCGGTGCCGTCTACAGCCAGTCGGCGACGATCAGCGTCGCGGCGGCGCCGGTGGTGACGCCGCCGGCTACCAGCGGTGGCGGTGGCGGCGGTGCGGCGAGCGCGGCCTGGCTGGCCGGTCTGCTGCTCGCGGCGTTGGCGCTGCGGCGCTCAGCTGCTGGCCGCTGACGCGGGCGCGGCGGGCGCCGCGCTGCAGGCCTTGAAGCCGGCGCCCAGCGCCGCGTCCTTGGAGGCCTTGAGCCTGGCCGCCAGCAGGCCGTCTGCCTGGGCAATGACCAGCGTGTGGCGGCTCGTCGCCGCCTTCAGCGCCAGCACGCGCAGGCCCTTGAGGCCACGCTTGTCGAAGTTCTCGGCCTGGGCCGCCGCCTCGGCCTGGCTGGCGTGCTTGCTCAGCACGAAGGCCGGCTGCTCGGCGGGCAGGCCTTCCAGCGGCTCGAAGTTGATGCGCAGCCCCTTGTAGGTGGCTTCCTTGCGGGCGCGGAACTCGGGGTCGGCAAGCTTGATCGTCGCCACCACCCACACGCCCGGCTGCTCGCTGCTGCGCACCTGGGTCTCGGCGCCAGTGGCCTTCAGCGCGGCTTGCGCTGCGGCCAGGGCCGCATCGCCCTCGAGCGGGCCCAGTTCCAGGCAGCTGCGCTGGGCCGCCGCGACGGCCGCGCTGGCGGCCAGCGGCTGGATGCGTTCGGGATGCTGCTGGGCCGCGACACGCTGCGGCTCGCGGCCGCCTTCGGCCGGCAGGCCGCTGACGGCGTCCAGCCAACCGCGTGACCAGACGAAGAAGAGGGCGTTCACCGCCAGCAGCACAACCACGACGATGCGCATCACAGGCTGGTCTCCAGTCTCAGGCTCAGTTCACCACCGCTGCAGGTCAAGAGGCCGGCGGCGGTTTCCAGCAGCAGCTCGCCGCGCTCGTTGACACCGCAGGCAACGCCGGTTTGCTCGCCGACGCGCACGCGCCGGCCCATGGCCAGGTCGCGGTGCGTGAAGGCGGGTTGCCAGGGCGCAAAGCCCAGGGTTTCGAAGTCGGCCAGCAGGGCCTGCAGGGCCGGGGCCAGGCGGTCCAGTGTCGCCGCGGCGCTGGCCTGCGGGTCCAGGGTCCGCAGCGCGGCATGGCCGCTTGCAAAGTCGCGGCGGTCGGCCTCGGGCGGCAGCGGCTTCAGGTTCAGGCCGATGCCGATGACGACACCGCGGCGTTCACCGGCCAAAGGCACGGTCTCGATGAGGATGCCGCCGAGCTTGGCGCCGTCCAGGAAGAGGTCGTTGGGCCACTTGAGGCGGATGCGCTCGCCCTGCGGGTCCAGTACATCGGCCACGGTGCAGCCGACGGCCAGCGACAGGCCCGAGAGGTCGAGCGCTGCCGGCAGCGACAGCGCGATGGAGAAGGTCAGCGCCGCGTCGTCACTCAGCCAGGCCCGGCCCATGCGACCGCGGCCGGCGGTCTGGCGGTCGGCCGAGACGATCACCGGCCCGCCGCCGTCACGCAGATGGGCCAGCGCCTCGGTGTTGGTCGAGCCGCATTCGGCGAGATGGCGCCGCTCCATCGGCTCAGCGCCCCGATTTCCGGGTCTTGGGCGCCAGCATGGTGCCGCGGCAGGTCAGCGCGCCGCACCAGCAGGCGAACTGCTTCTTGACCTTGGCGGTGTGGCGGTCTTCCAGCACCAGGCCGTAGTCGTAGAACAGTTCCTCGCCCGGTGCCAGGTCGCGCAGGGCCTGGATGAAGACGCGGCCGTCGACCTCGTCGGCCTCGCAGTTGGGTTCGCAGGCGTGGTTGATCCAGCGCGCGTTGTTGCCGCCGATCAGCGCGTCGATGACGAGGCCGCCGTCGAGGTGGAAGTAGAAGGTGTGGTTGGGCTGGGCCGGGTCGTGGGGGTGGCGCTCCACCGCCTGCTCCCAGGTGATGCGCTCGCCGGTGTACTCGATGATGCGCGTGCCCGCCTTGATGGGCGCCACGGCATAGACCCCGCGGCCATGCACGCCGGAATCACGGACTTCGATCTTGCGGCGTGGGGTTTTAGCGGTCATCGGCGCTGTGGTACGGTGATTTCATGGGTGCGCGCGTGCGTAGGTGCGCGCGAGGCCCGGATTGTAGGCAGGGGATTTCGAGTCCCCCGCCGTGTGCACAGGTGCTAGAGAAAGACCGATGAGCAAGACTCTGATCATTGCCGAGAAGCCCTCCGTCGCGCAGGACATCGTCCGCGCGCTGACGCCCGTGGCTGGCAAGTTCGACAAGCACGACGACCACTTCGAGAACGAGCAGTACGTCGTCAGCTCGGCCGTGGGCCACCTGGTGGAGATCGCGGCGCCCGAGGAGTTCGACGTCAAGCGTGGCAAGTGGAGCTTCAACAACCTCCCCGTCATCCCGCCGCACTTCGACCTCAACCCCATCGACAAGAACAAGGGCCGGCTCAATGCCCTGGCCAAGCTGATCCGCCGCAAGGACGTGACGGCGCTGATCAATGCTTGCGACGCGGGCCGCGAGGGCGAGCTGATCTTCCGCCTCATCGAGCAGTACGCCCAACCGGCCAAGGGCAAGCTGAACAAGCCCATCGAGCGGCTGTGGCTGCAGTCCATGACGCCGGCGGCCATCCGCGAAGGCTTCGAGAAGCTGCGCAGCGACGCGCAGATGCTGCCGCTGGCCGACGCCGCGCGCTGCCGCTCCGAGGCCGACTGGCTGGTGGGCATCAACGGCACGCGAGCCATGACGGCCTTCAATTCGCGTGACGGCGGTTTCTTCCTGACCACGGTGGGCCGCGTGCAGACGCCGACGCTGTCGGTCGTCGTCGAGCGTGAGGAGAAGATCCGCAAGCACGTCGCCCGCGACTACTGGGAGCTGCGCGCCAACTTCGACGCCCAGGCCGGCCAGTACGAAGGCAAGTGGTTCGACCCCGCCTGGAAGAAGAACGACGACGCCGAGCGTCGTTCGGACCGCCTCTGGACCCAGGCCGAAGCCGACGAGATCGCCAAGGCCGTGCTGGGCAAGCCCGCCGTCGTCAGCGAGGAAAGCAAGCCCAGCACGACCAGCTGCGGCGGCCTCTACGACCTGACGACGCTGCAGCGCGAGGCCAACTCGCGCTTCGGCTTCTCGGCCAAGACGACGCTGTCCATCGCCCAGGCGCTGTACGAGAAGCACAAGGTGCTGACCTACCCGCGGACGGACTCGCGCTTCCTGCCCGAGGACTATGTGGCCGTGGCCAAGGACACCGCCAAGATGCTGGCGACCGAGGATCTGCCCGGCCCGCTGGCCCTGCTGTCCCAGCACGCTGCCAAGTCGCTGAAGGAAGGCTATATCAAGCCGACCAAGAAGGTCTTCGACAACGCCAAGGTGTCGGATCACTTCGCCATCATCCCGACGCTGCAGGCGCCCAAGGCGCTGACCGAGATCGAGGCCAAGCTCTACGACATGGTCGTCAAGCGCTTCCTGGCGGTGTTCTTCCCGCCGGCCGAGTTCCTGGTCACGACGCGCATCAGCAAAATCGACGACAAGCATCACTTCCAGACCAATGGCAAGGTGCTGGTCAAGCCGGGCTGGCTGGCCGTCTACGGCAAGGACGTCGACGACGAGGACGCCAATCTCGTGCCGGTGCAGCCGAATGAAGTCGTGCGCACCGAGAGCGTSGACGTGAAGGCGCTGCAGACCAAGCCGCCGGCGCGCTACACGGAAGCGACGCTGCTGTCGGCCATGGAAGGCGCCGGCAAGCTCATCGACGACGACGAACTGCGCGAGGCCATGGCCGAGAAGGGCCTGGGCACGCCGGCCACGCGCGCGGCCACGATCGAAGGCCTGATCAGCGAGAAATACATGCTGCGCGAGGGCCGCGAGCTGATCCCGACGGCCAAGGCCTTCCAGCTGATGACGCTGCTGCGCGGCCTGGACGTGGAAGACCTGACCCGGCCCGAACTGACCGGTGACTGGGAGTTCAAGCTCTCGGAAATGGAGAAGGGCCGCCTCAAGCGCGAGGTCTTCATGGCCGAGATCGCGGCCATGACCGAGAAGATGGTCGCCAAGGCCAAGGGCTATGACCGCGACACCATCCCCGGCGACTACGCGACGCTGAAGACGCCTTGCCCCAAGTGCGGCGGCATCGTGAAGGAGAACTACCGCCGCTTCACCTGCACGGGCAAGAGCGGCAGCGGCGACGACGCCTGCGGCTTCTCCATCGGCAAGATCCCGGGCGGCCGCAGCTTCGAGCTGGCCGAGGTCGAGGCCTTCCTGGCCAACAAGAAGATCGGTCCCCTGGAGGGATTCCGCTCCAAGGCGGGCTGGCCCTTCACGGCCGAGCTGGCGCTGGTCTACGACGAAGAGATCGCCAACTGGAAGCTGGAGTTCGACTTCGGCGAAGACGCCAAGAAGGCCGAGAACGACGGCGAGCCGGTGGACTTCTCCGGCCAGGCGTCGCTGGGCGCCTGCCCCAAGTGCCAGGGTCATGTCTACGAGCATGGCGCCAACTACGTCTGCGAGCACTCGGTCGGCGCCAACGTCACCTGCGACTTCAAGACCGGCAAGGTCATCCTGACGCAGCCCATCGAGCCGGCCCAGGTGCACAAGCTGCTGGCCAACGGCAAGACCGACCTGCTGGAGAACTTCGTCTCCAACAAGACGCGGCGCAAGTTCAAGGCCTTCCTGGCCTACGACAAGAAGGAAGGCAAGGTCGTCTTCGAGTTCGAGCCGCGCGCGGCCAAGGCGCCGGCTGCCAAGAAGACCCCGGCCAAGAAGGCGGCGGCCAAGGCCTGAGCCCACTGTTGCGAGCGCACCCCGCCGCGCCCGGCGGGGCCGTCGACTGGACTTATGCTCGCTGAATAGGCCTGACAAGGAGGGCAGGGATGGCGTTGACACCGATCAGCATCGGCATACAGACGCGCCTGACGGCCGGCATTGCGCTGGTCGCGAGCCTGCTGGTGCTGGCGGTCGGTTGGTACTGGACGACGCACGAGGAAGACGAGCTGATGGCCTCGTTGCGCCAGCGCGAGGCGCGCATGGCCGGCCTCATCGAGCGCGGCTTCGCGGGGCCGATCTGGAACCTCGACCACGTCGCCATCGAGAACCTGCTCGACGCCGTCATGGCCGATCCCGAGGTGCACGCCATCGAGCTCAAGGGCCTGGGCCTGCGCGGTGGCCTGGCCAAGCGCAGTCGCGACGTGCCGGCCAGCGGGCCGCTCAAGCGCGAGTTCGCCGTCACCTACCAGCCCGCGGCCGACACGGCAGGCACCCAGGTGGCGTCGGCTGTCCTCACCTTCACGCGCGATCTGGTCGATGACCAGATCCGCCGCACCCGCCTCTTCGTCGTCGAACTGCTCGCCGTCGTCGTCGTCGGCATCGTCATCGCCAGCTCACTGCTGGTGCACTGGCTGGTGCGCCGGCCTGTGCTGAGGCTGGGCGGCCTGGCACAGCGCGTCGCCAAGGGCGACCTGGGGGCCCAGGAGATGGTCGAGCGCGGCGACGAGATCGGCGAGCTGACGATGCGTTTCAACGCCATGAGCCTGAAGCTGCGCAGTGCGGCCGACCAGGTGCAGCTCAGCTCCGAGGGCCTGCGCGCCAGCGAGGCGCGCTACCGCAGCCTGTTCGAGAACGCCACCGAGGGCGTCTTCCAGGCCGATGCCGACGGCCGCGTGCTCAGCATGAACCGCGCCTTCACGCAGATGCTGGGCCTGGGCTCACAAAGCCCGGTGGGCCGGCGGCTGCGCGAGCTGACCGGCATCGACCGCCACGAGATGGAGCGCGTGGCCGTCGTCATGAACGAGCAGGGCAAGATCCAGCAATGCCAGCTGCAGCTGCGCGGCGCGGGCGGCAAGCCGCTGTGGGTCGAGCTGAACGCGCACTGGGTCGCAGCCGAAGGGGAGGGCGGCCAGCGCCGCATCGAAGGCATGGTCAGCGACATCTCGCTGCGCCGCCAGGCCGAGGCCGAGCTGACCCGCCATCGCGACCATCTCGAGGAACTCGTCAACGAGCGCACCGCCGAGCTCAGCGAGTCCAAGCTGCGCGCCGAGGCCGCCAACCAGGCCAAGGGCCGCTTCCTGGCGACGATGAGCCACGAGTTCCGCACACCGCTGAACGCCATCCTGGGCTTCACGCAGCTGATGCAGATGGACGCCGCCATCCCCGCCGGCCAGCAGGCCAAGCTGCAGCTGATGCGCGACTCCGGCCTGCACCTGCTGGAGCTCATCAACGACGTGCTGGACATGGCCAGCATCGAGGCCGGCAAGGTGTCGCTGAAAGCCGGACCGGTGGACCTGCGCGCCCTCGTCGACATGGCCTGCGACAGCGTGCGCCTGCGCGCCGAGCAGAAGGGCCTGGGCTTCGGCGTGGACATCGACACCCGGCTGCCGACCACGGTCGTGGCCGACGGGCAGCGCCTGCGCCAGGTGCTGCTCAACCTGCTGTCCAACGCCGTCAAGTTCACCGACAGCGGCAGCGTGCAGCTCGCCGCCCGCGTCGTCGAACTCGATGCCACGCACACGCGCCTGCGCTTCGAGGTCAGCGACAGCGGCATCGGCATGACGCCGGCCCAGCAGGCGCGCCTCTTCCAGGCCTTCGAGCAGGTGTCCGACGCCTCGCGCCATCTCGGCGGCACCGGCCTGGGCCTGTCCATCAGCCAGCAGCTGGTGCGCCTGATGGGCAGCCAGATCCTGGTGCAGAGCACGGCGGGGCAGGGCAGCAGCTTTGTGTTCGAACTGCGCCTGCCATTGGCATGACGTTTTCTGATGCCTTTCGGGCCGAGCGCTGGGCCGCTCCCGAGCCGGCCCGCCTTGGCGATGTGCTTGACGGTCGATCCGTCAAGCATCGCCGTCCCCTCGGGGGACCGACCAGACACGGCCGCGTTCAGCGCGACGTGACTGGGCGAGGGGCCTGATATGACCTGGGCGATTGCGTTCAAGCTGTTGGCGATATTGGTCGCTGTTGCCATCGGCTGGGCTGTCGGCCGCATGCGCTGGCTGGGCGGCGGCGAGGCCGGCAGTGACAGCGATCCGGCGCGCGTGCTGGCCAATGCGGCCTTCTACATCTTCGTGCCGGCGCTGCTGTTCCGCACCACGGCGCGGCTGGACACGGCGACGCTGCCCTGGGCCTTTCTGTTCGCCTTCTTCGTGCCGGTGCTGGTCGTCGTCACGCTGATCTATCTGTTCGAACGCTGGCGCCGCAAGCCCGGCGAGGCGGTGACGGCGCCCAGCGTCAAGGCCATCACGGCCGGCTTTGGCAACACGCTGCAGGTGGGGGTGCCGGTGGCGGCCGGCGTGTTCGGCGAGCGTGGCCTGGCCATCCACATCGCCGTCGTCAGCCTGCATTCGCTGACCATCCTGACGCTGCTGACGGCCTTGGTCGAGCTGGACGTGGCCCGCGGGCGCGATTCGCGCAGCTTCCGCTCGACGCTGGCCCAGACGGTGCGCAACACCGTCATCCATCCCGTCGTGCTGCCGGTGCTGGCGGGCCTTGCCTGGCACGTCACCGGCTGGCCCATCCCTGCCGTGCTGGACGAGGTGCTGCAGAACCTCGGCACGGCCGTCGTGCCGCTGTGCCTGACGCTGATCGGCATGTCGCTGGCCTATTACGGCTGGCCCAAGTCCTGGCACGGCCTCTCCGGCCTGGTGACGGCCAAGCTGCTGCTGATCCCGGCCGTCGTCCTCAGCGTCGCGCATTGGGGCCTGGGCCTGAACGGCATGCCGCTGGCCGTCATCGTCATGCTGGCCGCCCTGCCGACCGGCTCCAACGCGCTGATCTTCGCGCAGCGCTACCGCACCATGGAGCCCGAGGTCACGGCCGCCACCGTCCTCTCCACCGTTCTTTACGTCGCCACGGCGCCGCTGTGGCTGGCCTTGCTGGCATGGTTGTCGCCTTGGTAACAATGAAGTGCCCCTCGCCCAGTCCCGCGCCGCTGAACGCAGGCGCGCCTGGTCGGTCCCCCGAGGGGACGGCGATGCTTGCGGCATTGAGCCGCAAGCACATCGCCAGACGGGCCGGCTCGGGAGCGGCCCAGCGCTCGGCCCAAATACGTCGGGTCGTCTGCAGGATCGCTGCCAACTGACTTACCGCACTTGTCGCGTGGTGTGTCGCGCAAGCCCAATTCACCTGATCGTGTCCGAGAGAACCAACGAATGAAAGCTCCCGCTCCCCGCCGTCTCGTGGCATTGCTGACCCTGGCCGGTGCGCTCTCGGCCGCCCTGCCCATTGAAGCGGCACCGCTGGGCGCCGTCAGCATCGAGGCCGGCCAGCTCGCCGTGCGCCAGGAGAAGCTGACGCTGGCCAATGGCTTCGAGGTCATCTTCGTCGAGGACCACCGCCTGCCGCTGGTGGCCTTCAACCTGTGGGTGCACGCCGGCCCGCGCAATGAGGCGAATGGCCAGACCGGCTTCGCCCACCTGTTCGAGCACCTGATGTTTGCCGGCAGCAAGCACATCCCGCGCGGCGAGTTCGACAAATTCGTCGACGCCGCCGGCGGCACCGACAGCAATGGCTCGACCAACTTCGACCGCACCAACTACTTCTTCACGCTGCCGTCCAACCAGCTCGAGCTCGGCCTCTGGCTGAAGTCCGACATGCTGGGCTACATGATCGACGAGGTCGATTCGGTGTCGCTGGCCAACCAGCAGGACGTGGTGCGCAACGAGCGCCGCCAGAGCTTCGAGAACCGGCCCTATGGCATCGTCGAGGAGGCGATGTACCAGGCCCTCTACCCCGCCGGCCACCCCTACCGCGCCGCCGTCATCGGCTCGCATGCCGACATCCAGGGCATCCAGCTCAAGGACGTGAAGGACTTCGCCCGCACCTACTACCGCCCCAACAACGCGACGCTGGTGCTGGCCGGCGACTTCGACCCCGCGCAGGCCAAGGCCCTGGTGCAGAAGTACTTCGGCTCGCTGAAGGCCGGTGCCAAGGTGCCGGAGGTGAAGGTTGCCATGCCCGAGATCAACAAGGAGCGCCGCCTCGTCGTGACCGACCGCATCGAGCTGTCGCGCCTGAACCTGGCCTGGCACACGCCGTCGATGTTCGCCGCCGGCGACGCCGAGCTGGACGTGGCCGCCCATGTGCTGGGCGGCGGCAATGCCAGCCGCCTCTACGGCCTGCTGGTGCGCGACAAGCAGCTCGCGCAGAGCGTGCAGGTGGGCCAGGACTCGCAGTCGCTGAGCTCGCTCTTCAACATCGAGATCGTCGCCCGCCCCGGTGCGTCGCTGGACGACATCGAGAAGCTGGTCGATGCCGAGATCGCCAAGCTGGCCACCACGCCGCCAACAGAGGCCGAACTGGGCCAGGCCCGCGCCACCATCCAGACCCAGCTGCTGCAGCGCATGGAGAAGGTCACGTCGCTGGCCGACCTGGTCAACCACTACAACCAGATGGCCGGCGACCCCGGTTTCGTCGGCAAGGACCTGGCGCGTTATGCCGCCACGACGCCGGCCGCCGTCAGCGCCACCGTCGCGCAGTGGTTGAAGAAGGACCGTCGTGTCGTCGTGCAGGCCCAGCCGGGCGAGCAGGTGCTGCCGCCCGAGGTGGCCACGCCGCCCGCGCCCACCAAGGTCGCCAAGGGCGAGCGCGAATCGCTGAACGCCCTGGAGCCCTGGCGCAACAAGCCGCCCGGTGCCGCCAAGGCCAAGGCGCTGACGCTCCCGGCCGCGCAGAGCTTCACGCTGGCCAACGGGTTGACCGTCATCTATTCCTCCAAGCCCGGGCTGCCGCTGGTCAGTGCCAGCCTGGCGGTGCGCGCCGGCCAGGGCGCCAACCCGGCGGACAAGCCCGGCCTCGCCGGCTTCACCGCGGCCATGTTGCCCGAAGGCACGACGACGCGCAGCGCCCAGCAGATCGCCGAAAGCGTGGCCGCCCTGGGCGCCACGCTGAACGCCCAGGCCGGCAGCGAAGAGGCCCGCATCGATTTCTCGGGCCTCAAGGCCGGCGCCAAGGAGGGCTTGGCCCTGCTGGCCGACCTTGTGCTCAACCCCGCCTTTGCCGCGCCCGAGATCGAGCGCCAGAAGGCCGAGCGGCTGGCCGCGCTGGCGCAGACGCGCGAGCAGGCGCCGCTGCTCGCCAATGCCGTCGGCAACCGCGTCGTCTATGGCGAGGGCCACCCGCTAAGCCCCAATGCGCTGGGCACCGAGGCCAGCATCAAGGCCATCGACGCGGCCGCGCTGCGAGGCTTCTGGCAGGGCCACTACCGCCCCGAGCGTGCGGCTCTCGTCGTCGCCGGCGACCTGAGTGAGGCCGAGTTGCGCGCCCTCGTCGAGCCGCTGTTCGGCGCCTGGAAGCCGAGCGGCGAGGCCGCGCCCGCGGCGCCCCTGCCGGCGGCCAAGCCGGTGGCGGCGCGTACCGTCGTCGTCGACAAGCCCGGTGCGCCGCAGACGGCCCTGGCCGTCGTCTCGCCCGGCCCCTTCGCCGCCACACCCGATGCCGCCGCGATCAAGGTCATGAACGCGGCCCTGGGCGGCCTCTTCACGTCGCGCATCAACAACCAGCTGCGCGAGGTCAAGGGCTACACCTATGGCGTCGGCTCGGGCTACACCATGGGCCGCGAGCGTGGCCAGTTCGGCATCCGCGGCAGCGTGCGCACCGACGTGACGGGCCCGGCCCTGGTCGACATGTGGAAGGAGATCGTGGCCATGCGCGCCAAGCCCATGGGCGCGGCCGAGCTGAACCGCGTGCGCAATGCCCAGCTGCTGTCGCTGCCGGGCCTGTTCGATACCAACCTCGCCGTCGTCTCCGGCTATGCGGGCAACTGGTCGGCGGGCCAGCCGCTGAACGCCATCACCGACCTGCCCAGGAAGTACGGCGCCGTGACCGCCGCCACGGCGCTGAAGGCCGCGCAGCAGCATCTCGACCCGGCCCAACTCATCGTCGTGGCGGTGGGCGACAAGGCCAAGATCGTGCCGCAGCTGCAGGCCATCGGCCGCAAGGCCGAGATTCGTGACGCTGAGGGCAAGCCCCAGCCCTAGCCGGAATACGGATTGCGGATTGCGCGCCGGCCCCGCCGGTGCCAGCATGCCCCTCCGGGCCCTTGCCTGGGCTGGAGGCCGCATGCGTCTACGTCAACCGCCCATCACCCGCCTGCTGCAGGCACTCATGGCCGTGGGCCTCGGGGCCCTCGCCAGCAGTGCGGA
Organism: Roseateles sp. P2_H4; assembly: GCF_056403315.1. Taxonomy (NCBI): domain Bacteria; kingdom Pseudomonadati; phylum Pseudomonadota; class Betaproteobacteria; order Burkholderiales; family Sphaerotilaceae; genus Roseateles; species Roseateles sp. P2_H4. Next base: position 11,407 of record NZ_JBFUFR010000035.1, on the reverse strand, counting down.
AACGGCTGCGGGCTTCGACCCGCTGCTGAGCGCGCCCGGTGGCGTCTGCGCGCCAACGGCATCTGGCCAGCCCGTGCTGCTGCAAGCCCTGCTGGCGGCAGCCGCCACCACGCCCAAGACCGAGACGGCGCCCTTCCAGCCCGCGCCCATGAAAGCCGCGCCGGGCGACGTGCCGGTCTACAAGGACCTGGGCCGCATGAGCTTCAAGCTCGAGCATGCCTCGCCCAAGGTGCAGGCCTACTTCGACCAGGGTCTGCGCCTGGCCTTCGCCTTCAATCACGCCGAGGCCCAGCGCGCCTTCCAGGCCGCGCAGAAGCTCGACCCCGGCTGTGCTCTGTGCTTCTGGGGCGAAGCCCTGGTGCTGGGCCCCAACATCAATGTGCCCATGCAGGCCGAGGCCAACGCACCCGCCTGGGCCGCGCTGCAGCGCGCCGTCAATTTGAAGGACAAGCTGCCGCCGCGCGAGCGTGTCCTCATCGAGGCCCTGCAGCAGCGCTACGCGGCCGAGCCGCCGCAGGATCGCGCGCCGCTGGACGCCGCCTATGCCGACGCGATGAAGCGCGTCGCGGCCCAGTTCCCCGGCGAGGATCTGATGCAGGTGCTGTATGCCGAGGCGGCCATGGACACCCAGCCCTGGGACTATTGGGAAGCCGCTGGCGCGAAGCCGAAGGGCCGCACCGCCGACATCGTGGCCGCGCTGGAGACCGTGCTCAGGCGCCGCCCCAACCATGCCGGCGCCATCCATCTCTACATCCATGCCGTGGAGGCCTCGACGCGGCCGGAGCGCGCGCTGGAGCCCGCGCGCCGCCTGGCCGCGCAGATGCCTGGCGCCGGCCACATCGTGCACATGCCGGCCCACATCTACTACCGCGTCGGCCTGTACCGCGAGTCGCTGGAGGCCAATGTGCAGGCCATCGCCGTCGACGAGGCCTATTTCAAGACCTCGCCGTCCGACCCCCTCTACCGCTCGGCCTACTACCCGCACAACATCCACTTCCTGATGGTGTCGGCGCAGATGGGAGGCGCGGCCAAGACGGCCATCGACGCCGCAGCCCGGCTCGACGCCGCCATGCCCGTCGACGTCGTCAAGGCCTTCCCCATCATGCAGCCCGTCAAGGCCGCGCCCTACACGACGCACGCCCAGTTCAGCGCGCCCGACGTCATCCTGAAGCTGGCTGCGCCGCCCGACGACCTGGTGCTGGTGCGCGTCATGTACCACTACGCCAGAGCGCTGGCCCAGGCCGCTCGCCATGACGCCGCCGCGGCCCGGCTCGAGATCGAAGCCATCGCGGCGCTGGAGAAGGGCGCCGACTTCAAGCCCTTCGACGCCTGGGGCATCCCGGCCCAGGCCATCACGCAGACGGCCCGGTTGGTTGCCACGGCCCGCCTGGCCGATGCCCAGGGCGACCTCGCCGGTGCGGCTGCCGCCTTCGAGCAAGCCGTCGCCATCGAGGAAGGCCTGGCTTACACCGAGCCGGCCTATTGGTACTACCCGGTGCGCCAGTCCCTTGGCGCCGTGCGCCTGCGCCAGGGGCGGCTGGACGAGGCCGAGAAGGCCCTGCGGGAATCCCTCGCCCGCGTGCGCAACAACGGCTGGGCGCTGGCGGCCCTGGCCGAGGTCTACAAGAAGCGTGGCGACGCGGCGGCCGAGAAGAGCGCTCGCCAGGCATTGAGCAAGGCTTGGTTCGGCACGGAGGGCGGGCCAGACCTTACGAAGCTCTAGGCCAAGGGTCGTCGACGAAAATGGCGGACATGAGCCTGCCCGCCTATATGGACGACCTCGGCCGCGCCGCCCGCGCCGCCGCCACCGCCATGGCCGCCGCCCCGACGGCCGCCAAGAACACCGCACTGTTGGCCCTGGCCCGCCGCCTGCGCGAGGCCGGCCCAGTGCTCGCCGAGGCCAATGCCCGCGACTTGGGGCGCGCGTCCGAGCTCAGCGGCCCGCTGCGCGACCGCCTCAAGCTCGATGCCAAGACGCTGGCCACGGTGGCCGAAGGCTGCGAGCAGATTGCCGCCATGCCCGACCCCATCGGCGAGATCACCGGCGTCAAGCGCCGCCCCACCGGCATCAGCGTCGGCCAGATGCGCGTGCCGCTGGGCGTGTTCGGCATGATCTACGAGAGCCGTCCCAACGTGACCATCGAGGCCGCGTCGCTGGCCATCAAGAGCGGCAACGCCTGCATCCTGCGTGGCGGCTCTGAGGCCATCCACTCCAACCTTGCTTTGGCCGAGATCGTTGGCGCTTCGCTCGAAGAGGCCGGCCTGCCGCGCGCGGCCGTGCAACTCGTCAACACGACGGACCGCGCCGCCGTCGGGCTCTTGATCAGTTCGCCGCAATGGGTGGACGTCATCATCCCGCGCGGCGGCAAGGGGCTGATCGAGCGCATCAGCGCCGAAGCCAAGGTGCCCGTCATCAAGCACCTGGACGGCAACTGCCACAGCTATGTCGACGCCGAGGTCGATCTGGAGCAGGCGCTCAGGGTCGTCGACAACGCCAAGACGCAGAAGTACAGCCCCTGCAATGCCACCGAATCGCTGCTGGTGCATGCGGCCCAGGCGCCGGCGTTCCTGCCGCGCATCGCGGCCATCTTCAAGGCCAAGGGCGTGGAGATGCGCGGCTGCCTGCGCACGCTGGCCCTGGTGCCCGGCGCCGTGCCGGCGACCGAAGAGGATTGGTCCACCGAATACCTCGCGCCCATCATCAGCATCAAGGTCGTCGATTCGCTGGACGAGGCCATTGCCCACATCAACCGCTATGGCTCGCATCACACGGATGCGATCCTGACGACGAATCACCCGAACGCCATGCGCTTCCTGCGCGAGGTCGATTCGGCCAGCGTCATGGTCAACGCCAGCACGCGCTTTGCCGACGGATTCGAGTACGGCCTGGGCGCCGAGATCGGCATCTCCACCGACAAATTCCACGCCCGCGGGCCGGTGGGGCTGGAGGGGCTGACGTCGATGAAGTGGGTGGTGTTGGGGCAGGGTGAGGTGAGGGGCTGAGAGGGTGCTCTTGCGAAGCGTGTGTCTGCTCGGTGCATTGCCGGGAGTCCGTCCCGGCGACCGGGTAACTTTCTTCTGCGGGGTTGTCAGAAGAAAGTCACCAAAGAAGAGGCCCTGAACCGCACACGATCGCGACGCCGCGATGAGCAGCGCGCGAAAACGACCAGCGGCATGGCGCCCAGACGCGACCCGCTGCGCTCTCGCTGCTGTCCCTTTGACGAGCACCATCCATTGCCCCTTCGCGCCGGTTAACGCCGGCTGCACGCCGGGCTCATCAGGAAATACCGCGTCGCCCGAGCGCCGCTGCATTTGTGTTTCTGGTGAGCACGGCGTGCAGCCGCGCGTCGGACGGTCCGCCGGTGCGATACGTCCGGACGGTGACAAGTCAGACGCGAGAGCGCAGCGGTTCGCTTCGGGGTGGGGCCCGGTTCGAGCAACGCGAGCGCTTGACCCCGCTCGAGTGCGGATTGCATTGAGCGCTCCTCTTTTGGTGACTTTGCTCTGGCGCGTCAGAGAAAAGTTACCCGCCCTCGCGGGGCGGATTCCCGCGGCACTGCACGCGAGTCATGAGGACCCCGGCAAAAGCATCCTGTCAGGACAAACCACAAACCCCACCCAGTTAGCATCCCGCCCATGACCGACAACCGCAAAGCGCTGGTGCTTTTCTCCGGCGGCCAGGACTCCACCACCTGTCTGGCCTGGGCCCTGGACCGCTTCGCCGAGGTCGAGACCCTGGCCTTCGACTATGGCCAGCGCCATCGCGTCGAGCTGGACTGCCGCAACACCGTGCGCGCCCAAATCGCGGCGCAGTTCCCGGCCTGGGCCGGCAAGCTCGGCGCCGACCATCTGCTGGACCTGTCCCTGCTCGGCCAGATCAGCGATACGGCCCTGACCAGCAAGCGCGCCATCGAGCTGCAGGCCAACGGTCTGCCCAACACTTTTGTCCCCGGCCGCAACCTGCTCTTCCTGACCTTTGCGGCGACGCTGGCCTATCGCCGGGGTGCGTCGGTACTGGTGGGCGGCATGTGCGAGACCGATTTCTCCGGCTACCCGGATTGCCGCGACAACACCATGAAGGCCATGCAGGTGGCGCTCAGCCTGGGCCTGGATTCGCCGATGACGCTGGACACCCCGCTGATGTTCATCGACAAGGCCGCCACCTGGCGCCTGGCCGAGAGCCTCGGCGGCGACGCCCTCGTCAAGCTCATCGTCGAGGACACCCACACCTGCTACCTCGGCGAACGCGGCGTGCTGCATGACTGGGGCCATGGTTGCGGGCACTGCCCGGCTTGCGAGCTGCGCGCACGCGGCTTTGCGCAATACAAGGCAGCGGCATGACGATCTGGGGTTGGGCCGGCGTCGCCGGGGCGGCGCTGCTGTTCTTCTGGGGCGTGGGCGCCTACAACCGGCTGATGTCGCTGCGCAATGTCATCGGCGAGGCCTTTGTGCAGCTTGATGCCCATCTGAAGGACCGCAGCGAGGTTTGCGACAAGCTGCTGGCGGCCGTTGCGCCGCGCCTGGCCAGCGAGCAGGCCACCTTCGACGCGCTGGCCAGCGCCCAGGCGGAATCCCAGGCCGCGGCCCAGGCCTCGCGCACCAAGCCCTGGGCACCCGACCCGGTCGGCAGCCTGGCCGTGGCCAGCGCGCTGCACGCCGCGGCGCTGACCCGGCTGCTTTCCTTGCTGGACCACCAGCCCGAACTGCGCAGCGAGACCGAGATTGACGGCCTTGTCAGCGAGTTGAAGCTCATCGAGCGCCAGCGCGCCTTTGCCCGCCAGGTCTTCAACCAGGCCGTGGCCCAGTACAACGAGGCGCTGCACCAGTTCCCGACGCGCGTACTGGCGAATCTCTACGGCTTCAGCGAGGCGCGTTCACTGTAAGGTTGAACGCCGCCAGCGCGACTGTGCGGCATGCGCCTGTTCATCGCCACCCTCCTGTTCATCGCCACCCTCCTGCTCTTCGTCAGCCTGTCCGCCACCGCCCAACCGGTGCGGCTGAACGGCAACACGCTGGATGGCCAGCGCTTCAGCCTGGACGCCCTGCGCGGCAAGGTCGTCATGCTGTTCTTCTGGAACACCGACTGCGCCCCCTGCATCCAGAAGATGCCCGAGCTGCGCGCCAACGCGTCGGGCTGGCGCGGCAAGCCTTTCGAGCTGGTGCTGATCAGCACCGATCGCGACCGCGCCAATGCGTTGGCCTATCTGCAGACGCTCAAACAGATCGAGAAGAACGGCCCGGCGATGCCGGCGTTGTGGGCGGGCGATCTGACTTTCGGCGCGCCATTGGCGGCACCCGCCGCCGTGCCGCTGACGCTGGTCATCGACGCCAAGGGCGCCATCGTCGCCCGCCACGCCGGGCGCATCGCACCCGAGGCCTGGGACGACGTGGCCGGGCTGCTGCCGTAGTCCTGAATGATTTCGGGCCGAGCGCCGGGCCGCCCCTAGCCGGCCCGGCGGGCGATGTGCTCGCGGCTCGACGCCGCGAGCATCGCCGTCCCCTCGGGGGCTGAGGCCGGACATGGTGAGTCCTGAGGACTCGCCGTGCCTGCCGAAGCGCTGCGGACTCCGGCCGCAGCGTGGTCCCGGTCAGGCTCGCCTGCGTTCAGCGGAGCGAGGCTGGACGAGGGGCTCACGACTTCTTCGGCATCAGCGACAGGAACTCGCGCCGCAGGTTCGGGTCGGTCAGGAAGGCGCCACGCATGACGCTGTTGGTCATGGCCGCCTCGATGTCCTTGACGCCGCGCCAGTGCATGCAGAAGTGGTCGGCCTCCATGACGACGGCCAGGCCGTCGGGCTTGACGCGGCCCTCCAGCTCGTTGGCCAGCATGATGACGGCCTCTTCCTGGATCTGCGGGCGGTTCATGACCCAGTCGGTCAGGCGCACGTACTTGGACAGGCCGATCAGGTTGGAATGCTCGTTGGGCATGATGCCTATCCACACCTTGCCGATGATGGGGCAGAGGTGGTGGGAGCAGGCGCTGCGCACCGTGATGGGCCCGACGATCATCAGCTCGTTGAGACGGCTGATGTTGGGGAACTCGGTCACCGTGGGTGCCTGCACGTAGCGGCCGGCAAAGACCTCTCGCACGAACATCTTGGCGACGCGCTTGGCCGTCTCCTGGGTGTTGTGGTCGCTGTCGGTGTCGATGACCAGGCTCTTCAGCACGTCCTGCATGCGCGCCTGCACCTCGGCCTGCAGCGCGTCCAACTCACCGGGTTCGACGTAGGCGGCGATGTTGTCGTTGGCGTGGTGGCGGCAGCCGGCCGACACGAGGCGGTAGCGGATGCGTTCGGAGACGGGGGCGTCGGCGGCAGGTGCATTCATGGGCGCGGATTCTCGGCCGAAAGCCCACTTCTACACTCCGCCCATGTCCCAAAGCCCCCAATCGGCCGGTCTGAGCGCCCCGCTGCACCGGCTGCTGTCCCAGGCCGCCGATGCCGTCCAGGGCGTGCGCGAGGGCAAGTCCCTGACCGAACTGCTGGCCCGCGTGCCGGCCGACCTGCGCCCCGGCACCCAGGCCCTGGCCTTCACGGCGCTGCGCCGCCTGGGAGGCGCCGAGGCGGCCCGCCAGCAGCTGGCGCCCAAGGCGCCGCCGGCGCGCGTCGACGCGCTGCTGCTGACCGCCCTGGCCCTGCTCTGGCCCGACCCCGAGCCGGCCTACACCGACCACACGCTGGTCGACCAGGCCGTCAAGGCCGCCAAGCAGCGCGCGCCCGCCAGCGCGGCCTTCATCAACGCCGTGCTGCGCCGCTTCCTGCGCGAGCGCGAGGCCATCGTCGTCGCCGCCGAGCGCAGCCCGCTGGGCGCCTTCAACCACCCCGCCTGGTGGGTCGAGAAGCTGCGCCAGGACTGGCCGGCGCAGTGGCAGGCCATCCTGGCCGCCAACAACCGCCCGCCGCCGATGACGCTGCGCGTGCACGCCCAGCGCGCCAGCGCCGCCGAGTACGTCGAGCGCCTGGCCGCCGCCGGCATTGCCGCGCGAGCCCTGGGCGCCCCCACGCCCCAGGCCGTCGTGCTCGACAAGCCCGTGCCCGTGTCGGCCCTGCCCGGGTTTGCCGAGGGCCTGGTGTCGGTGCAGGACGCCGCGGCCCAGCTCGCCGCGCCACTCGTCGTCGGCGCCGGCCTCAAATCCGGGGCCCGGGTGCTGGACGCCTGCTCGGCACCCGGTGGCAAGACGGCCCACCTGCTGGAACTGCAGCCCGACCTCCAGCTCACCGCGCTGGACGCCGATGCCACCCGCCTCACCCGCGTGCAGGACACGCTGAACCGCCTCGGCCAGACCGCCACGCTGAAGGCCGCCGACGCCCGCCAGACCGCCACCTGGTGGGACGGCCAGCCTTTCGACGCCATCCTGCTCGACGCCCCCTGCAGCGCCTCCGGCATCGTGCGCCGCCACCCCGACGTGCGCTGGCTGCGCCGGCCCGACGACATCACCGCGCTGGCCCGCATCCAGGCTGAGCTGCTGGACGCCCTGTGGCCGCTGCTGGCGCCGGGCGGCCGGCTGGTCTATGCGACCTGTTCCGTCTTCCGCGCCGAGGGCCAGGCCCAGCTCGACGCGTTTTTGCAACGCCAGACTGACGCGAAGTCCCACGCCGTGGCCGGGTTCACGGGGCACCTGCTCCCCCTGGCTGACAATGCCCTGCAACCCTTGCCGCCCTTGGACGGCTTCTTCTACGCCCTGCTGACCAAGCCCTGATTTGTTCGCCCGGATCGCCATCGCCGCCTTCTTCGCCGCGCTGCTCGCCCTGACCCCCGGGCCGGCGCAGGCCGAGGGCATAGAGCTGTCCCAGCTGGCCACGCGCCGCGCCGATGACGGCCTCGACCTGAGCTTCACGACTCATTTCGAACTCAGCCACGCCGCCGAAGACGCGTTGCACAAGGGCGTGCCGCTGTATTTCGTCGTCGAGGCCACCGTGCTGCGCAACCGCTGGTACTGGCGCGACGCCCGCGTCGCCCGCGCCGAGCGCACCTGGCGGCTGGCCTGGCAGTCCCTGACCCGGCAGTACCGCGTCTCCAATGGCGGCCTGCACCAGAGCTTCGCGACGCTGGACGAAGCCCTCACCGTGCTGCGCGGCCAGAGCGCCTGGCGCATCGCCGAGCCCAAGGACATCGAGGACAGCGGCAGCTACTACCTCGAGTTCAGCTACAAGCTCGACGTGACCCAGTTGCCGCGCCCCATGCAGATTGGCCTGCAGTCGGGTTTTGCGCTCAACATCGATCAAAAGCGCAATTTCGCGCCCGATTTCTCCCTTAAATGACGAAGGTTGCGCGTTGGGGCTGGGTCATCACCCTGGTGACCCTCACGGGCGTCATCGGCGTGCTGGCCTTCGTGCTGATCGTCGGCACCACCTCAGAACGCGGCTTCTTCGAGCGCCACTACCACTGGCTCTACTGGGTCAACGTCGGCGTGGCCGCGGTGCTGACCCTGGTCATCCTGACGGCCGCGGTGCGCCTGGTCGTGCGCGTGCGCCAGGGCCGCTTCGGCAGCCGGCTGCTGTTCAAGCTGGCCGCCATCTTTGCGCTGGTGGGCATCGTGCCCGGCGTCATGATCTACGCCGTCTCCTACCAGTTCGTGAACCGCAGCATCGAGAACTGGTTCGACGTCAGGTTGGCCAGCGCGCTGGAGGCCGGCCTCAACCTCGGCCGCGGCACGCTGGACGCCATGGTGGCCGACCTCGGCACCAAGACGCGTGATGCCGCCGACCAGCTTTCCGAGAGCAGCACGCCCCAGCTGATCGGCCTGGAGCGGGTGCGCGACAAGCTCGGCGCCCGCACCGTCGCGCTGGTGGGCGGCAACGGCCAGATCCTGCTGGAAAGCGGCGGCGACACCCGCCAGCTGACGCCCGACCGCCCCAGCGGCACCATGCTGCGCCAGGCCCGCGGCGGCAACGTGGCCAGCCAGCTCGAAGGCCTGGAGGACGAGGCCGCGGCCCTGCAAGGCAGCGCCCAGATCCGCACGCTGGCGCTGCTGCCCAACTCCGAGCTGCGCCTGGGGCTGGGGGAGCGCTACCTGATGGTCATCCAGCGCATCCCGCCCAGCATGCTGACCAATGCGCTGGCGGTGCAGACGGCCAACAGCGAATACCAGCAGCGCTCGCTGGAGCGCGTCGGCTTGCGCCGCATGTACCTCGGCACGTTGACGCTGGTGCTCATCCTGGCCACCTTCGCGGCCCTGCTGCTGGCCGTCACGCTCGGCAACCAGCTCGCGCGGCCGCTGCTGATGCTGGCCGACGGCGTGCGCCAGGTCGCCCTGGGCGACCTCTCCGTGCGCCCGGTGCTTGCCTCGCGCGACGAACTCGGCGGCCTGACGCGCTCCTTCGCCGACATGACCGGCCAGCTCGCCGATGCGCGCGCCCAGGTCTCGCGCACCGTGGCCGAGCTCGACGCCGCCCGCACCCATCTGCAGACCATCCTCGACAACCTGACCGCCGGCGTGCTCGTCATCGACGCCGACGGCAGCCTCGAAACCGTCAACCCCGGCGCGACGCGCATCCTGCGCCTGCCGCTGTCCGCCTACGTGGGCCGGCCGCTGGCCGACGTGCCCGGCCTCGCCGAGTTCGCCGCGTCGCTGGACCAGCGCTTCGAGCAGCACATCGGCCGCGACAGCGGCGAGCGCGACATGGACCGCGAGCTCTGGCAGGACTCCTTCGAGCTCCAGCTCGACCCCAAGCAGGACCCGCTGACCCTGCTGGTGCGCGGCGCGCCGCTGCCGCACGACGCCCGCCTGCTCGTCTTCGACGACATCTCCGAGGTCGTGTCGGCCCAGCGTTCCGCCGCCTGGAGCGAGGTCGCGCGCCGCCTCGCCCACGAGATCAAGAACCCGCTGACGCCCATCCAGCTCTCGGCCGAGCGCATGCAGCACAAGCTCGAAGCCAAGCTCGAAGGCGCCGACCAGGCCATGCTGGTGCGCTCCGTGGCCACCATCGTCAACCAGGTGCAGGCGATGAAGCAGCTCGTCAACGAGTTCCGCGACTACGCCCGCCTGCCCTCCGCGCAGCTGCACCCGCTGGACCTCAACGCCCTCATCCACGAGGTGCTCAGCCTCTACGCCGAGCCGCAGGAGAAAGGCCGCCTGACCGCCGAGCTGGCACCCCGCCTGCCGCTCATCAAGGGCGATGCCAGCCAGCTGCGCCAGGTCATCCACAACCTCGTGCAGAACGCGCTGGACGCCGTGCATGACCGCGTCGACGGCCATGTCACCGTGCGCTCCTCGCTGTCGATGAACGACACTGGCACGCCCCGCTCGGTGCGCCTGCACATCATCGACAACGGCCCCGGCTTTGCCGAGAAAGTGCTCAAGCGCGCCTTCGAACCCTATGTGACGACCAAGGCCAAAGGCACCGGCCTGGGCCTGGCCGTCGTGAAGAAAATTGCCGATGAACACGGCGCCCGGATCTCCTTGCGCAACCTGCATCCGGCTTCCGATGCGGGTTCTCCCCTTGAAAGCGGACAGGAGGCTGTCGTGATCGGGGCGCAAGTTTCGCTATCATTTTCGAATCTGGCGCCTGCCACCGAGCCCGGTGGGCAGGCCGCCAAGACCTAAGGATTCATGGCCACGATTCTTGTTGTCGACGACGAGCTGGGCATTCGTGCTCTGCTGTCCGAAATCCTCAGCGACGAGGGACACACCATTGAGCTTGCCGAGAACGCCACTCAGGCGCGGGCAGTGCGTGAACGCATGCGCCCGGATCTCGTGCTGCTCGACATCTGGATGCCCGACGTCGACGGCGTGACGCTGCTCAAGGAATGGGGCAGCGCCGGCCTGCTCACCATGCCCGTCATCATGATGAGCGGCCACGGCACCATCGACACGGCGGTGGAGGCGACCAAGTTCGGCGCCATCGCCTTCCTCGAGAAGCCCATCACGCTGCAGAAGCTGCTGCGCGCCGTCGAGCAGGCGCTGGTCAAGACGGCCCCGCCGCGCCCCGCGCCCGCCGTCGCCGGCCTGCCCAGCTACGCCCGCCCCGAGATGAACCCGGGGCTGCAGGCCGCGCCGGCCAGCCTCACCGGCAACAGCCACATGCCTGGCAACTCGCTGGCGTCCGAGCAGAGCTTCGAGCTCGACCGGCCGCTGCGCGAGGCTCGCGACGCCTTCGAGAAGAGCTACTTCGAGTTCCACCTCGCCAAGGAAAACGGCTCCATGACCCGCGTCGCCGAAAAGACCGGCCTGGAGCGCACCCACCTCTACCGCAAGCTCAAGCAACTGGGCGTCGACCTGAGCCGCAACAAGCGCGGCAGCGGCGCCTGAGCCAAAAACGCTGTGCTATAGTCATGGACTTCGCTGAGCGGCGCTAGCCGTTCACGAACAGATCAAGGCCTGGTAGCTCAGTTGGTAGAGCAGCGGATTGAAAATCCGCGTGTCGGTGGTTCGATTCCGCCCCAGGCCACCAAACGAAAACGGCTC
>NZ_JBFUFR010000034.1:0-72326 GCF_056403315.1 Roseateles sp. P2_H4 | reverse complement strand
GCCCCCGCCCGAGCCGGCGGCCTGGCAGCAGTCCTCGCACCGGCCGCGCCCGGCCGGCGCCCGGCCGCCGGCGCGCACGCGCGTCGTCAAGGAAGCGCAACGCGGCTACTTCTCCCGCCACTGGCATGGCGAGATGAGCCTGGTGCGCAGCTACTGGGTCAACAACTTCCTGGTGGCCACGCCGCTGGCCTTCCTGCTGACGGGGCTGATGACGTGGATCAGCGTCAAGGGCGACTCGCTGCAGATCAGCGCCATCTCGCTGCTGGTGACGATGCCCTTGCTGCTGCTGCTGAACCTGTGGTGCATCGTCGGCGCCTGGCGCGCCGCGAGCAACTATCTGCGCGAGAGCGGCTCGGCGCTGTGGGGCTGGCTGGCGCGCATCACGCTGGCGCTGAGCACGCTGCAGTTGCTGGCCTCGGTGGTGTTCGGCTTCCTGCCGAGCATGGGCGAATACTGGTCGATGGCCCGCGGCGTCGACCCGCTGGGGCAGGCCAAGTTCAGCTTCTCGGCCGATGGCCGCAGCTTGAAGCTGGAAGGCGTCATCGGCATGGGCGACGGCGAGCGGATGCGCCAGTTGCTCGACAGCGAGGCCGCCAAGGAAATCAAGCGCGTCGAGCTGGTGTCGCCCGGCGGCCGGGTGCGCGAGGCCGAGCGCATGGCCGCGGCGCTGAAGTCACATGGCCACGCCAGCCGTGCCGTGGGCACCTGCGCCAGCGCCTGCACGCTGGTCTTCCTGGCCGGCCAGCCGCGTCATCTCACGCCGACCGGCGAACTCGGTTTCCACCGTGCGTCCACCGGCACCTACAACCCCGTCTTCGAGGAACTGGCCAACCAGCAGCTGGCCAAGACCTATGGCGAACTGGGCCTGCCCCAGCCCATGATCGACAAGACGCTGCGCACGCCGTCGCGCAGCATGTGGTTCGTGCCGCGCGAGGAGCTGCTCTCCTATTCGCTGATCGCCCCCTCGCCCCGCACGCTGGCCGTGCCGCTGCCGGACGCCAACGCCAAGCCGACCGACCTCAACGACGTGCTGCACATGCATCCGGTGTGGGAGGCGCTCGACCGCCGCATGCCGGGCACCGTGGACGAGGTGGCCAAGCGCATGTGGGACGCCCGTGCTGCCGGCGCCGCCGACGAGGCGGTGCAGGCCATGGCGCTGTCACCCCTGGCCCGCCAGATGCCCGCCATCCTGAACGGCACCGACCCCATCCTGCGCCGCCGCTATGTGCAACTGGTGTCCGAGCAGCTGAAGGCGCTGCGCGGAGCCAACGCCACCGGCGCCTGCCGTGACCTGCTGGAGGGGCGCATGAGCGCGCGCCCGCAGCTGCCGGAGGAGCTGCAGATCCTGGAAGCACAATGGGTGCGGGAGGCCGCCGACAGCGCGCCGGCGAACCGGCAGCCTAAGCCGCCCAGCGCCATCGAGATGGAGGTGCTGGAACGCTCCGTCGGGCCGACCGCCCTGGGCATGCTGTCCCGCCTGTGGGCCGACGCGCCGGATGCGACCCGGCCCGGCCCGAGCTGCGATCCCGTCATCACGATGCTGGACCGGCTGCAGGCCCAGCCGCCGGCCCGCCGTGACCTGGCCGCACGCCTGCTCTTCCAGCCATCGCGCTGATCAGGACCGCATAAGTTCGCGTGGGTGAAATTACCCAAGGGGGCTGATGCCAACCCCTGAGGGCCGCCTTCTACGATGCCGTCCGGCTGCCAGTTCGGCACCGTTTTCATGGAGTTGCCCTCGTGACCATCGCCTCCCCGCTGCGCCTGACCCTGCTCGGTGCCCTGCTTGGCCTCAATCTCGCTGCGCAGGCGGCACCCAGCGCGCCCGCCGCCGTCAGCTTCGACACCACGCCGCGCGCCGGCCAGCACCAGCGCCAGCAGATCGACCTGCAGGCCGTCATGAAGATGCGCGTCGAGGCCGGCCCCGACGCGACCGAAGAGCAGCGCAGCAAGATCGCCACCGCGGCCGCGAACATCGACCGCATGGGGGCCATGAAGATGGCCATGCGCATGGAGCAGACCCTGAAGGTCGACGCGCCGGACGCCGAGGGCTGGCTGCCGATGCAACTGTCGGTCGGCGCCAAGAGCGGCAGCGTGGAGATCGGCGGCAAGCCGACGCAGTTGCCCAACCTCGGCAAGACGGAGATGAGCTTCGCCGCGCGTTTCAACCCCAAGGACTTCGCCTTCGAGATGCAGAAGTTCGAGGGCGGCTCGCCTGAGGTGAGCGAGGCCATGCTCAACCAGGGCAAGGCCGCCATCGGCGAGTCGCTGCAGCTGTTCAAGGCCCTGAGCCAGCGCCCGCTGAAGATCGGCGAAAGCTTCGAGGTGCCGCTGAACATGGCCCTGCCCATGCCCTTGCCCGGTGGTGCCGGCAATATGCAGGGTCTGGTGCGCTACACGCTGGCGCGCGTCGACAAGGGCGTGGCCCATTTCGACCTGGACATGAGTCTCAACATGAACGTCGACACGCCGCTGCCCAGACCGGCTGCGGCGGCGTCCGCGGCAAGCGCTGCGGCGACGAGCGACGCACCGCCGCAGATGCTGCACATGCAGATCACCGGCGGCGGCAAGGGCACGAGCGCGATGCGCATGGCCGACCGCCTGCCGCTGTCCAACCAGCTCGCGATGAACATGAAGATGACGATGAACGGGCCCGACAACGGCCGCATGTTCATGGACATGGATATGGACATGAAGTCCAAGGGCGAGTCTCTGGCCAAGCCCGCGGCCGCCAAGGCAGCGGTCAAGAAGGCGCCTTGAGCGCGGGCGGCGCCAGGATTCGAAGCTAGGGCGCCGTCTTCTCCACGACGACGAAGGCGACGGCATAGTCCTGCTCGTCGCTGACCGTCACATGCGCGCTCAGGCCGCGCGCGGCGAACCAGTCGGCCAGCGCGCCGTGCAACGCGATCTCGGGCTTGCCGCTGCGCGCCTTGACGACCTCCATGGCGCGCCAGGTCATGGGCATGCGCATCCCCATGCCTATGGCCTTGGAGAAGGCCTCCTTGGCCGCGAAGCGCGTCGCCAGATAGGCCTCGCCCCGCGCCTCGACCTTGGCGCGGCGCTCCCTGAAGACGGCCAGCTCATGCGGCCCCAGCACCTTCTCGGCAAAGCGCTCGCCGCGCCGCGCCAGCGTGGCGCGGATGCGGCGGATGTCGCAGACGTCGGTGCCGATGCCGTAGATCATGTCGACTCCCCGCCCACCGGGTACGGCGGTCGACCCTCCGAGAGGGTCGGTCCTTGCTTGGGACGGCCCGGCACTGCGGCCCGCATCACACGTAGGCCGTCGCAATGACTTGCTGATAGGCCCGGATCGTCTCGGCATAGCCGAGCTCCAGTGCATCGGCGATCAGCGCATGACCGATGGAGACCTCCTGAACGCCGGGCACATGGCGCAGGAACAGGCTGAGGTTGTCGCGGTTCAAGTCATGACCGGCATTGATGCCGAGACCGACCTTCAGAGCCGCCTCGGCCGTGGCCGTGAAGCCGGCCAGCACGGCGTCCTGGCGCTCGGTGCCAAAGGCACTGGCGAAGGTCTCGGTATAGAGCTCGATGCGGTCCGCGCCCAGTTCGGCCACGGCAGCCATTGCAGCCGGGTTGGGGTCCATGAAGAGACTGACGCGCGCGCCGAGGCCCTGGGCTTCCTGGATCAGTGGCTTCAGGCGCTCGGCATCCTGGGGCAGCGTCCAGCCATGGTCGGAAGTGAACTGGTCTTCCGAGTCCGGCACGAAGGTGACCTGGTGCGGGCGGTGGCGGCGCACGAAGTCCATCAGGTTCTGCGTCGGGTTGCCCTCGATGTTGAACTCGGCCTGGGGCCAGTCGCGCAAGAAGGCCGCGAGGTCGTCGACGTCGCCCGGGCGGATGTGGCGTTCATCGGGCCGCGGGTGCACCGTGATGCCCTGGGCGCCCGCCAGCAGGCATTGCTCGGCGGCGCGCAGCACGCTGGGAATGCCGAGATGGCGGGTG
The DNA here is from genome assembly GCF_056403315.1 of Roseateles sp. P2_H4. NCBI lineage: Bacteria > Pseudomonadati > Pseudomonadota > Betaproteobacteria > Burkholderiales > Sphaerotilaceae > Roseateles > Roseateles sp. P2_H4. Next base: position 68,366 of record NZ_JBFUFR010000034.1, on the reverse strand, counting down.
TTGCGCAGCAGCGCGACCTTGTTGACGTTGACCGACAGGGCGCAGCGGGCGCCGGCATGGGCGAGAGGGTTCATGGGGTCAAGAATCGAGCAGTTGTTGCACGTCCACCAGCAAGGCGCGGGTGCGCAACGGCTGGTGCCCCAAATGGTAGTGGAGCAGCCCGCGCAACGTCGTCTTCAGGGTTTGGGGGGCGGCGGCGCAGGCCTGGCGCAGCGCCGCCATGCTGCCGTGCAGCAGTGCAGCCTGGAGCTGGATCAGCAATGCGCCAGGCAGGCTGGCGTCGCTGGTGGGCGGGATGAGGCCGGACTCGGCCGACAGCTGGTAGCGGCGCGCCGGATCGATGACGGCCTGGGTGGGCGTCACGACGCTGAGGTCAGGCAGCAGCCCCAACTCGGCCAGCAGCCTGATCTCGAAGGCCCGCAGCACCGAATCACCCTCGGCCAGATGCGCCAGCGTGTCGGCGTAGGCATCGAACAGCTGCGGATGCGGGTCATGCCGGGCCAGCAGCTTGAGCAGCAGCTCGTTCAGGTAGTAGCCGGAGAACAGGGCGGCGCCGGCGGGCAGCGTCGCGCCGCCGCCCCATTCGGCGCCGCGCAGCGTCTGCACGTCGCCGCCATCGACCTTGGCGGGCTTGGACAGGCTGACGCTGATGCGCTGCAAGGGCAGCAGCACGGCGCGCAACTGCGAATACGGCCGCTTGGCACCCTTGGCCGCGACGGCGATGCGGCCGGACTCGCGCGTGAACAGGTCGAGGATGAGGCTGGACTCGCTCCAGTCGTGCTGGTGCAGCACATAGGCCGACTGCACCGACGGAGTCCGCACGGGGCTCACTCGTAGCCGTAGCTGCGCAGATGCTCTTCGGTGTCGGCCCAGCCCGAGCGAACCTTGACCCACAGTTCCAGGAAGACGCGGCCATCCATCAGATGCTCCAGCTCCTGGCGCGATTCCGAACCGATGCGCTTCAGGCGTTCGCCGCCCTGGCCGATGATCATGCCCTTGTGGGCGTCGCGCTCGACGACGATGCTGGCGCTGATGCGGCGCAGCTCGCCCTCCTCTTCCCATTTGTCGATGATGACGGTGGAGGTGTAGGGCAGTTCGTCGCCGGTCAGGCGGAACAGCTTCTCGCGGATGATTTCGCTGGCCAGGAACTTCTCGCTGCGGTCGGTCAGCGCGTCTTCCTCGTAGAACCAGCCCTGCTCGGGCAGATAGGGCTTGAGGATCTTGAAGAGGCGGGTGACGTCGCTTTCCTTCTTGGCCGACAGCGGCACAAACTCGGTGAAGTTGCGGCGCTCCTGCATGCCCTTGAGCCAGGGCGCCAGTTCGGCGCGGCGGTGCACGGCGTCGAGCTTGTTGGCGATCAGCACAACCGGCTTGTCCTCGGGCAGCAGGCCCAGCACCTTGGCGTCGTCCAGGCCGAAGCGGCCGGCCTCGACGACGAAAAGCACCAGGTCCACGTCGGCCAGCACGCCGTGCACGGTGCGGTTCAGCGTGCGGTTCAAGGCGGCGTTGTGCTTGGTCTGGAAGCCGGGCGTGTCGACGAAGACGAACTGGGCTTCCTCGACGGTGCGCACGCCGGTGATGCGGTGGCGCGTGGTCTGGGCCTTGTCGGACGTGATGCTGACCTTCTGGCCGACCAGCGCGTTCAGCAGCGTGGACTTGCCGACGTTGGGGCGACCGACGATGGCGATCAGGCCACAGCGCTGGGCAGGGCCGTCAGCAGGGGCAGCGGCGGGGGGTACAGCGTCGGTGGTCATGGTTTGCCTCGTTCGGCGGTAAGTCTATCCAGCAGGCGGCGGGCTGCCTCCTGCTCGGCGGTGCGGCGTGATCGGCCTTCGCCCATTTCGGCCACGTCCAGCGCCGGTACCGCGCATTCGACCTCGAAGGTCTGGGCGTGGGCTTGGCCGCGTGTCGCGACGATACGGTAGTTCGGCACCGCGATGCGGCGGGCCTGCAGCCATTCCTGCAGTGCGGTCTTGGCGTCCTTGGCGAAGTCGCCGGCGCTGCTGGCGGTCGAGATGGTCTCGCCGAGCAGGCGGCGCACGATGGCCAGGGCGACGTCGTAGCCAGCGTCGATATAGGCCGCGCCCAGCACGGCCTCGACGGCGTCGGCCAGGATGGAAGGCCGCTGCGCGCCGCCGCCGCGGGCCTCGCCGTCGGACATCTTCAGCACCGCCGGCAGGCCCATGGCCAGGGCCAGTTTGTGCAGGCTGTCCTCGCGCACGAGATGGGCCCGCACACGGGTCAGGTCGCCTTCGTCGGAGCCGGCGTAGCGTTCGTAAAGCAGGCTGGACACGGCCAGGCTGAGCACGGCGTCGCCGAGGAACTCGAGACGCTCGTTGTGGTCGGCGCCATAGCTGCGATGGGTCAGGGCGCGCGCCAGCAACTCGGGTCGCTGGAAGCGATGGCCCAGGCGCTTCTGCAGGGCCTCAAGCACGACGCTCATCGAAGCGGGGGCAAGGTCAACGCGACTTGCCGTGGTATTTGATCAGCAGGTAGACCGGCCCGAAGAGGTCGATCTCCTTGTCCCAGGCAAACTCGATGACGACCTTGTCGTTGGCGTCCTTGGTGATCACGAGGTCGCTGCCCTTGAGGCTCTGGATGGAGTACTCGACCATGGTGGCCTGGTCGAATTCCTGGCGCACCTGGGGCACGGTCGCCGGGTTGCCTGCCGCGATGCGGTCGACCACGCGCTGCACGGTGTAGTACTCCAGCACCGTCGGGAAGACTTTCATGCCGACGACGGCAGTGGTAGCGACGACGACACCCCAGAACAGCAGGCCGAACAGCGTGACGCCACGCTGGCTGCGAAGAGGAGCGGAGGGTTGGAGGCGGCGGCTCATCTGGGGCATCAATTGAAGAAGGTACCGATGCGCTTGAGATTACCGAAATTCATCCAGACCAAGAAGGCCTTGCCGACGATGTTTTCATCCGGCACGAACCCCCAGTAGCGCGAATCGCGTGAGTTGTCACGGTTGTCGCCCAGCATGAAGTAGTGGCCGGCCGGCACCTTGCAGGTCACGCCTTCGATGGTGTAGCGGCAATTTTCCTGGAAGGGAAAGGGGCCGTCGGCGCGGTCGGCGCGGAAAAAGGTCTGGGCCTCGGGCTGCACGAGGATCTCGTGCTCCTTGTCGCCGAGCTTTTCCATGAAGCGGGGCCGGTAGACGCGCGGCGAGCCGCTGTCGTCGTAGAAATTGCCCTGGGGTTGCACCGGGGCAGCCTGGCCATTGATGTAGAGCTTCTGGTTGACGTAGCTGATTTCGTCACCCGGAATGCCGGCCACGCGCTTGATGAAGTCGGTGCTCGGGTCCTCGGGGTAGCGGAACACCATCACGTCGCCGCGCTTGACGTCGTTGTTGGCGATGATCTTCTTGTTGATCACCGGCAGACGGATGCCGTAGTGGAATTTGTTGACCAGGATGAGGTCGCCCACGAGCAGCGTCGGCACCATGGAGCCCGACGGGATCTTGAAGGGCTCGAACAGGAAGCTGCGCAGCAGGAAGACGACCAGGATCACCGGGAACAGGCCGGCGGTCCAGTCCAGCCACCAGGGCTGCTGCAGGATCTGCTGGCGGGCCGGCTCGACGTCGCCATCGACGCGGGCAATGCCCTGGGCGGCCAGGTTCTCGCGGCGCTTGGCGTCGTTGGACACCAGGGCCTCGGCCGCCGCTCGGCGGGCCGGCGCGAAATGGAAACGCTCGGCCAGCCAGTAGAACAGCGTGACCGCCGTCAGGATGAAGAGCAGCAGCGCGAAGTTGCCGTTCCACCTCCCGGTGTACCAGCCGCCCAGATAGGCCACCAGGGCCGCGTACAAAACACCGGTCAGAGCGCTCATCAATGAGGTATTCAAGGCTGGAGGGGGGGTCAGTCGTCGACTTGCAGGATGGCGAGGAAGGCTTCTTGCGGCACTTCCACGGAGCCGATCTGCTTCATGCGCTTCTTGCCGGCTTTTTGCTTTTCCAGCAGCTTGCGCTTGCGGGTGATGTCACCGCCGTAGCATTTTGCCAGCACGTTCTTGCGCAGCGCCTTGATGTTCTCGCGGGCGATGATGTTGGCGCCGATGGCGGCCTGGATGGCCACGTCATACATCTGGCGCGGAATCTGCTCGCGCATCTTGGCCGCCACGCCGCGGCCGCGGTACTGGCTCTGGCTGCGGTGCACGATCATGGACAGCGGGTCGACCTTCTCACCGTTGATCAGGATGTCGACCTTGACGACGTCAGCGGCGCGGTATTCCTTGAACTCGTAGTCCATGGAGGCATAGCCGCGCGAGACCGACTTCAGCTTGTCGAAGAAGTCCAGCACGATCTCGGCCAGCGGAATCTCGTAGGTCAGCATGACCTGCTTGCCGTGATAGGCCATGTTCAGCTGCACGCCGCGCTTCTGGTTGGCCAGCGTCATGACGACGCCGACGTAGTCCTGCGGCATATAGAGATGCACCGTGACGATGGGTTCGCGGATCTCGCGCATGGCGCCGATCTCGGGCATCTTGGACGGGTTCTCGACCTGGATGACGTCGCCGGTGTTCAGCTCCACCTCGTAGATGACGCTGGGCGCGGTGGTCACCAGGTCCTGGTCGAACTCGCGCTCCAGGCGCTCCTGCACGATCTCCATGTGCAGCAGGCCCAGGAAGCCGCAGCGGAAACCGAAGCCCAGGGCCTGGCTGACCTCGGGCTCGTAGCGCAGCGACGAATCGTTGAGGCTGAGCTTTTCCAGCGCATCGCGCAGCTGGTCGTACTCGCTGGCCTCGGTCGGGTACAGGCCCGCGAACACCTGGGGCTGGATTTCCTTGAAGCCGGGCAGCGCCTCGGTCGCCGGGCCGGCGTTGTTGGGCAGCTTCTTTTCCAGCGTGACGGTGTCGCCGACCTTGGCCGCGGCCAGTTCCTTGATGCCGCAGATGATGAAACCCACCTCGCCGGCCTTCAGGCCATCGCGGTTCTCGCTCTTGGGCGTGAACACGCCCAGGTGCTCGATCGGGTAGACCGTGTTGGTGTTCATCATGCGGATGCGCTCGCCCTTGCGCAGTTCGCCGTCCACCACACGCACCAGCATGACGACGCCGACGTAGTTGTCGAACCAGGCGTCGATGATCATGGCGCGCGGCGCGCCGTCGGGGTTGCCACGCGGCGCCGGCATGCGGGCGATGACGGCCTCGATGATCTCGTCGATGCCCATGCCGGTCTTGGCCGAGCAGGGGATGGCGTCGTCGGCGTCGATGCCGATGACGTCCTCGATTTCGGCCTTGGCGTTGTCGGGGTCCGCCGAGGCCAGGTCCATCTTGTTCAGCACCGGCACGACCGTCACGCCGAGGTCCAGCGCCGTGTAGCAGTTGGCCACGGTCTGCGCCTCGACACCCTGGGATGCGTCGACGACCAGCAGAGCGCCCTCGCAGGCCGACAGCGAGCGGCTGACTTCATAAGAGAAGTCCACATGCCCCGGCGTGTCGATCAGGTTGAGGTTGTAGATCTGGCCGTCCTTGGCCTTGTACTGAAGCGCGGCCGTCTGCGCCTTGATCGTGATGCCGCGCTCGCGCTCCAGGTCCATCGAGTCCAGCACCTGAGCTTCCATCTCGCGGTCGCTCAGGCCTCCGCAGCGCTGAATGATGCGGTCGGCCAACGTGCTCTTGCCGTGGTCGATGTGGGCAATGATGGAGAAGTTGCGGATGTGATTCATGGAGTCGTGGGCCGCGCCGGGACCGGCAGGACGCAAGGGCGGGAGCCCTTGCTGGGCAAGCTCATGTCGCGGAGCGACGCGAGGCTCTGATGCGGCGTGCGGGAGCTAAAAAAAAGGCACGTCGAAGAGGCGACGTGCCTTCCAACAAAAGGTATGGCAACTGCTTGTTGGGCCTTCATTGTAGCCAAAAGGCCTTCCCGGGAAACCGCACCAGCATTGGTTTTCCGGCCGTTGCAGGCTGCCAACAAGGAATTTTAACCACAGGTTATCCACAAGTTCCTGTGGATCGCCTGTGGAAGAAATCCAGGTGTCATCAACGGCCTTCGATTCCACCGCCGGACACCGCTTTCCAGGGGTCGTCTAACCGTGATTTTAGCGGATGGCGCGAACAATCCCCATCCCAGTGCGAAAGTTAGCCGGCGCCAACTTCCCGAAACGGTGGACAACCTCGACCGCCGGCCGCCGCTGACTTGCCGCATCGCGGAAAGACCGAGGCGGCGGCTGAGGTTTTGTGCCAGTTCAGCGGGCCGGCTTCAGCAGGATGAAGCTGGTGACGTCCTCCCGGCGCACGACCAGGTTGAGGGCCTTGGCCTTGTCCGCCTTGGCAACCTGCGCCTGGAAGGACTTGACCGACGCCACCTCGACGTTGTCCACCGACAGGATGAGGTCGCCCTCCCGCAGACCGGCGCGCGCGGCGGCACCGGTGGCGCTGTCGACCTTGACGCCCGACTTGAGCTTCATCTCCTTGCGCTGGGCTTCGGTCAGTTCCGACACCTTGAGGCCGAGGGCGGCGCTGGGCGCGGCCACGGCCGGCGCCGGCTCGGCGCTGCCTTCGCTGGCGCTGCCCGGCTTCTTGCTGCGCTCGTCCTCGCCGATGGTGACGACGATGTCCTTGGTCGCGCCGCGGCGGAACACGGTCAGCGTCGTCTTGGCGCCGGGCTTCACGTTCGCGACGAGGCGGCGCAGGTCGGCGGCCTTGTCGACGACCTTGCCATCGACCTTGGTGACGACGTCGCCGCCCTCGACACCCGCCTTCTCGGCCGGGCTGCCGGCAATGACGGAACGGATCACCGCACCCTGCGGTTTGCCCAGACCGATGGCCTCGGCGATCTCCTTGGTGAGGTCGTCAGGCAGCACGCCCAGGTAGCCGCGCACGACGCGGCCGCCGGCGCGCAACTCGTCGGCCACGCGAATGGCATCGGCGATGGGGATCGCGAACGAGATGCCCATATAGCCGCCGTTCTGGCTGTAGATCTGCGAGTTGATGCCGATGACCTCGCCGCGCATGTTGACAAGGGGGCCGCCGGAATTGCCGGGGTTGATGGCCACGTCGGTCTGGATCAGCGGCAGCAGGTCGCCGGTGTCGCGCTGCTTGGCGCTGATGATGCCGGCCGTCACGGTGTTCTCCAGGCCAAAGGGCGAGCCGATGGCCATGACCCATTCGCCGACGCGAGACTTGTTGCTATCGCCGACCTTCACGAACGGCAGGCCGGTGGCCTCGACCTTGACGACGGCAACGTCGGAGCGCTGGTCGGCGCCGATCAGCTTGGCCTTCAGTTCACGCTTGTCCGTCAGCGTGACGATGACCTCGTCGGCGCCCTGCACGACGTGGGCATTGGTCAGCACATAACCGTCGGCGCTGAGGATGAAGCCAGAGCCGACACCGCGGCGCATCGGGCCGTCATCGTCCGGCGTGCCGCCACCGCGGGGCGCGCCACGGCGCTGGTTGGGCACGGGGATGCCGAAGCGGCGGAAGAACTCCTGCATCTGCTCGTTCATCTCCGCCTGGCCTTCGGGCACCTTGACCTTCTCGGCGGTACGGATGTTGACGACCGCGGGACCGACTCTCTCCACCAGCTCGGCGAAATCCGGCAGCTCGCGCGGCTGGGCGGCGGCAGGTGCCTGGCCCAGCGCCAACGCCAGCGCGATGGCCGTGCTCGACAGCAGGAGGCGCGTGCGCGCGGAATGGAGACGGTTCTCAGCGTGCATATGGATTTCCGGAAATCAGCAGAACGGAAAGAAAACAGATGGGGCAGCGCAGCGGCGCTTCAAGGACGAGGTTGCGAGGCGGTGGGCTCCGGCAGGGTCAGCCCCCAGTCGATGATCTCGGCCGGCGCTTCCCCCGGCAATCCGGGCTCCCGCGCCGCGCCCACGGCCGGCAGCGTACGGCCTGCGGCCGTCTGCGCAAAGCTAAGGCCGTTAAGCCCCTGCGCGCGCGGTGTTGAGATCGGCACAGCGGCGACGAAGGCATCGGGGGCGGGCGCGGGCCGCAGCGCAGCCATGCCTATCGCCATGGCCACGAAACCCGCGGCGACGGCAAAGGGCGCGAACCACTCGCGCCGGCGTGGCGGCTCGGCCTGGACGAGGGGCAGCTGCGCATGCAGGGCCGTGAGCAGGGCTTGGGGTTCGCGATGCAGATCGGGCAGCTCGGCGGCGCGCAGACCGTCTGCGGCGGCATGCCAGAGGGCCCAGCGCTCGCGCAGGCTGGGGTCGTCTGCCCAGGCCGCATTCACACGCGCCCAATCGGCAGGCGTCGCGTGACCGTCCATGACGGCCGACAAGGCCTCGTTCAGCGCGTCATCGACAGGCTTCACCATGGCCGCCCTCCTCCACCCAGCAGCGGCCGCAGCCGCGCGGCCACGGCTTCGCGGGCGCGAAAGATGCGCGAGCGCACGGTGCCCGGCGGGCAGCCCATCAAATCGCCGATCTCGTCGTAGCTCAAGCCATCCACCTCTCGCAACAGCAGCGCCCGGCGCTGCTCCTCGGCCAGGGTCGCGACCGCCGCGTCCAGCTCGCGCGCCAGTTGGCGGCCAGCAAGCAGGGCTTCGGGAGTCGCATCGTCGCTTGGAGCCGCGTCGGTGCCGAAAGTTCCCTCGTCGTCGTCCAGGGATTCGACGGGCCGCTGCCGGGCGCGATGGCGCTTGGCGGCATTGATCGCGATGCGATAGATCCAGGTGTAGAAGGCGCTCTCGCCGCGGAAGGCCGGCAGCGCACGGTAGGCCGCCAGGAAAGTTTCCTGGCAAAGGTCGGCCACGTCGGCGGGGTCGCGCACGCTGCGCGACAGCAGGCGCTCGACGCGGCGCTGGTATTTCAGCACCAGCATGTCGAAGGCGCCGCGGTTGCCTTGCTGGGCCTGCAGCACCAACTGGGCGTCGACGTCCACCGTCATCGCTGCACCGCCGCGCCGTTTGCGGCGAACAGCGTCGCGCGCAGGGCGCCCCACGCCGGCTGCTGGCCACGCGACAGCGCCAGCCAGCGCGGGCCGCGGCCTGCGCCTGCCCGCAGCAGCAGCCAGGCATCGAGGTCGATCAGCACGGCGAGTTGCACGGCGGTCTCGTCATCACGGCCGGGCTCGGTCAGCCACCAGGCCTGGCCGTCCCAGCGCAGCCGGCGCGGCAATGCGGCGGCGGCCCGCCAGGCCCACAGAGCGGCCAACGGGACGATCAGCACTACAGGCCAGGCAAGGAATTGGTGGCTGCACGCCCAGACGGCAAGACCGCCTGATGCCAAAGCCGCGATCAAGGCGACGAGAGCTTGCACTACCGGCTGGCGCTGGACCTGCACGACGACCGGCGGCGTGCGACGCATCGCCGGGGCGCCGCGTCGTCAGACGCGCTTGAAGATCAGCGTGCCGTTGGTGCCGCCGAAACCGAAGTTGTTCTTGGCCGCGACGTCGATCTTCATGGGCCGCGCCTCGTTGGCGCAGTAGTCCAGGTCGCACTCGGGATCCTGGTTGAAGATGTTGATCGTCGGCGGGGCGACCTGGTCGCGGATGGCCAGGGCCGTGAACACCGACTCGATGCCGCCCGCGCCGCCCAGCAGGTGGCCGGTCATGGACTTGGTCGAGCTGATGACCATCTGCTTGGCGTGATCGCCGAAGGCCAGCTTGATCGCGTTGGTCTCGTTCACGTCGCCCAGCGGCGTGGAGGTGCCGTGGGCGTTCATGTACTGGACCTGGTCGGGGTTCATGCCCGCGTTGCGCAGCGCCGCACGCATGGAGCGCTTGGGGCCGTCAACGTTGGGCGCGGTCATGTGGAACGCGTCCGCACCCATGCCGAAGCCGGCCAGCTCGCAATAGATCTTGGCGCCGCGCTTCTTGGCGTGTTCGTACTCTTCGAGCACCAGCACGCCGGCACCCTCGCCCAGCACGAAGCCGTCGCGGTCCTTGTCCCAGGGGCGGGAGGCGGTCGCGGGGTCGTCGTTGCGGGTGGAGAGCGCCCGGGCCGCGGCGAAACCGCCGATGCCCAGCGGCGACACCGCACCTTCGGCGCCGCCCGCGATCATCACGTCGGCGTCGCCGTACTCGATGAGGCGGCCGGCTTCGCCGATCGCGTGCAGGCCCGTGGTGCAGGCCGTCACGATCGCCAGGTTGGGACCCTGGAAGCCGAAGTTGATGGAGACATGGCCCGAGATCATGTTGATGATCGAGGCCGGGATGAAGAACGGCGAGATGCGGCGCGGGCCGCGGTTCATCAGCTCGGTCTTGGTTTCCTCGATCAGCGGCAGGCCGCCAATGCCGGAACCCACGAGCACGCCGATGCGCTCGGCCTGTTCTTCGGTCAGTTGATCGCCGGTGGGAATACCGGAGTCACGCACCGCCTGGAAGGCCGCCGCCAGGCCGTAGTGGATGAAGCCATCCATGTGCCGGGCTTCTTTCGCGGGGATGTACTCCTCGATGTTGAAGCCCTTGACCTCACCCGCGAAATGGCATGCCAGGTTGCTGGCATCGAAGCGGGTGACGGTGGCAATGCCGGAACGACCGGCGAGGATATTGGCCCAGCCTTCGGCAACGGTATTGCCGACGGGACTGATCAGGCCAAGACCGGTGACGACAACGCGGCGACGGCTCATGCAGTGCGGATCAGAGTTGCGAGAGAAAGAAGGCCTTCAGGCCTTCTGGTGCTTGACGGCGTAGTCGATCGCCAGCTGCACAGTGGTGATCTTCTCGGCTTCTTCGTCCGGGATCTCGATGCCGAACTCGTCTTCGAGGGCCATCACCAGTTCCACGGTGTCCAGAGAATCGGCGCCCAGGTCGGCCACGAAAGCCTTTTCGTTCGTGACGTCGGCTTCCGCCACGCCGAGTTGCTCGGCGATGATTTTCTTGACTCGTGCTTCGATATCGCTCATGACACTCCTCCGGGAGGGGTTTGCAGAAAACAGCCCAGCATTCTACGGGCACTAGATGGGCGCCCCTAAATCAGGGCGCCCGGGCCATTCAGGCCATGTACATGCCGCCGTTGACGTGCAGCTCGCTGCCCGTGATGTAAGCACCGCCGGGTGACGCCAGGAAGACGACGGCCGCGGCGATCTCCTCGGGCGCGCCGAGGCGACCCAGCGGGATCTGCGCCAGCAGCGCGGCCTTCTGGGCCTCGGGCAGCACTTCGGTCATGTCGGTGGCGATGAAGCCGGGCGCGACACAGTTGACCGTGATGCCACGGCTGCCGAGTTCGCGGGCCAGGGAGCGGGTCAGGCCGGCCACGCCGGCCTTGGCGGCGGCGTAGTTGGCCTGGCCGGCATTGCCGGAGGCGCCGACGACGGACGTGATGTTGATGATGCGACCCGAGCGCTGCTTCATCATCGGCTTGGTGGCCGCGCGGGCGAGGCGGAAGACCGCCTTGAGATTGGTGTCCAGCACGGCGTCCCAGTCGTCGTCCTTCATGCGCATGGACAGCGTGTCGCGCGTGATGCCGGCGTTGTTGACGAGGACGTGCAGGCCGCCGTCCTTGGCGACGATGTCGTCGACGGCGGCCTGGCTGGCGGCGGCGTCGGTCACGTTCAGTGCAATGCCACGGCCACCGTGAGCGGCCAACGCCTCGGTGATGCCGGCAGCGCCGGACTCGGTCGTTGCCGTGCCGATGACGCGCCAGCCTTCGTTGGCCAGGGCCAGCGCGATGGCGCGGCCGATGCCGCGGCTGGCGCCGGTGACGAGGGCGACGCCCTTGGATGCGGATTCAGTCATTTCAGCCACCTCCCAGCAGCGCACGGGCTTCGGCCAGCGAAGCGGGGTCGAAGACGCAGGCGGCCTGCAGCTCGGCGTCGATGCGTTTGGCCATGCCGGTCAGCACCTTGCCGGGGCCGGCTTCGATGATGTGGCCGACACCGCGGGCCTTCAGCGCCTGCACGACCTCGACCCAGCGCACCGGACCGAAGGCCTGACGGTAGAGGGCGTCGCGCAGAGCTTCGTCGTTGTCGGTGATGGCCACGTCGATGTTGTTGATGACGGGGAAGGCGGCGGCATGGAACTGCACCGTCGCCAGCTTTTCCTTCAGCCGCTCGGCGGCCGGCTTCATCAGGCTGGAGTGGAAAGGCGCGGACACCGACAGCGGCAGTGCGCGCTTGGCGCCGGCCGCCTTCAGGATTTCGGCGGCCTTGTCGGCGCCGGCCTTGCTGCCGGCGATCACCGTCTGCTTGGGGTCGTTGAAGTTGACCGCCTCGACGGCCTCGCCAGTCTCGGCGGCGGCCTGGGCACAACCCGCGCGGACGGCGTCGCCGTCCAGGCCCAGGATGGCGTACATCGCGCCCGCACCGACCGGCACGGCTTCCTGCATGGCCTGGGCGCGAAAGCGCACCAGCGGCAGCGCGTCGGCCAGGCTCAAGGCGCCAGCGGCCACCAGGGCCGTGTACTCGCCCAGCGAGTGGCCGGCCGCAGCGACGGGCACCGCGCCGGTCTCGGCGACGAAGGCGCGCCAGCAGGCGATGCCGGCCGTCAGCATGACGGGCTGGGTGTTGGTCGTCAGATCCAGCTGTTCCTTGGGGCCGGCGTGGATCAGCGCGGCGATGTCCTCACCGAGGGCGTCAGAGGCTTCTTCCAGCGTGCGGCGGACTTCCAGGTGGTCGCCCCAGGCGTCGAGCATGCCGACGGCCTGCGAGCCTTGGCCGGGAAAGACAACGGCAAAAGGTGCAGTCATGAGATCAGTTCCAAATCAGTAGCGGTCGGAGTGCCGAGGCGGCAGCACGTGGACGGCTAGTACTTCAGCAGGGCCGCGCCCCAGGTGAAGCCGCCGCCGACGCCTTCTAGCATGAGGGTGTCGCCGCGCTGGATGCGGCCGCTGCGCACGGCGACGTCCAGGGCCAGCGGCACGGAGGCGGCCGAGGTGTTGCCATGCTCGTCGACGGTGGCGATGAGCTTGTTCAGGTCCAGCTTCAGCTTCTTGGCCGTGCCCTGCATGATGCGGATATTGGCCTGGTGGGGGATCAGCCAGTCCAGATCGGCCTCGGTCAGGCCGGCCTTGTCGAGCACGGAGCGGGCGACCTTCTCCAGCACGCCGACGGCGAGCTTGAACACGGCCTGGCCGTCCATCTTCAGGAAGGGGCTGCCGAGCACCTGGCCGCCAGCGACGGTGCCGGGCGTGCACAGCACGTCGACGTGGCGCGAATCGGCATGCAACTCGGTCGCGAGGATGCCGGGCTCGGCGCTGGCACCCAGCACGACGGCACCTGCGCCGTCGCCGAACAGCACGCAGGTGGTGCGGTCCTTGAAGTCGAGGATGCGCGAGAACACCTCGGCACCGACGATGAGCGCCTTGTTGGCAGCGCCGCTCTTGATCATCGAGTCGGCCACGCTCAGCGCGTAGACGAAGCCCGAGCAGACGGCCTGCACGTCGAAGGCGGCGCAGCCATGCACGCCCAGCTTCTTCTGCAGCAGGCAGGCGGTGGACGGGAACACCATGTCCGGCGTGGACGTGGCGACGATGATGAGGTCGATCTCTTCGGCGGCGATGCCGGCGGCTTCCAACGCGGCTTGAGCAGCAGGAAAGGCCAGGTCGCTGGCGCCCTGATCGGCTGCCGCGAAATGGCGGGCGCGGATGCCCGTGCGCTCGACGATCCAGTCGTCCGAGGTCTCGACGCCGTCGGCCGCCAGGCGGTCAGCCAGGGCCTGGTTGGTCACGCGGTCGGCCGGCAGGAAGCTGCCGGTGCCGAGGATGCGGGAATAACGGGGGGTGTGGATTCCAGTAGGGCTCATGCAGCCTGCGCGACGGAGTTCGCCGCGTTGTCTCCAGCATCAGTCGCCTTGGCTTACAGCGCGGCGACGATGCGGTCGTGGACCCGGTCAAGCAGCCGGTTGCGGGCGGCATCATAAGCGCGGGCCAAAGCCTGCTCGAAGGCAAAGGCATCGGCCGAGCCATGGCTCTTGAACACCAGGCCGCGCAGGCCCAGCAGGGCCGCGCCGTTGAAGCGGCGGTGGTCGACGCGGTGCTTGAAGGCCTTGAGGATGGGCAGGGCCAGCACGGCGACCAGCTTGGTCAGCAGGTTGCGGCTGAACTCTTCCTTGATGAAGGCGCCGATCATGGTGGCCAAGCCCTCGGAGGTCTTGAGCATGACATTGCCGACGAAGCCGTCGCAGACGACGATGTCCGTCGTGCCCTTGTAGATGTCATTGCCTTCGACATTGCCGAAGAAGTTCAGCTGGCCAGCCGCCCCGGCGGCGCGCAGCAGTTCGCCAGCCTGCTTGATGGTCTCGCTGCCCTTGATGGCTTCCTCGCCGATATTGAGCAGGCCGACGCTGGGCTCCTCGTTGCCTTCGACCGCCGACACCAGGGCGCTGCCCATGACGGCGAACTGCAGCAGGTGTTCGGCGCTGCAGTCCACGTTGGCGCCGAGGTCCAGCACCGTCGTGAAGCGGCCGCGCTGGTTGGGCATGACGGTGGCGATGGCCGGTCGGTCGATGCCGTCCAGCGTCTTCAGCAGATAGCGGGCCACCGCCATCAACGCGCCGGTGTTGCCGGCCGACACGCAGGCGTGGGCCAGGGCCGGGTTGCCGTCGCGGTCGGCCTTGAGCTGCTGGATGGCGACGCGCATCGACGAGTCGCGCTTGCGCCGCAACGCCACCTCGATGGGGTCGTCCATCGTGACGACCTCGCTGGCACCGACGACGCGGCAACGCGGCCATGCCGCGGCGGCGGTCAGCTCCTCGGGCTTGCCGACGAGGATGAGTTCGGCGCCGGGGTGCTTGTCGAGAAAGGCGCGGCAAGCCGGCAACGTGACCGAGGGGCCGTGGTCACCGCCCATGCAGTCGACGGCCAGCCGGATCGGTTCGGGCAGGGGAGCGGCGGTCATTTCAGTGGTTTTCGTGAGCCACAAAGACCAAACCCGGCCCTGCGCGGTACGCAGGCCGGGTCGGCAGATTCATCAATGGTTCGGCGCCGCGCCAGGCGGCACCCGGCACCATCAGGCCGCGTCGGCCTTGCTCTTCAGCACCTTGCGACCACGGTAGAAACCGGTCGGGCTGATGTGGTGACGCAGATGCACTTCGCCCGTCGTCGGCTCGATGGCCGTGCCCGGGGTGACCAGGGCATTGTGGGAACGGTGCATGCCGCGCTTGGAAGGCGACTTCTTGTTTTGCTGAACGGCCATGAAATTCTCCAGACTCTGCGGAACTTGGGGACGCGACCCCGGGGAGCGAGATCAAAGCTCGAGCTCCAGGCCGCAGAAAAGCCCATGAGTGTAGCACCGGATGCAGGATCCGCCAAATTGCGTGGGTGGGAGACCTGGGCAAAGCGGCGCGGGCCATGGTTTCAGGCGCTACCGCCCCGCTTCAGGGCTGCGAGCTTGGCAAAGGGGTTGGGGCGCTCGTCCTCTTCCGCTTCGGGCAGCTCATCCGTGTGGGCCAACGGCTCGGGGCAGACCTCGTGGCGCGGCACCAGCGGCAGGGCCAGCAGCAATTCGTCCTCGATCAGTTCGCGTGCATCCAGGTGGCGCGGCAAGGCCAGCACATCGTCGTCGCTGTCGACGTCCAGCGCCGCCGCTTCGGCCTCGGTGTCGACAAAGCGGATCCAGCGGTCGATGTCGATGTCTTCATGCACCGGCTGCAGGCAGCGCTGGCAGGTCAAGGCGACCTGGCCGGACGAGGTGAGATGCAACCAGGTCTGGGCCTTGCCGCCCTTGGGATGGCGGATCTCGCCGTGCAGGGCCCACTGCACTGCCGGCCAGCCGCTGGCGGGGGCCTCGGGGGCAGCCGAGTCGGCCAGGCGCGGCAGCGAGGCCGCCGGCCATTCCCCGGTCAGGCTGGCATCGTCATGGGCCAGGGCTGCGACGTCGAGCTTCTCGGGAACAAAGGCGCGCGATTTCATGGGTGAGAGTTTAGGCGGGGGAGAATGCCGCGATGCCTCAGCTGATCCTTGCCTCGACCTCACGCTATCGACAGGAATTGCTGGCCCGGCTGCGCCTGCCCTTCGAGGCCGTCGCACCCGAGGTCGACGAGACCGCCCTGCCCGGCGAAGCCCCAGCGGCCCTGGCGGAGCGCCTGGCCCTGGCCAAGGCGCGCGTGGTCGCAGCAAGATTCCCCGGCGCCATCGTCATCGGCTCCGACCAGGTGGCCGATCTGGCCGGCGAGGCAATCGGCAAACCCGGCACTCACGAGGCCGCCACCGCGCAGTTGCGGCGCATGAGCGGCCGCGAGGTCGTGTTCCAGACCGCCGTCGCCGTCGTGGCACCGGGCCTGGCGGCCATCGAGCGCGCCGAGGTGCGGGTTCGCCTGCGCGAACTCAGCGACGCGGCCATCGAGGCCTATCTGCGCGCCGATGAACCCTACGACTGCGCCGGCAGCGCCAAGGTCGAGAGCCTGGGCATCGCGCTGCTCGATGCGGTGGAATCCGACGATCCGACGGCGCTGATCGGCCTGCCGCTGATCCGCACCTGTGCCCTGCTGCGTCGCGCCGGCCTGGAGCCTCTCGCATGAACAAAGGCCGACTCATCCTGATGCCCAACACGCTGGACTTCGGCGTGGACGATTCTCTGGACCTGCGCGAGGTGCTGCCCCAGCGCGTCATCGAGCAGGCGGCAAAGCTCACGCACTGGGCCGCCGAGAACGCCAAGACGACGCGCTCGCTGCTCAAGCGCGTGGATGCGATTGCGCCTCTGGCTCAGCCGCTGCAGGCCATGCAGATTGCCGAACTGCCCCGCCCGCCCAAAGGTGGCAGGGGCGGTGGCGACGACGCGGCCGCCTGGCTGGCCTTGCTGGACCCGACGCAGGCTGGACACGACCTCGGCCTGATTTCGGAAGCCGGCCTGCCCGCGGTGGCCGACCCGGGCGCACGCCTGGTAGCCCTGGCGCACGAAGCCGGCATCGAGGTCGTGGCCCTGTCCGGGCCCAGTTCCTTGCTGCTCGCGCTGGCGGCGAGCGGGCTCAATGGCCAGAGCTTCGCCTTCGTCGGCTATCTGCCGGTGGACGCCGGGCCACGCACCGCGCGCATCCGCGAGCTGGAGGCCCTGTCCGCCAAGGCCCAGCAAACCCAGTTGCTGATCGAGACGCCCTACCGCAACGAGGCCTTGCGCCAGGCCCTGCTGGCGGCGCTGAAGCCGGGCACGCGGCTGTCGATCAGCGTCGGCCTGACGCTGCCCGGCGGCTGGACACAGACCGCCACGGTGGCGGACTGGCGCTCCAACGGCAGCAAACTGCCCGACCGCATCCCGGCCGTGTTTGCGATCCTGGCTTAGGACTCGGCCGGTTCCGCGGCGCGCTTGGCGCCGAACAGCGCGGCGACCTGCTTCTTGGGCTTGATGTAGCTGGACAGGCCCTTGGCGGTGGTGGGCGCTGCAGCCTTGGCCTTCTCCCAGGCCGCCGGCTCGGCGCCGCCTGCGCTCGCCTCATAGGGCTTGTCGAAGAAGGGGTCCTTGGGCGGTGCCGGCGGGCGGTACGAAGGCCGTGCCGCAGGTCGGGCCTCGAAAGAAGCTTCTCTTTCCTCGCGAGGACGCTCGAAGCGCGGCGGGCGGCTGTCCTGCAGTTCGAAGGGGTCGAGGTCAATCTTGCGCTTGAGCAGTTTCTCGATGTCGGCCACCAGGCGCGCATCGGACTTGGTGACCAGCGTGACGGCCAGTCCCGAAGCGCCCGCGCGGCCGGTGCGGCCAATGCGGTGGACGTAATCCTCGGCGTTGAAGGGCACGTCGAAATTGAACACGGCCGGCAGATCGGCGATGTCCAGGCCGCGCGCGGCCACGTCGGTCGCGACCAGCACGTCCACTTCGCCACGCTTGAAGGCGTCCAACGACTTCAGGCGCTCATCCTGCGACTTGTCGCCATGCAGGGCCGCTGTGCGCAGGCCGTCACGCTCGAAGGAACGCGCCAGACGGGCGACGCCCAGCTTGGAATTGCCGAAGACGATGGCCTGGCGAAGAGAACGCTCCTTCAGGATCTGCTTCACGACGGCACGCTTGTCGTCGTCCGTGCAGGCGATGAAGCGCTGCTCGACGGTCGTGGCCGCCTGATTCGGGCGGGCCGTCTCGACGAGGATGGGGTCCTGCAGATAGCTTTGGGCCAGGCGCTTGATCTCGGGCGAGAAGGTGGCCGAGAACAGCAGCGTCTGACGCGCCTTGGGCAGGTAGCTGAGGATGCGCTGCAGATCGGGCAGGAAGCCGATGTCCAGCATGCGGTCGGCCTCGTCGAGCACGACGTACTCGACCTGGTTGAGCACGCAGTTCTTCGCCTCGATGTGGTCCAGCAGGCGGCCCGGTGTGGCGATCAGCACCTCGACACCGGCCTTGAGCGCGGCCGTCTGCGGCTTCATGTCGATGCCACCGAAGACGACGACGGAGCGCAGATGCGTGTGCTTGGCGTACTTCTTGACGTTCTCGGCGACCTGGTCGGCCAGCTCGCGCGTCGGGGCCAGCACCAGGGCTCGCACCGGGTGGCGCGCGGGCGAGACGCTGGGGTTCTCGTGCTTGAGCATGCGCTGCAGCAGCGGGATGGAGAAGGCGGCCGTCTTGCCGGTGCCAGTCTGCGCCGCGCCCATCACGTCCTTGCCGTCCAGCACGATGGGAATCGCCTTGGCCTGGATGGGCGTCATCGTCATGTAGCCGGAATCGGCCACCGCGCGCAGCAGTTTGGCGTCGAGGGGAAGGGTGTCGAAGCGGGCGGGCGCCGCTTCAACGGGCGCCGCGTCAGCGGACTCGGGGGTTTCTTGCATCCGCTGATTATCCCGGATGCAGGAAAACTGCGCCCGCCCTACTCCGGCCGGGCCATCGGCGGCCGGGTTTCGGCCCGCGGATGGAGCACCATCCAGCGTGGCGTGCGGAAGCGCACGATGCGCCAGTACAGCAGCACATAGAAGACGACAAACAGCCCCAGGATGATCTGCAGCATGACGGTGTCGTCCCACCAGATCGTGGCCGGCACGACGGACAGGCTGCACAGCACCCACAGATAGGGCGCCGTCAGCGCATTGCGGCGCGTCAGCACGGCAGCGTCTTTGCTGCCGATGGCCCAGCGCATCAGGCGGCGGTAGATCAGGCTGTGCAGATGGATGCCGTCGGGCATGCCGACCGGCCGGCCGCGCACGACCTTGCGGCGGTACATGGAGAACACCGTCTCCCAGACCGGATAGGCGCACAGCAGCAGCGGGAACATCGGCGAGACCTCGGGGTTGCGCACCAGCAGCAGGATGGCGAGCTCCGACAGGATGAAGCCGAGGAAATAGGCGCCGCCGTCGCCGAGGAAGATCAGCCCGAAGGGGTAGTTCCACATGAAGAAGCCGAGCACGGCACCGATGACGGCGATGGCCATGGCCGCGACGAACTGGTCGCCCGCCTGCAGGGCGACATAGGCCAGGCCCGCCAGCATGATGGCCGCGCACATCGAGGCCAGGCCGTTCATGCCGTCGATGATGTTGATCGAATTGGCGACGCCGCTGACGACGAGCAGGGCAAGCACATAGCCGCCGACCGTCGTGGCCGCGATCAGGTCCAGCCCCGGGATGGCGGTCTCCTTGATCTGCGCGCCCAGCAGCCAGGCCCCCAACGCCGCGGCGAGCAGCGTGGCCAGCATGCGGCGCAGCGGGCTGACGCGCTTGGTCAGGTCCTCAATGACGCCGGAGATGAAGGCCGGCACGCTGCAGGCCAGCAGCAGGGCCGCCATGGTGCGCATGGCCGGATAGCGCCAGGCCAGCAAGGCGGTACCGACGGTGAAGCCGCTGAAGATGGCCAGGCCGCCAATGCGCGGCACCGGCCGCGAATGGAATTTCTGGGGCCCCGACAGGTCATGGTCGGCCGACAGCGCGCCATGCAAGTGCGACGAGCGGATGATGAGCAGCGTCGCGGCTGCCGCAATGGCAAAACTCAGGGCGAGGATGGGAAGCATGCAGTTCCGCGGGCCATGGGCGGGGGGTACCCCGGCGGTCAGCCCGCCTGTAGACCCGAGGACGGAAGTGTAGCCAGTGACTTTTGCGCGCCGCAGCACGGCCCGTGGCGCTGGCTAGAATCCGCGCCGCCTTTGCCCTCTCCATGGGGCGAGTGCGCGAACCGTCAATCCATACGAGCCTCGTCAATGAATATCAGCGTGCCCAGGGACCGAACACCGTTTTTGACCGGGTTGCTCAAGGGAACGGCGGCGCTGGCCATGGCGGCCAGCCTGGGCCTGCACGGCGTGGCGATGGCGGCAGACGACAACAACGACGCCAATCCGGTCGGCCCCGTGCGCCTGCTGGTGCCGAACAAGCAGGGCGCGAACAGCAGCGCCGACCAGCAGAACGCGGCACCGCTGGCGCCCTCGCAGCGTGAGACCGTGCTCCAGCAGCAGCAACAGATGCTGCTGCAGCTGCAGATGCTGCTGCAACCCATCCCCGGCCAGCCCCTGACCCGCGAACAGCTGGCGGCCCGCGCCGCCCAGCAGACCGAGTTCGAGCGCTATGTGCAGCGCGCGGTGGGCGACGACGTCGAGATCAAGCGCTTCGGCTCCGAGCTGATGACGCCGGGCCTGCCCCAACCCTATGAACTGCAGCAGCCGCAGCAGCAGCTCCAGCAGCAGCGCTCGGGCCCGGCCTTGCTGGGCGAGACCTCGAGCCAGATCCCGTCGGACTATGTGATCAGCGTCGGCGACGAGGTGCTCGTCAACATCTGGGGCGCGGTCGAGGCCGATCTGCGCCTGACCGTCGACCGCGGCGGCCGCATCACCATCCCGCGCGTGGGCCCCGTGCTGGTGGCCGGCGTGCGCTATGCCGACCTCAACACCACGCTGGAGCAGCGCGTCGGCCAGGTGTTCCGCAACTACAAGCTCAGCGCCGCGCTGGGCAAGTTGCGAGGCATCCGCATCTATGTGACGGGTTTCACCCAGCGCCCCGGCGCCTACACCGTCAGCAGCCTGTCGACCATCGTCAACGCGATGATCCAGGCCGGCGGGCCCTCGGCCTCGGGGAGCTTCCGCAATCTGGAACTGCGCCGCGGCGGCAAGCTGGTCAGCAGCTTCGACCTCTATGACCTGCTGCTGCGCGGCGACCGCAGCGGCGACCGCCTGCTGCAGGCCGACGACGTCGTCCACATCGGCCCCATCGGCCAGCAGGCGGCGCTGATTGGCAGCGTCAACCGCCAGGCCATCTTCGAGCTCAAGCCCGGAGAGACCGTCAACGACCTGATGCTGATGGGCGGCGGCCTGAGCGCCGCAGCGGAGCGCGGGCGCCTGGCCATCGAGAGCATGGCCACGCGCAACGAAGGCCGCGTCGCCGAGGTCAAGCTGCCGCAGCAGGGCAACCTGGCGTTGCAGGGTGGCGACGTCGTGCGCGCCTTCAACGCCCTCGACACGGTGCTGCCCCAGTACAAGCAGAACAAGCGTGTCCGCGTCGATGGCGAAGTGCAGCGGCCGGGCGAATACATCTTGCCGCCCAGCAGCACGCTGGCCGACGTGATCAAGGCCGCAGGCGGCCTGACGCCGGCCGCCTTCATCTACGGCTCCGAGCTCAGCCGGGAAAGCGTGCGCGTCGCGCAGCAGGCCCAGTACGACCGCGCGCTGCGCGACCTCGAAGGCGAATTCGCCCGCGTCATGGTCAAGCCGCGCGCAACGACGACGCCCGACGATCCCACCACGCAGAGCAACCGCGGCCAGGCTTCCGGCCGCCTGATCGACCGCCTGCGCGGCGTCAAACTGACGGGCCGCATCGTGATGCAGATCTCCCCGACGGCGAACAACCTGCCCGAACTGGCCGTCGAGGACGGTGACCGCCTCACCGTCCCGGCTCGCCCCACGACAGTGGGCGTGTTCGGCAGCGTCTACAACACCGGCAGCTATGTCTACAGCCAGGGCGCCAGCGTCGACGACATGCTGCGCCTGGCCGGCGGCCCGACGCGCGGCGCCGACGCCGGCAGCGCCTTCGTCATCCGCGCCAACGGCAATGTGGTCAGCTCGCGACAGCAGAGCAGCGGCTGGTTCAGTTCGGGGACGGGCCTGTCGGCCGTCGGCGCGCAGCCGGGCGACACGATCTACGTGCCTGAGGACCTGACCAAGGTCACCTTCAGCCAGGAGGCGAAGGAGTGGACGCAGATCCTGTACCAGTTCGGCCTGGGTGCTGCGGCCCTGAACTCCCTGAAGAACTAAGCGATGAACAGTTCCAGCACCCCGCAGGCCACCCTCGCGGCGCCTGAAGAGTTCCCCATCGGTGCCATCGTTGGCGCGCTGTGGCGGCGCCGCCTGCTGATGGTGGGTGTGCCCCTGCTGGTCAGCGCGCTGGCCCTGGGTGGCAGCTACCTGGTGCCACCCACCTATGCGGCGCGCGTCAGCTTCCTGCCGCCCCAGCAGCAGCAAAGCGGCGCGGCCGGCGCCCTGGCCTCGCTGGGCGCGCTGGCGAGCCTCGCCGGGGCCGGTGGCGGCATCAAGAACAACGGCGATCAATACCTGGCCCTGGTGCAGAGCGTCACCGTCGCCGACCGCATGGTCGAGCGCTTCGACCTGGTCAACAAATACGAGCGCAAGTTCAAGGTCGACGCGCGCAAGGAACTGGGCGAGAACACGCGCGTCACGCTGGGCCGCAAGGATGGCCTGATCACGCTGGAGGTCGACGACCACGATCCCAAGGTCGCGGCCGACATGGCCACGGCCTATATCGAGGAGCTGCGCGCGCTGACGGCCAGGCTGGCCCTGACGGAAGCCCAGCAGCGCCGCATCTTCTTCGAGAAGCAGCTGGGCTTGGTGAAGGACAAGCTGACGGCGGCCCAGCAGGCCCTGGCGGCCACCGGCATCAGCATCGGCGCATTGAAGGCCGAGCCCAAGGCCACCGCCGAGGGTGTCGCCAAGCTCAAGGCCGAGCTGACGACCGCCGAGGTCAAGCTGCAGGTGCTGCGCCGGGCCATGTCCGACAGCGCGGCCGAGGTCATGGCGGTGTCGGCCCAGGTGTCGGCCCTGCGCGCCGAGATGGACAAGCTGGGGCAGAACGAGGCCCCGTCCACCCAGGGCAGCTACATCTCCGCCTACCGGGAGTTCAAGTACCAGGAAGCGCTGTTCGAGCAGATCTCGCGCCAGTTCGAGGTTGCCCGCATCGACGAGAGCCGCGACGGCGGCCAGCTGCAGGTGGTGGACAAGGCCGAGATCCCCGAGCGCAAGACCAAGCCCAAGCGCAGCACCTACATGCTGGTGGCCTTCATGCTGGCCTTCCTGGCCTGCGCCGGCCTGGTGCTGCGCCGCGAGTACAAGGAAAAGGGTCGCCTGGGCTGAGCAATCGTTCAGACAACAAAAAGGCCGCTCGGTTTGAGCGGCCATTTTGTTGGCGTGTGCCTGTCAGGCCCCGGGCTTGCGCCAGACCTTGCGGTTCACGAAGCCGGTGTAGCTGACGATGATGCGCAGGATCTTGTCGGAGACATTGGCCGGCGCGTAGTCGTTGACGAGCCGCAGCAAGCGCTCGTCGCCACGCGGCTGGGTCTCCAGGATGCGCAGGCCGTCCAGCACGCGCTCGACGTCGAAGCCCACCATCATGACGGCCGCTTCCTCGAAGCCTTCGGGGCGCTCGTGCACCTCGCGCAGGTTCAGCGCCGGGAAGTTCAGGATGGAAGACTCTTCGGTGATGGTGCCGCTGTCCGACAGCACGGCGCGCGCGCCGCTCTGCAGCTTGATGTAGTCCAGGAAACCGAAGGGCTTCATGAACTGCACCTGGGGGTGCATGGCCTGCGTGGCCAGTAGCGTCTCCAGGCGCTTGCGGGTGCGCGGGTGGGTCGAGACGATGACGGGCTCGTCATAGCGCTCGGCCAGCGTGTTCAGCACCACCAGCAGGCGTTGCAGGCTTTCCGGCGCGTCGACGTTCTCCTCGCGGTGCGAGCTGACGACGAAGTACTTGCCGGGCTCCAGGCCCTGTCGCTGCAGCACATCGGAGGCGTCGATACCGGGGCGGTAATGCTCTATGACCTCGCGCATCGGGCTGCCGGTGACGATGACCTGGTCGGGCGGAAAACCCTCGCGCAGCAGGTAGTCGCGGGCGATCTGGCTGTAGCTGAGGTTGATGTCCGAGGTGTGGTCGACGATGCGGCGGTTGATCTCTTCCGGCACGCGGAAGTCGAAGCAGCGGTTGCCGGCCTCCATGTGGAAGATCGGCACCTTGCGGCGCTTGGCGGCGATGGCCGCCAGGCATGAGTTGGTGTCGCCGAGGATGAGCAGCGCGTCGGGCTGGGTCAGCTCCAGCACCTTGTCGACGTTCTGGATGACCTGGGCGATGGTCTCGGCGGCGGTGGCGCCGGCGGCTTCCAGGAAGTGGTCGGGCTTGCGGATGCCGAGGTCGCTGAAGAAGACCTCGTTGAGCTCGTAGTCGTAGTTCTGGCCGGTGTGCACCAGCACATGCTCGCAGTGGCGGTCGAGCTGGGCGATGACGCGGGACAGCCGGATGATCTCCGGCCGCGTGCCCACGACGGTCATGACCTTAAGCATTCACGGCCTCCTTGATGAGGTCCAGCTGCAGCAGCACCTGCTTGACCTCTTCGACGCTCAGCCGCTGGGTGTTGTGCGAGGTGTAGTCGTCGATCTCGGAGATCGCCGTCTCACCCTCGACGAAGTACTTGGCGTAGTTCAGATCGCGCGAGTCGGCCGGGATGCGGTAGTAGCCGCCCAGGTCCTCGGAGCGGGCCATCTCCTCACGCGAGACCAGGGACTCGTAGAGCTTCTCGCCGTGGCGGGTGCCGATGATGTTGATGTCGTTGCTCTTCTTCAGCAACTGGCGCATCGCCTCGGCCAGGTCGCCGACGGTGGAGGCCGGCGCCTTCTGCACGAAGATGTCGCCGGGGTGGGCATGCTCGAAGGCGTACAGCACCAGGTCGACCGACTCCTCCAGCGACATCAGGAAGCGCGTCATCGTCGGGTCGGTGATGGTCAGCGGCTTGCCGTCCTGCAGCTGCTGCAGGAACAGCGGGATGACCGAGCCGCGCGAGGCCATCACGTTGCCGTAGCGCGTCGCCGACAGCACCGTCTTGGCCGGGTCGCACAGACGCGACTTGGCGACCATGACCTTCTCCATCATGGCCTTGGACATGCCCATCGCATTGATGGGGTAGACGGCCTTGTCGGTGGACAGCACGACGACGCGGCTGACGCCCTGGGCGATGGCCGCGCGCATGACGTTCTCGGCGCCGACGACATTGGTCTTCACCGCCTCCATCGGATAGAACTCGCAGGACGGCACCTGCTTGAGCGCAGCCGCATGGAAGACGTAGTCGACGCCGTTCAGCGCGTCATGCACGCTGTCGTAGTCGCGCACGTCGCCGATGTAGAACTTGACCTTGTCGCTCTTCAGGGCGATGCGCATGTCCTCCTGCTTCTTCTCGTCGCGGCTGAAGATGCGGATCTCGGCGAAGTCGGATTTCAGGAAGCGCTGCAGCACCGCGTTGCCGAAGCTGCCGGTGCCGCCGGTGATCAGCAGGACTTTGTCTTTGAACATGGGATCTCTCGAAAAAGGGCTCAGCCGAAGGCGCGCATCTCGCGCACCAGCTCGGGCCAGGAGGGCGGCGCATAGCCGGTGGCCGCACGGAAGCGGCTGGAATCCAGCGAGCGGTCGATGACCAGCTTGTCGTCGGGGGCGATGTCGTTGTCGCGGCCGTATTCGGCGGCGGCCAGCTTGAGCAGGCTGTACTTGTCGATGGGCTCGGCCGACACATGCCAGGTGCCGCGCAGCTCGGGGTGCGGCACGACGAAGTCCTTCATGATGCGGGCGAGCTCGACAGTCGGGAAGCCCGAGAACACCGCCTTGGTGAAGCCGCGCACCGGCCCGTTTTGCGCCAGGAACCAGCCGATCAGGCCGTGGGCGCTGGCCAGCTCGTGGCCGATGATGGAGGTGCGCAGCGTGACGGCATTCTCGTAGTCGACCTCACCCATCAGCTTGCTGCGGCCGTAGAGGTCGTAGGCGTCAGATGGGTCGGTTTCCAGGTAGCCGCCCTTCTTGCCCGAGAACACGCAGTCGGTGCTGACGTGGATGAGGCGGGCGCCGGCCACTTGCGCCAGGCGCGCGAGGCGGTGCGGCAGCAGCGCATTGATCGGAATGGCCGTCAGCGGATCGTCGGCCTCGGCGAGCTGCTTGACGACGCCGATGCAGTTGATGACGAGGTCGGGGCGCACCTGGCCGAAGACCCGCGTCAGGCTGTCCAGGCTCTCGACGTCGACGCCGGCGACGAACTGCGCCGCGGGCGCCTTGGCCTGCAGCGTCGCGATGACGCCGGGGCTGCGCACGGAGCCGAACACCTCGAAGGCCGGATCGGCCGCAAAGACGCGCAGCACCGCGTTGCCCAGCATGCCGCTGGCGCCCAGCACCAGCAGGCGCCGCTTGTTCTGACTCATCGCAACTTCTTCTTTCATCAGCGGCGCGCCGCGACGGCGCGCTCGAAATGTCCTACCAGGGCCTGGGCCAGACGCTCGGGCTCGTAATGCTCGGCGTAGTAGCGCCGGCCGGCCTCGCCCATCCCTTGCCGCTGCTCGGGCTGCATGGCCTGCAAGGCTCGCGCCGCTTTGGCCAGCCCTTCAGCATCCTCCGCCGCACTGGCCAGGCCCGCACCGGCGGCCTGCACGACCCGGGCCCCTTCGCCGTCCATGGAGGCGAGGATGGGTCGGCCGGCGGCCAGATAAGCCTGTATTTTGCTCGGAACCGTCCGGCTCAAGGCCGGGCCGCCGGTCAGGCTGACCAGCAACGCGCCGGCCTGTTCGAAGACGGCCGGCATCTGCTCGGGCGGCAGGCGCCCAGCCAGCCTCACCTGCGTCAGGCCGCGACGGGCCACCTGCTCGGCCAACCAGGCGTCGCGCGCGCCGCTGCCGACCAGCACCCAGCGCACCCCGCTGTGCGCGCCCAGTTGCTCGGCGGCGTCGAGCACGCAGTCCAGCGACTGCACCGTGCCCAGGTTGCCGGCAAAGACGATATTGAATTCAGCCGGGTCGAGCTGCAGCGCCGTGGGCACGCGCGGCGCCGACGAGGCGCGGTCGCCGGGGTTCTCGTGCACCTGCACCGGCGTGCCACCCGCCATCGCCTCGACCGGCGCCACGAAGGCGGGCGACTGCACCAGCAGCAGATCACTGTGCCGGTAGATCCAGCGCACCACCGTGGCGACGGCCGCCAGCAGCCGCGGGCTCTTCACGAAACCGGTGATCTGCAGGCTGTCCGGCCACAGGTCCTGCACCCAGACGACCAGGGCGGCGCCCTTGAGCCACTTCAGCACGATGGCTGCGATGGCCTGCAGGATGGGGCTGGTGCCGTAGACAAAGATGGCGTCGAAGCGCCGCCCGCGCAGGGCCCAGGGCCCCATCACGGAGGCGCAGAACAGGAAGGACAGGTAGTTCAGCACCAGGCGCTTGGCGCCGCCCACGCCGCGCGGCAGCAGCGGCACGCGCACGATGTCATAGCCCTCGTGGCGCTCGCGCTGGATGCCGCCGACGCGATAGCCCGGGAACAGCTGACCTTCCGGGTAGTTGGGCTTGCCGGTCAGCACCGTGACCTCGCAGCCCTGCTCGACGAGGGACTGGGCCACCTCGTTGATGCGAAAGGACTCGGGCCAGAAGTGCTGGCTCAGCAGCAAGACCTTCATGCGTCGAACAGAGCCTGCAGGAAGTCCGCCGCGCGGGCCGGCTGCAAAGGCGCTTCGCCCTGGCCCAGAAAGCGCTTCACGGCGCGGGCGATGGACACGGCGGAGGCCGGATCGAAGGTCTGCACCGGTTCGCAGACGTCACGCACGAAGTCGAGCTCGCCCGCCAGGATGGGCAGGCCGGCCTGACGCGCCTCGATCAGCGGCAGTCCGAAGGATTCACCCTTGGACGGGAAGACCAGGGCCTTGGCGCTGCGATACAGCGCCAGCACTTCCTCGTGCGAGCGAGGGCCGAGGTTGCTGATCTTCAGGCCATGCTCTCCCGCCTGCGACTGTACCCAGGCTGCGAGGCCGGCGTCGCGGTCAGACAGAGTCAGCGCCAGCGTCGGGTGCAGGCCCTGCTCGGCCAGCAGCCGCCAGGCCTCGACGAGGCTGCGATGGTTCTTGTGGGCCTCGCCATCGGCGACGAAGATGAAGTCCCAGGCCTTGCCAGCGGCGGGCAGCGACTCCGGTGCCGGCGGCGCGAAAGGCAGCACGCGGATGTCAGCCTTTTCCGGCCCGTACCAGTCCTGCACGGCGCGCGCCATCGATGGCGTCTGCACCCAGTAGCGCGCCACGCGGTAGCGCAGCCAGCGGCTGATGGCCTGCTCGAAGCGCAGGCGCTGGCGCGTCTTCCAGCCGAAGGCTGCGAGCGGCACCTGGCCGAGGTAGTTGCGGTTCTGCTGGAACAGCCACACCGGCGCGGCATTGCGCATCAGCGGCGGCAGGCCGTGGAAGCACAGCAGCCGGTCCTTCGCGGTGCCGGCGGACGCGAGCGAAACCTCGGCACCCAGGCGCGACCCGGCCGATGCCTGCACCCATTGCACGGCAGCCCCTGCAGGCACCGCCAGCCGCTCGCGCGCACGCGCATCGAGCCAGGCGACCAGGGGCCGCTCCGTCGGCCAGGCTGCCAGCAAGGCCTGCAGCAGCACAAGGCCGCCACCCGTGTGGACATTGGGCGCGTACAGCAACAGGCGCCCGGCCTGCAGCGTCACGGCTTGGGGCCTTGGTAGACGTCCTTCTTGCCCAGGCCCTGCGGCACCAGCGCACGCACGCCCTGGCGCAGCCCGTTGTCGACGCGGGCCAGCAGGCGCAGCAGCGGCTGCTCGGGCCGGGCACTGAACGATGTGACGTTGAAATAGTCTTCGCCAGTCGGTGAGCGGGGCGAGAAGTAGTAGTTGGAGACGCAGCAGCGCGTGCCCTCGGCGACGACGGGGCTGACCGAATGCCAGGAGGTCGGCGTCGTCTCCATGATGGCCAGGCGGTTGAAGCGGCTGACGATGGTGACGTTGTCGCGCACGCGCTGGTCCCAGAGCTCCAGGTTGCCGCCGTTCTCCAGCGCCCAGCCCGGTGTCACGTAGTACAGCAGGTTGAGGGTGCGGTAGTAGCGGCGCGACGCCTCGTGCGAGTTGTCGATGTGGGGGCCCAGGTGGTGGCCCTTGACCATCGCGCTCAGGCCACCGGCGTAGAGGCTGGCGTCCGGGATCTGATCCTGGATGCCGGTGATGCGCCCGACGATCTCGATGACGCGCGGATCCTGGATCGCGAACGTGATGTCGGCCAGCACGGGGTCGAAGCGGTCGAAGTCCTTGGACGTGTACTTGCACTCGCGAAAGCTGTCCATCAGCCGCATCTGCGAAGGAGCCGGGAAGGCCGCGGCGATGCGCTCCGCCACATCGGTCGGCAGCAGATCGTCCACCACGGCATGGCGCACCCCCACCTGCCGACCCGAGGCCTCGAAATCCGCGGTCAACTGGGCCAGGGATGACTCCAGCCGCGCGCAGATCAGGTCGGTCAGCTCGGCTTTGGACGGTAGGGATGAGGACATGGTCAGATGCGAGGCACCCCGATGCCATCGGCAAGGGCGCAATTCAATGAGGACAAGGCGCCAGCCGCCTGCACTCATCCCCGCGGGGAGAGGTCACGGCTGGGCGCCGGCATTGTAGGCACTGGGGTTGGCCCGGCCGGCTGGCGGCTGGCCCCCCGCAGCCAGAAGTAGCCATAGGCCGCCAGCAGCACCGGCCCGGAGAAATAGCCCGTCCCACGCAGCAGCAGGCCGACCAGGCCGCAAAGCAGCAGGCTCAGCATCAGGCGTGTCTGTTCCGTTTGCAATCCGTCCTGCCCATGCAGCAAATGCCGAAAGCGCCACGCCCGCCAGGCGCACCACAGCCACAGCAGCGCGGCGAAGTAACCCATTTCGCTCAGGGCCTTGGAAGCGAGGAAGGAACCGTCGTTGTAGTTGCCATCCTCCAGGCCCAGCAAATCGAGCACCTCCACGCCGTCGGTGACCGGCCTGGGCTCGCAGCCCATGCGGTTGAAGCCCAGCCCCCAGCCACCGGAGTTGTGCAGGTTTTCGATCGCCAGTTCCCAGCCCATCACATAGACCACGCTGGAGACGTTGGCGTCCGTGCTCTGGTTGCCCAGGCTGGTGACCCGGTCCATGAAGTCAGACCAGAACGGCGACACATAGGCCACACCGGCAAACACGACCGACAGCACCATGACCTGAAGGATCTTGAACAGGCCCAGGCGCCGGCCATGCTGCGCCAGCCACATCACAGCCAGACCGACGGCCAGCAGCAGGAACAGGGTGGCCGAGGCTGCCAACCACAGGCTGAGCACCGCGCCCACCACGCCATGGCGCCGCCAACGCGGGTTCTCGTCGAGGATCAGATAGATCAGCAGCGGCGCAATGGTCAGCGCGAAATGGCTGGGTTCGGAGAAAAAGCCGCTCGGCCGGATCGTCTCGCGGGCACCGGTCGCCACAAGATAGATCTTCTCGACCACCACCGCCGCCACCAGCGCGGTGACCAATCGCGCGATGCCGCGCTGGGAAGGCGTGCTGCGCCCCGCACTCGCCAGCAGACAGAGCGAGGCGATCACCAGGATGAGCAGCACTTGCGATGCGACCGACTTGAGCATCAGGTCGCGGCAGGTGTCCAGGCTCTCGGCAACCACGGTGTGGCACAGCAGCAGCGCCGCCACGCTGAAACCCAGCACCAGCCCCTGCCAGGTCGCACGCCCGTCGAAGATCGAAAGCCATCCGGCCAGCAACACGAACAGGGCGACCTGCGGGCCAACGCTGGTGGAAACGCCGGCCGTGAGCGCAGGCGCCAGCAAGCCGATCCAGACGATATGAAGCGGAGTGGGCCTCCAGCGGCCCTCTCTGGGGCTGCGCCGGTCGGCGATCATCTAGCTCTCCCGTACAACTGACTCCATTGTCACTCAGCCAATGCCGGCCGAGGACGCTGGCCGGGTCAAAGGCCTTAGGCCACCCGCAGTTCGGCTGCAGGTGCTGGCTCTTCGACCTGGACCACACCCATGCGCCGACGCATGAACCAGCCCAGCAGCAAAGCCAGTACTGTCATCTGCAACAGGAAGGGCGTGAGCAATCTTGGGAAGCTCAACTGTGTCAATGCGTTAGCGACCGCGACGCAGATCAACGCCACGGGCACCATCTGGTGGTGCAACAGGCGCCGGATCAGCATTTCGTAGGCCAGGCCCAGCACCATCATCAGCAGCGTCAGGCCAAAGATCAGCACCATCTGCCCGGTCAGGCTGATGACGCCGAAATAACCCGGCAGGGTCAAGAAGGTCAGGCCTTGCAGGAACTCGTACTTGCCGCCGGAAAGCTGCTGGTAGATGGAGTCGACGCCGATGGCCGGATCCTCGCCCATCAGCCGCCAGAAGAGTTCGGTCGAGCGACCCGGCTCGGCCACCGCCACCATCAAGGCCTCGGCGCCGACCCAGCGGTCCAGCGCCAGCAGGCTGCTTTCAACAAGAAAGAAGGACAACATCTCCCGGTCGACGCTGCCGATGCCCGAGAACACCTGCACGCGGTAGATCGACACCACCCCCAGCACGACGACCAGGAAGAGCGCGAACAACAGCACCGGCAGCTTGCTGAAGCGATAACGCCCCCAGCGCGACTGCAGGTAGTAGGCGCCCAGCAGGATGGGGACGGACTGCATGATGACGGCCGCGCGGCTGGCCATGGAGATGGAGGCGATGGACGTGACCATCAGCACCGCGACCGCTGCGCCTATCGTCAGCCGGCCGCGCTCGGCGACGTCGCGCGACACATAGGTGGCCAGCACCATGGCAAAACCGATCAGCGCCATGAAAGCGAGCGGGGCGTTCAAAGCGAAGGGCAGCGTGACCCGGGCGTTCACCCCAGTCACGAAGAAGGCGGCCAGGTTGTTGATCAGGTAGAACACCGCCGCCACACCGATCAGTCCACCCCATTCCTTGGCACTGACAGGGCCGGCCATGAATCGGATACGGCGCTCGTGCGGCGGGCGCCGGTCCCAGAAGGCCAGACTGAGCAGCCGCCCGAGCAGCAGCGCCACGCCGATGGCCAGCGCGAACTCGTAGTACTCCACCCACTCCGACGGGGCACCGGAAAAGTTGCCGGAAGGCTCGACATAGGGAATGTCGGTGATGTGGTGGGCCATGACCTTGAACCAGCAGCCCAGCACATAGAACACGGCCATGAAGCTGTAGAACCAGGACACGGTCGTGCACTTCATCAGCACCAGCAGGCCGATGCTGACCGCCGTGAGCGCCCACAGCAGCGGGCCATGGCCAACGGTCGCGTCGGCCACCCCGGCCAGCACGATCATGGCCGGCAGCAGCCCGAGCCAGAACAGCTTGCCCTTCACTTCAGGCGACTCGCGTCGACGCGCGCAGCTGGTACCAGCCGCGGCGCAGGAAACCGACCAGCAATTGCCGCCAGATACCCAGATCGAACAGCAGACCCGGGCGGCGCTTGAGCGCCTGGGCAAAGCAGCGCAGCGCCGCGCCGATGCGGCCGGACTGGCCATGGTTCTTGGCCGCCAGGCTGTAGGCGCGCGCAATCGACCGCTGCGCACCGGCCTGCCCCGGTCGCGCGGCCCAGTAGGCCTGCATGACCCGCACGATCTCCTCAGCGCGGGCTTCGGGCATCACGCGAAACGACGCCGAGCCCTCGTGGATGCGGTATTCGGCCAGCACTTCGGGCACGCGGACAAAACCGCCCTGCCCCGCGGCGCGCAGCCAGAACTCGTAGTCCGGCACCTGGCGCAGGTCAGGCCGCCAGCCACCGCTTGCCTCGAACACGCCGCGGCGGAAAAACGCCCCCGGGCCCGGCTGGCAGACCAGATCCACGCTGAGCCGCTCGGCATCGAACTCCTCGGTTCGGGACTCGCGCAGGCGACTGCCCTGCGCATCGATGAGCCAGAAGTCGCAATAGGCCACGACGGTCGCCGGCTTGGCCTGCAACACCTCGACCATGCGCCGCACGGCGCCCGGCACCAGGCAGTCGTCGGAGCTCAGATAGGCCAGGATCTCGCCCCTGGCCATGCCCCAGCCGCGGTTCAGCGTGGCGGCCTGGCCGCTGTTGGCCTGGGTCAGCACGGTGAGGCGGCCCGGGTGAGAGGCCTCGTAGCGCCGCGCCAGGGCCAGCGATTCATCGCTGGAGCCGTCGTCGATGACGATGTATTCCAGCGCCGCATAGTCCTGGGCCAGCACGCTTTCGATGGTCGCCGCCAGGTATTCGGCCTGGTTGTAGACGGGAGTGACGAGGGTGACGAGGGGCTGGGACATGGGTCGGCTGGAGAGGCGCGGCGATTGTAGGCAGCCGGTGCGACGCGCCTTACTGGCTGCGTCGCTCCAGGCGGCACAGCCAGAACAGGGCCGCGGCGTCACCCACCATGCGCAGCAGCCAGGCCGTGGCCGCGCCCATCAGGCCCCATTGGGCGCTCAGCATCCACAGCGCCAGCAGGAATAGCGGCAGCTCGGCGCAATGCAGCAGGGCCGGCGCTCGGAAGCGTCCGGCGCCGTGCAGCCAGGTCAGCGGTACGTGGGCCAGGCAGTTGATGAGGATGCCCACGGAGAACACGCGCAGGATGGGCGCGCTGTGCGCCGCCAGCTCAGGCCCTATCCATAGCGTCAGGATGGGGCTGGCGAACAGGCCCAGCACCGCGCAGATCGGCAGCAGCACGGCGAACAGGATGCGCACGGCCTTGTCGTAGAGGGCCCAGGCGTCGGCGTCCTTGCGGGCGGCCTGGGCCGCGAAGGCGGGGAACAGCACCGCCGTCAGCGCGCCCGGGATGATCCAGAGCTTGGTGACGATCTCCTGGGGTGTCGCGTAATAGGCGACGGCCGCGGCCGACACGGTGGCACCGATCATGAAGCGGTCCACGTAGCCCATGAAGGGGCTGACGATGTTGCTCAGCGTCAGCCAGCCGCCCGACACCAGCAGCGGGCGCAGCCACGCTGCCTGCCAGTGCAGCCGGCCGCGCAACTGCGGCAGGGCCCGCCAGGCCAGCCAGCCATGCACGGCAAAGCCGACGACGCGGCCCAACGCCAGCGCGACGGTGATGAGGAGCAGGTTGGGACCGACCCAGTGCAGCACGATCCAGGGCCCGGCGAAGGTCCACAGCCCCATGGGCAGGCGCACATAGTTCAGCACCTCGAAGGCATGGCAGGCCTCGAGCATGCCGCGCAGGCCGGCGGTCACGACGATGAAGGGCACGGCCAGGCCCATGGCCCAGCAGGCGGCGATGGCCTCGCCGCGATTCGGCAAGGCCTTGATGAGGTCCACGCCCCAGGGGGCCAGCAGGATCATCAGCGCGCCAGCGACGGCACCCAGGGCCGCCATCAGCAGCAGCGCCGAGGCGCTGAGCGGGCCGATGCGCTCGTCTTGCTTGCGGTCGATCAGGATGGCCAGTTGCTGCGTCAGCGCCCGCCCCAGGCCCAGGTCGAAGAGACCGAAGTAGCTGGTCACGGCCCAGACCAGGGTCAGCAGGCCGAAACGCTCGACGCCCAGGCCATGCATCAGCGCCGGGATGGAGAACAGCGCCAGCAGCAGCGGTGCGCCAAGGCCGAACAGGTTGAGGAGCGTGTGCTTGGCGAGCTTCAAGAAGGAGGGGCCGGCGAAGGGGGAGAAGGGGCGCGGATTGTAAGGAGCCCCCCCGCCCGCGAGCCCGGCCGCCGGCTTCACAAATCGATACCTTGGTCAGCCCGATAAAATGGAGGTTTTGGCCGTCCGCGAGTGTCGGGTGGCTTAGCGCCCGGCTGATCCGGGCCGTTCAAGATCCCGACATGAAGCCGTCCCCTCTTCTGCTGTGCGTGGCGCTGTACCTGGCACTGGTGAGCCTGCCGGCGCAGGCCTACATCGACCCCAATGCCGGCGGCATGCTGTTCCAGCTGCTGGCCCCGGTGTTCGCGGGCCTTGTGGGTGTCTGGCTGTTCCTGCGCCAATGGATCAGCGCGCTGGCGCGCCGCCTGTGGCGCCGACTGACCGGACGCGGCGCTGAATGAAGCTCGGCGCGAGCGCCGAACGCTCCCATCCTGAGTTGCCGCCGGCGCAGTTTCGCGCCTGTTTCGGCGTTGCCTTCGCGGCGCTGGGCCTGCTGTGGATGCCCTGGGTGCTGCTGCGCCAGGTCGACGCATTCCTGGCCTTCCAGACCACGGCCGAGCTCGCGCGCGACGTCGCGCTGGCGCTGCTGCTGCTGACGCTGCCGGCCCTGTTGCTGGCCGGCCTCTCCGTCGCCTTGGCGGGACTGCTGCGGCGCCTGGGCGCCTCCGCCGCCAGTGCCCATGTCGTGGGCTGGGCCGCGACGCTGCTGCCGGTTTGCTGGATCTGCCTGTGGCAGTTCGGCTCGGCCAGCTGGGCCTGGTTGAAACTGGTGACGGAAGGCGACTTCGCGCTGTCCGCCAATGCGCGGCTGGTCGCCGTGGCGCTGCTGCTGCTGGCCTCGGGGCTGATGCTGCGCGGCCGGCGCCTGTCCTATGTGCTAGCTCGCCTCGTGCCGCCGCTGCGCAGCCTGCAGGCGCCGGCACTGCTGCTGCTGTTCGTGTCGGTGGTCTGGCTGCTGCTGCACCCGCCGCGCATGACGGGCCTGACGCCCCCCCCCGACTCGGCGCCGGTGCGCGCCCAGTTGCCCGATGTCTACCTGATCACCATCGACACGCTGGCCGCGGAGGACGCGGCCGTCTGCGCAGACGCGCCTGGCGGCCCGACGACGATGCCGCGGCTGCGCGAGTTCGCCGGCCGCGCGAGCTGCTTCGACCGCCACTACGCCTCGGGCAACTTCACGACGCCCAGCACGGCCACCATGGAAACCGGCGCCCTGCCCTGGTCGCACTGGGGCGTACAGATCGTCGCCAAGATGGCGCCGGCCATGCGCGGCCAGACGCTGGCCAGCCAGCTGCGCGCCCAGGGCTATGAAGCCCACTCCATCAGCGCCAACCTGATGGCCAGCCCGCGCCACCATGGCAGCTACGACGAGTACACGACGCAGGCCATCGCGCCCTCGCCGTCGCTGGGCCTGAAGCCGCGCGTCGCGCTGAGCGCCTTCCCCGACACGACGCTGCCCTTCTGGCTGTCCGGCCTGATCCCGCTGCTGGACACGCTGGACGTGCGCCTCTTCCCCGAGCGCAGCCCGTTCGCGCCCGAGCAGACCTACGACGCCGCCCGGCCGCTGCTCGCGCGCGCCCAGCAGAACCAGCGCCCGCAATTCATGTGGCTGCACACGCTGCCGCCGCACGATCCCTATCTGCCGCCGCCCAGCACCAAGCACAAGCTGCTGCCCGAGGGCGAGCTGGACCACTGGTCGCAGATGCTGGGCATGACGCGCTATAACCCGCCGCAGCAGGCGCTGATCGACAAGCACCGGCTCCGCTACCGCGAGGCCATCATGGGTGCCGACGAGGCGCTGGGCCGCTTCTTCGACGAACTCGAGCGCCAGGGCAAGCTGGACAGCGCCCTGGTCGTCGTCACCTCTGACCACGGCGAGTCCTTCGAGCGCGGCTATATCGGCCATGCCGGCCAATGGCTGCACGAGGCGGTCATCCGCGTGCCCCTGGTCATCAAGCTGCCGGGCCAGCGCACGGCGCGCGTGGTGCACACGCCGGTCGGCCTGGACGACGTGGCGCCGACCATCGCCGACGTGCTGGGTCTGGCGCCCCTGCCGCAGGCCGACGGCCGCAGCCTCAAGCCCGCCTTGCTGGGCGAGGCCCTGCCAGCGCAGCCCGTGTATGCGATGGCCATGGAGCGCCAGAGCCGCTTCCAGCCGATCCAGCACGGGCACTACGCTGTCATCGACGGCTCGCACAAGCTGGTGCTGGACCTCGGCGAGAACCAGGCCGAGCTGTTCGACCTGGCTGCCGACCCGCACGAACTCCACGACCTGAGCAAGACCGACGCCGACACGGCCAGGCGCCTGCGCACGCTGCTGGACCAGCAGCTCGCTGCTGTCGAGAAGCGCCGCGCCGCGCAGTTCGACCCGCGATGAGTACCAGCCCCCTGCACAGCTTCGATGCCGAGCTGCTGAAGTGGCTGCGGGCGGGCGCCGGCTGGTCGTCGCTGGCCTTGGGCACGCGCGCCCAGCTGCGTTGGCGCTCTGCCTGGGCGACGCTGAACCGCAAGCTGAGCGAAGCCCGCGTCGCGGATGCGCAGCCCCTCGCACCGCCCCTCTTCATCGTCGGCCCCTGGCGCAGCGGCACGACGGTCATGCACGAACTGTTGACGGCCGCGACGGGCTGGCCCACGCCGCTGACCTGGCAGTGCATGAACGCCACCGCCTTCCAGTTGCTACCGGCGCCCCCTGAGCGCAGTGGCGTCGCCCGGCCAATGGACGGGTTGGAGATCAGCGCGCTGTCGCCGCAGGAGGACGAGTTCGCGCTGCTGACGCTGGGCGTCGATTCGGCCTACCGCGGCTTCCTGATGCCGGAGCGCCTGCCGACGCTGCTGCACACGCTGGACCCCGGCTACTGGAACGCCCATGAGGCCGAATGGCTGCCGCGCTTCGAGCGCTTCATGGCTGGCGTGCTCGCGTCCGGCGGCCAACCCGGCCGACGACTGATCCTCAAGTCGCCCAACCACAGCTTTCGCCTGCCGGCGCTGCTGAAACGCTTCCCCGAGGCCCAGGTCGTCTGGATGGTGCGCGATGCGGCGACCGTCTTCCACTCCAATCGCAAGATGTGGCAGGCGATGTTTGCCGAGCACCGGTTGACGCCGGGCGCCGCTGACGGGCTGGATGCCTTTCTGGGCACGGCGCTGCAAGGCTGCGCCCAGGTGCTGCAGCAACTTCAGGCTGAGCTGCCGCCGGGGCGCTGGATCAGCGTCGAGCAGACCGCACTGGCGGCCGACCCTCGGGCCACGGTGGCCCGGGTGATGCAACAGCTGGGCCTGCAGGCGGGCCCCGAGGCGGCGCTGGCGGCGGCACTGGGTCGAGTCCGCCAGGGGCGTATCGAGCACTACGAACAACCCGTTCCACCTCCCGCAGCACCAGGCGTCGCGGCGCTGGATGCCGCGCAACGCGGCTGATCTCAGACGAGCGTATCGAAGCTCGTGATGGCCATCATGACGGCCACCATGACGACGCCGATGACGGCGCCAATGAGGATGATGGCGATGGGTTCGATCAGGCCCAGCATGCGGCGCTGAAGCACGGCGGCCGCGTCACGCTGGCTGTGGCCCAGGGCCAGCAGCATCTTGGGCAGTTCGCCCGACCGCTCACCGACGCGGATGAGGTTGAGCCGTGTGCGCGGGAACCAGGCCTGGGTCTCCAGGCCGGCGCTGAGCGACTGGCCCTGCTGCAGGCCCTTGGTGGCACGCTCCAGGCCCGAGCGCAGCATGCCGAGGCGGATGACGCCCTGGGCCAGTTCCATGGCCGTCAGGACCGGCACGCGGTTGGACAGCAGGCTGCCCAGCACCGTGGCCCAGCGGCCGATCTCGGCCTGCACCAGCCAGGGGCCGACGACCGGCAGGCGCGCCAGGCTCTGCAGCAGGGCCTGGCGCGTCGACTCGCGCGACAGGCTGGTCACGATGATGCCGACCAGCGCCGCAATGATGAGGGCCGACTCGAAGAGATGGCCGCGGACGTAGACGCCCGATTCGATGACCCAGCGCGACAGCTCGGGCACCTGGCGGCTGCCCTTGATCAGGTTGGCAAAGCGCGGCACGACGCCGACGAAGATGAAGAACACGGCCAGCGAGCCGGCACCGACGAGCACGCTCGGATAGATGAGGGCGCTGCGCAGGTCCTCGTTGGCCTTGCGGGCGAGCTCCATCTGCTCGGCTGATTCCTGCAGCGCGCGGGCGATGTCGCCGCTGGCCTCGCCGGCCTGGGCCAGCGCAATCACATAGACCGGCATGCGCAGCGACGTGATGCGCAAGGCGTCCGACAGCCGGCCACCACCGCGCACCAGGGTCTCCATCTGCGCGAGCGGCACCCCCAGTGGTTGGCCTTCGTAGGCCTCGGAAAGGCTGGGCAATGCATCGCCGAGCGTCACGCCAGCGGTGAGCAGCGTGGCCAGCTCGCGCAGCAGCACGACCTGATCGGCCAGCTTGATGCTGCCGCGTGCCTTGGACCGCACCGGTACGGCCGTGCGCGCCTGCAGGCTGACGGGCGTCATGCCCTGGGCCGTCAGGCGCGCCATGGCGTCGGCCTGGTCGGTCGCTTCGAGCTGGCCACTGTGGGGCTGGCCCGCGACGTCGCGTGCGGTGTAGTCGAAGCGCATCAGGCGTCAGCCGTGCCGGTGGCGCGCAGCACTTCATCCAGCGTCGTCACGCCCTGCACGACCTTGAGCGCGCCTTCCTGGGCGAGCGAGCGGTAGCCGGTCTGGCGCGCCATAGCGACCAGCTCGGGCAGGCCCACTTCGCGGGCGATCGCGTGCTGCATCTCGGCGCCCACATCCAGCATCTCGTAGATGCCGACGCGGCCCTTGAAGCCGGTGTTCTGGCAGGCCGGGCAGCCGACATGGCGGCGCCAGCGCGGCAGCTCCGCGGCGCCGTCCTCGGCGCGTGCATCGGCGATTGCCCGTGTCAGGTCGGCATCACCCAGCGCCGGGGTTTCGTCGGTGGGAACGGCGCAGACCTCGCAGAGGCGTCGCACCAGGCGCTGGGCCATGACGGCGCGCAGCGAGGCGCCGACAAGGAAGGGCTCGACGCCCATGTCCACCAGCCGCGTCACGGCCGAGGGCGCGTCGTTGGTGTGCAGCGTCGCCAGCACCAGGTGGCCGGTCAGCGCGGACTGGATGGCGATCTCGGCCGTCTCGCGGTCGCGGATTTCGCCGACCATGATGATGTCCGGGTCGTGGCGCAGGAAGGCGCGCAGGGCCCGCGCAAAGGTGTAGCCGATCTCGGGCTGGGCCTGCACCTGGATGACCTGCGGCAGGCGGAACTCGACCGGGTCCTCGACGGTGAGGATCTTGCGCGTCTGGTCGTTGGTGGCGGCCAGCGCGGAATACAGCGTCGTGCTCTTGCCCGCGCCGGTCGGGCCCGTCACCAGCACCAGGCCGTTGGCCAGGCCCAGCCAGCGCTTGAACTGGCGCAACTGCGAGGGCCGCAGGCCCAGCCGCTCCAGCGTCAGGTCGGCGCGCTTCTTGGGCAGCAGGCGCATGACGATGGACTCGCCATAGACGGCCGGGATGGACGAGACCCGCACGTCCATCTCGGCGCCGGCGGCGCGCGTGGAGATGCGGCCGTCCTGCGGCAGGCGGCGCTCGGCGATGTCGACGCCGGCGATCAGCTTGATGCGCGAGGCGACGGCCGGATAGCGGTCCATGCCCAGGGCCAGTCGCGTGTGCAGCTGGCCGTCGATGCGCAGCCTGACCTCGAACTCGCGCTCGCCGGGCTCCAGGTGGATGTCCGAGGCGCGCGACTCGACGGCCTGGGCGATGAGGTTGTTGACCCAGGCGATGACGGGCGCGTCCTCGGCCATCTCGCGCAGGGTCCGCTCGTCCAGCATCTGCATGGCGAGGTCGCCTTGCTGCAGGCGCTGGACCCAGCGCTGGGCGTCATCAGGGGCGATCAGCCACCATCGCGCCGCTTTGAGCGCCGGCTGCTGTTGCGCAAACTCGCGCACCTCGGCCTCCAGAGGATCGGCACAGGCAAGCTGCCAGCCCGCCTCGTCGAGCCAGGGCAGCACGCCCAGCCTGAGCAGTTGCGCCGAGCTGCTCTGCAGCTCCTGCAGCCCCAGGCGCAGGGCCGCCTCGTCGAGTTCGTCAAAGCTCAGCCAGCCCATGCCGAGCTGCTCGGACAGCGCGGCGTACAGCCGCTCGGCGGTGATCGCGCCCATGCGCAGCAGCACCGCGCCGATGCGACCGCCCTGCTCCGCCTGGAAGCGCAGCGCCGCGTTCAGATCGTCGGGGCGGATCTGCTCCCGGGCGAGCAGCAGCTCGCCGATCAGGCGCGGAGCGACGGATTCGGTCATGGCTTCGGCGCAGAGCTTCCGGCTTCAGGCGCCGGCACACGGGCCCAGTCGCCCAGGCTCTTGCGGAAGCTCTCGGTGATCGCCTCGGCCTCGGTGGAGTCGTTGGCGATGTAGGGCGTGATCAGGATGATCATCTCGCGACGTGTCTTCTTGACCGTCTGGTTGCGAAACAGGCTGCCCAGGATGGGGATGTCCTTGAGGAAGGGCACGCCGCCGTTGCCATCGGAGGAGGTGCCGTCGATCAGGCCCGCCAGCAGCATGGTCGCGCCGTTGCGCAGCGTGAGCTTGGTCTCGACGCGGCGGGTGGAAATGGTCGGCGTCGTGGTGATCCCCGAGGTCGTCTGCACGGGTTGACTGACTTCCTGGGAAAGATCGATGTCGATCTGGTCGCCCGAGTGGATGACGGGCCTGATCTTCAGGATGACGCCCGTCGAGCGGTACTGGTAGGTCGCCAGCAGATTGCCGGCGGAGCCGCCCGTGGTGCTGGGCGTAGCGATCTGCTGGCTCAGCACCGGCACCTCGTCACCGACCTGGATCAAAGCCGTCTCGCCGTTGCGGGCCATCAGGCGCGGGCTGGAGAGGATGGTGGCGCGAGAGTTGCTGGCCAATGCATCGATGGCCACGCGCTGGCCGCCCAGCGAATTGAGGACAGAAATGTTGAAGCCGCCGACGGCGCCCGAACCGCTGCCAGCATTGGCCGTGAAGCCCGCCTTGCCTTCCAGATGACTGGTGAGCCACTGCACGCCCAGCTGCGCACCATCCTCGAGCTTCAGCTCGGCGACCGTCACTTCGATCAGTGCGGACTTGGTCGGCTTGTCCAGAGTCTGCAGCAGGGCCGAGACCTGCCCGAACTCTTCAGGGTTGACCTGGAAGATCAGCGTGTTGCTGGCCTTGTCGACCACGACGTTGGACAAGCGGCTGGCCGTCGTCGTCGTGGTGGCGGTGCTGCCAGTGGGGGATGTGCCGCCAGCTGCCTGGGTGGTGCTGGCGACCGACCCACCGCCGCCCAGCACCCGCTCCAGAGTCACTGCGAGCTGCTCGGCGTCCTTGTGCTTGACGGGGTAGGTGAACAGGTTCTTGCCGACACCGCGCTCGTTGGGTCGGTCCAGGGTCTTGGCCCATTCGGCGATATGGGCGGCCACCTTGTCACCGGCGGCGAAGACGAAGACCTGGTTCAGGCTCGAGATCGGCAGCAGGATGATCGGACTGCGCAAGCCCCCCTGGGTGATCGCAGAGCCTACCGGGTGGACCGCATAGCCCTCCGCCGACAGCACCTCGCCAAGACGACGGGCCAGTTCCTCGGCGGACCAGAAGGCGGGCGTCAGCGTCAGGCTGGTGCGTCCCTTGAGCGCGGGTTGGTCAAGCACCGCGAGGGCTTCGATGGCCGCCTTGACGTTGTCGGGGTTGCCGCTGATCAGCACCGCATTGCGGGTCGAGTCTTCCTGCACCCTGATGCGGTCACCAAACAGCGTGCGCAGCCAGCCCGTCACGTCGACCTGGCGGACCGACTCCAACGGAATCAGCTGAAAGACCGGACGCAGCGACGGCGGAACTTCCGGAAGTGCGGCGCCATAACGGATGCCCGGCAGGTCGCCGCCCTGGTTGGCGTTGTCAGGCACCACGCGCACGAGTCCGCCCACCTCGATCACCGAGAGGCCGTAGCTCTTGAGTAGCAGGCGCACCGCGGTCTCGACCTGAGCCGCCGTCTGGCCGCCACCGGCCTTGAACGTGACGAGATCAGGCCGGGCAATCACGGCCGGGTCGACGCTGACGTTCTTCTTCAGCACATCGGCGTACACGACCTGGATGAAGGTGGGCAGGGCCACCTGCTGCAGGTTGACCGCAGCAACGACCTCGTCCCGGGGCTGGGCCACCGGGGCCGTGACTGCCAGGCTGGGCGTGTCGACCTCGGGCGCCTTGGGGCCGGGGACAACGCGCGTTGCATCACGGCCGCCAGTCTCCCCTTGCGTAGCGGAATTGGGGGCCAGGCTGGCCACGGGCAGCGGCTTGGGCAATACGGGCACGATGGGTGCACAGCCGCTCAGGGCGACCATGGCACCGGCCGCGAGGGCGATCGGTCGCAGCGTCAGGAACATTTTGTTTTCACTCACGGTAATCAGCTCCCAACGGAACCTGCTTGTTGCCGACGCGGATCAGCACCTCGCCGTCGCGGATCAGGGTGATGCGCTCACCGCTGGGAACCTTGTCACCCACGGCCAGTCGCAGCGGCGCCTTGCCGGCAGTGACAAAGCTGATGAGCACCTTGCGCTCCTGCCCACGCCCGAACACGCCGGCGACACGCCAACGCTTGTCTTCGGCCTTGGCTGCTGCGTCGGCCGCAGCGGCCGCCAAAACAGCCGCTTCGGGTTCGAAGATGGGCGAGGCAGCCAAGGCCATCGCGCGGCTTGCCTGGTCGGGGCGCTGCGGCAGGTCGGGCAGCCTCCAACTTTCCTTGCGAGCCTGGATGAGCGAAGGATCGGCCTCGGGCGCCGGCGCGATCAGCCAACCCAGGCCGAGTGCCACCGCCAACAAGACCCAGGGCATGGCCTTCATGGCTTACCCCCCGGCCTGGCAAGGATGCGCAGGTCCATGTCAGCGACCGCCGGCTGACTCTGGCTGCGGATGGACAGTCGCTCGAC
This sequence comes from Roseateles sp. P2_H4, assembly GCF_056403315.1. Taxonomy (NCBI): domain Bacteria; kingdom Pseudomonadati; phylum Pseudomonadota; class Betaproteobacteria; order Burkholderiales; family Sphaerotilaceae; genus Roseateles; species Roseateles sp. P2_H4. The sequence continues at coordinate 25,078 of NZ_JBFUFR010000034.1, read as the reverse complement.
GACGATGCGCCGCTCCTGGTTGGCCATTTCGGCCAGCAGCACGAACAGCGGCGTGCGCTGCAGCTCGACGCTGACGCGAGCATGCAGCTCGACATAGCCCGCCGGCACATTCCCCGCGGGCTTGGCAGAAGGTTCGGCGCGTACGAGAGTGATCTCGCGCACCTTCAGGCCCAGGCGCTGCGTCACGTTGCGCAACCAGTCCTGCAGGCCGGCTTCGGACAGCGCGATGTCCGGCTCCATCCAGACGGCCGTGTCGTAGGCGACCTTGAGGGCCGTGGCCTCGCGACGGCGCTCGGGCCAGTCCTTTTCCTTGGCCAGCGCCTGCAGGCGGGCCAGCTCAACCACCGAGCCACGGTTGCGCTCGAGCAGCGCATCGACCTCATCAAAGCCGGCAAGCAGCAGGTAGACGCTCAGCAGCGCGACGCCCAGCCAGGCACCCAGGCGGACCAGGCGGGATTCCTGCCACTGCTCGCGCAATTGCGCCCATGGCGTCAGCACAGCGTCACGACTCATCAGCGGTTCGGTATGGCATTGAAAACATCCGGGGGCGGCAGACCGTTCGCATCCGGCTTGGCGATGATGGGCTTGGCTGGTCCCTGCGGGACGGGCTGCGGTCGCGCCGGCGCGGGCGAGACCTGCGCCGGGGCGGGCATGGGCGCCTGCGCGATCGGCGCTGGCGCAGCCGTTGCTGGCGCGGGTTGCGGTGCGGCAACTGCGGCAGTCACCGTGGCTTCAGCGCTGCCAGCCGCCGGCGGACGCAAGCCGACGATGCGCATCTCCATCGTCAACAGGCCGCGCGCGTTATCGGCGCGCACTTCGTTCACGTCGACAAACCAGCCGCCGGATTGAAGGTCCTTCACGATGCCGGCGCGCGTCGCGCTGGGCGTGAGCTGCAGGCCGAGGCGCAGCTTGTTGCCTTCAAGGTCCAGGTCCTTGACCTGCACGCCGGACCTGCCCAGCGTGTCATTCAGATAGCCGATCACATCCACGGGCAGTGGCAGCGCAAACCAGGCGGCAAGCTTCTCGACTTCGTCGACGGCGGCGATGGTGGCGTCACGCGCCGTGAGCACTGGCGCCGTTGCAGTCCTGATATCGGCAATCTGCCGGGCCAGCGCCTGGCCTTGCTGGCGCGCATCCCAGAGCTGATGCGCCAGCACGCCGCCCGCCAGCGTGAGCGCCAAGGCGCCGACGAACACCAGACGCTGTTCCACGCCCTCGGCCCCTTCCGCGGCGGCATGCAAGGGGTAGTGCTTGATCCACGCGCTGTCCAGCGCGAGTTGCTGCGGTTGCGGCAGTGCACCGCCGGCGTCTGGCCCCGCGCCGCTGGCGTGGACGAACTCCTGCCAGTCTTGTGCCGTGAGCGGCTCGGCCCACCAGCGGCTGGCGCGCAGGAATCCGTCTCGCCAGCATTGCGCCTCGAAGCCTTCGGCGCCCCGCAGCAGGCGCAGCCCATCCGGGCCAACAGGTTGCATCAGGGTTTCGGGAATGAACTGGCAGCGCTCGGGCTGCATGCCGTCACCCAGCAGTTGCTGGTGGGCAGACGTGGCATCCCAGGCGACGGCCAGGCCGTCTTCGCCGAGCAGCACGAGTCGAGCCGCGGTGTTCTCGAACGGTCGCCAAGCTTCGACCTGCAGCCGCAACGCGGCCAGCCTCTCGGCCGACTGAAGACCTGTCAGGCGAAACCAGCGCAGGCGGCAGCGGCTTCGGGAAACGATGACGGTGGTGCGGGCCCACCAACTTGCACGCGGCGCCGCGTCCAAGCCCTCAAGGCGCAGGACTGCTTGCGGCCTGGGGCCGAGTACCGAGCGCAAGGGGGAAAGGGAGAGCTGGGGGAGCTTCATCAGTGAATGTAAGCCGCGAGATGCTGTGCTGTTCTGTGATCACCCACGGGCCAAGCTCCCCTGCAGGTATCAACCGGACATTGTACTCAAGGGCCCTTGGCAGCCCGGGCGCCCAGATGGTGATGCGACTCTCGTAGCCCGGCGAGAAAACGAAGTCGTCGCTGTCAAAAGGCAGGCCCGTCAGGGCCTGGGCGGCGCGCCCGTCCCGCAACTGGTCGGAGTGGCTCAGCGTCTGCACCAGTTCGAGCTGGGCAGGGTTGGCGGTGGGCAGCACGGCCTTCAACACGGCCAGTGGTGCGGTTGAGGGATTGATCGAGTGGCCGATATCGCCGCTGAACACCCGCATCCATCGCGCCAACTGGGCTGGATCATCGCGCCATAGCGGCATGGCTTCCAACTCGCGTGGGGTGACCAACCAGTCGTTGCGTGGCCCAGGCAAGTCGAGCGCCTTGTATTCCGGCCGCTCCGCGCCGTTGAGCCGCTTGAGGTTGTCAGTGTCGATGTAGTCGTCCAGCACATCGATCATGGCCTGCGCACGCGGCAGCGGCACGCCGTCCTGGACCAACAGGTTGCTCAGCAGCGGGCGGCTCACGCCGTTGATCGCAAGCAGCCCGCGGAAATCCTGCACGGCGACGAAAGCGCCTTCAGTCGTGGTGTAGCGCCGCCCGTCGTGTCGCAGTTGGTTGTCCAGCACGCCGCGACCTGCCGGCATCAGCTGGCGCGTGGCATTCCAGTACAGCGTGGCCGACAACGCGCTCGCCGTTGCCGCGCGGGCCTGTGCGTATTGGCTGAAGTCCAGCGCATTGCGACGCAGTTCGTCGTTGCGCAGGGCGAAGCGCTGCGCCACAAATGCCATCACCGCGAGAGCTGCCAGCACCATCAACAACACGTAGCCCCGCTGGCCCCTCGCACCGGACTGCATGGCTCTCACTGCCGCTCCCATTGAGCCCGGCGCATGCGGCCAGGCTCGGTGACGCTCAAGGCCGTCACCAGCGCTCCGCCGACGTCGCCACCCATCTCCAGCCACACGGCCCGTGGCAGGCGCGGCACGCCGGCTCGTGCCGCCCGCATGTCGTCGTCTTCGCCTCCCGCGGCGGCCAGGCGCGTCGAGAGTGGCGGAGGCCACTGATCGAGCCATTGCCCGCTCGCATCAAGAAAGCGGATGGCGCCAGGCTTGCCCTGCCAGGCGAGCACTTCAACCGGCGCGGCAGGGGTTCGCAAACCCTGGGCGAAAGCGTCGGTAGCAGGGGCCTCGGAAAGCATCAACCGCTGTCGCCCCGAGCTGGGATCGGACTCAAAGCGGATCAACAACTTTGTGGCCCGCATACCCGGCAGGCGTTGAGCTTCGGCGCTGGCGATGGTGAGTTGTTGGTTGTCACCTTCCAATTGCCGCGGTGCACCGGTCTGCTCCACCAAGCTGGCCTGAATCAAGCCGCGCAACCATTCGCGGCGCACGACGTCCAGTTGCCCGTCAACGCCCGACCGCTGCAGCAGTTGCTCCACTCTCAGCACCTGTTGCAGGGCCCCCCAGAGCAGCGACGAGATCATGGCCATCAACGCCAGCGTCACGAGCATCTCGACCAGCGTGAAGCCGCGTCGGGCGCGCTCAAGCTTGAACCCAGCAGGCTTCTTCATGGAACGCCAATCTTCGGCGCGGTCGCCGGAGCGGCAAAGACGGACCTCCAGCCGGTGGAGACTTGCTCCCATTCGGTCCGCATGCCGCCGTCCACGCGTGTGATGCTTGCGTTCACGCGGTACAGCCCGATCATCCAGCGCGGCACGATGGCACCGCCAAAATCGAACTCGGGACGCATCGGTTCCAGCAGGGTCGCACGCCAGGTCAGACGCAAGCCGCCCATTTCTCGCTCCCCTTCAGGCTCGGCGACAGGGTTGATCGTCGCCAGCCAGGACACGCCTTCGATCTGCAATTGGGAGCGGGCCTGCGACTCACGCAGCCGTGTGGCCGTCGCCAGGTTCTGGTTGATCCAGCCGAAAAGCACCAGCCCGGCGGTGGACAGGATGACCAGCGCAACGATCACCTCGAGCAGGGTGAATCCGCGCGGCCGGGCCCCGACGCGGCAGCTTCGACGGAAGCGAGGCCTGCTCGACATCGCGTCAGGGTCCCTCGACGACACGGCCACTGAAAGGCTCGACCACCCACACTTCGCGCACGCCGCCACGCTTGAACTGCATGCGGCCGCCGCTTGCAGCGCCGGTCGGGTCATAGGTCAGAGGTTCAGGCAATTGCAGCTCAAGTCCCGGTGGGCCTCCCGGGACGGCAGCCAGGATGGCGGCCGCATCCAGCCGTTTTTCTTCCCCGGACAGGAAGGCGCGAACGGGCATGGCTTCGATGTAGGCGCGCAGGTCGGCACGCCAGCCGCGCTCCTGCACGCTGTCCAGCCACCCCGCCGCCCGCGGCAGCACGATGCCCGTTGCCAGTGCCATAAGCGCCAGGACGACCAGCATCTCCAGCAGCGTGAAACCACGGTGGCGGCTGAGGCTCATGTCATTGATGCCGGGACCGTCATCGACGGCTTGGCACGGCCCATGGATGGATAGCTCAGTTGGCCGGCAGAACGCCGAGATCCTGAGCATCGCCCTCGCCACCGGGCTGGCCGTCGGCACCCAGCGAATACAGGGCAAAAGGCTGACCATCACGGCCGGGCAGCGAATATTGGTAGGCCTTGGACCAGGGGTCCAGCGGCACGGTTTCTTCAAGGTAGGGGCCGCGCCAGCGTGAAGCCAAGGCGGGATCGGCGGGCGGCTTGTTCAGCAGGGCCAAACCTTCCTGAGCGGTTGGATAGCGACCGATGTCCAAGCGCAGATTCTCGACCGCCCCACGCAACTGCTTGATCTGGATCGTCGCCGCCGTTATGCGCGACTGATCAACCTTCCTGAAAAGCCGCGGACCCACCAAGCCTGCAATCAAACCGATGATGGCGAGCACCACCAGCATTTCAAGCAGAGTGAAACCGCGCGAACGCAGCTGAGAATCAGAATTGGAGCGGACCATGGGGGTGCAGTTTCGCAAGAGGTCGGCAGTGTAAGTGATGGCCTTGGCCATGAAAAAAGGGCACCCGAAGGTGCCCTTTTTGCTCGGCGCGAAAGCGCTTTTGCTTAGTACGTGTTGGCGCCGTACGGACGCTCCAGGGGGATGTAGCCAGCAGCAGCGCCGTTGATGGCTTGCTGGTACACGCCCTTGACGACGCCGATGTTGGCGTTGATCGTGAAGGTGATCGAACCACGCTTGCCGGTGCTGAACGTGCAGATGTCAGCAGCGTTCAGAGCGGTCGTGCCGGTCGCCAGCTTGCCCGACTTGGCGGTGCCGTACGTCACGGTGACGCCGGTTTCAGCCTGGCAGGTTGCCGAGTAGTCGGCCATCTGCGAACCCGTGTTCTGGAAGAAGAAGCGGGTCAGGTTGCCGTTGGTGTTGTCGTTGTTGAAGAACGCCGAACGCAGCTCGATGCCGTTCGCGCCCCACACCCACCAGCTGGCGTTGCCAGCCAGGGCCTGGGCACCAACGCCAGCCAGAGCCGGGTTCGCAACAGCGGACACGCCGAAGGTACGGGCGGTACCCAGCGACTGCGTCAGAGCGGAGCTCAGGCTGACCTGAACGGCGGTATTGCCGGTCTGGTTCAGTTGCGGGCCGGTCACCGTGAACACGGCGGTACCAGCGGTGGCGTTGTACGTCACGGCAGGAGCGCCGACGGCACCATTGCTGACGATCACGGAGCTGTTGCCAGCGCCGTTGAAGCTCGTGATCAGGCCGGAGAAGTCACCAGCAACGGTCACGACGATGTTCGTCAGGATGCTGTTGGCCGTCACGGCGATGCCGCTGGAATTCAGCAACGAGCCATTGATACCAATGGTGAAGTTGGCGCTGGCGTTGGTGGTCGTGTCGTCGTTCTGAGCGACGAAACCGAACAGCGGCTGGTTACCGGCGTTGAAGTTGACGTCGGCCTTGGTGCCGGTGTCTTGCGTAGCCGTCAGCGTGATAGCGCGGGCAGACGTAGCAACCGTGGCGGTGATGTCGTTGGAGTTGTCGACGCGGGCGGTTTCACCCGTGTCATACAGCGCAACGTTCAGCTTCTCAATCGCACCGACCGTCGCCAGGCTGTGAGCGTTGATGGCCAGGTTGGGGAAGGTGATGTTGCCACCGACGTTGATGTCGGTCGTGACGTTCACGTCCCACACGCACTCGGTAGCCGAGGTGCGCTTGACGGTGATGTTGGCAGCACCGCCACCCGAAACCGTCGGCACAGCGCCGCAGCTCAGGGTCGTCGTGGCGCCAGCAGGCTCACGCACGATGATGGTGAAGGGCTGCGACACCACGCGGGAGACGCCCATCGTGTAGATGACGGGAGACAGGGTGATGGGGCTGCTCGAAGTGATGGCCTCGACAGCATACTTCGCCGTCGTCGAGGACACCGAGCCTGCCTGAGCACCAGCACCACAAACCGCAGCGGTCGCGACGGCCAGGGCCTTGTAGGTGAAGTTCTTCATTAAATGAACCTTCCGGATCGTTGTTGCAACAAATTAACCGAACACAAGCGAAGCTGAACACTCAGACACCGCATTGGGTCGATTGCCTCGGCCCGTTTCCGGACCGCCGCAGCCACCAACGCGGCGACCACTGCGTCGACACAAAGCGCTCATGCTTCGCCTCCCCTACTATGACTGGCACGGCTCAATACCCTCCAGCTCAGCAGGTTGTCCGGCAGCATAGCAGACGATTACAGGCGTTTGTCCGTCCGGCATCGGTCGCGGGTCGGGGTTTGCCCCAGATGCGTTGCTTGTTCACATCAGTAGTCAGCGCCTATGACGGCGCTTTCCCCTCGCCCGTTTGGCTCAGTCAATGCCGCGTCGGCAGCACTGACCTGACCGCACCACAGACAGATCCGGCCTGACCCGCCCTTTAGAATCCTAGGCTCACTTGAGCGATCTGGCCAGCCCGGCGCGTCGCCCACCCCGCACCTGAAGCGTCAAGTCACCGCTTCCCCGCTACAGCTCACGCTCTTCCTCGCGATATGACCACTGCAGATAACCCCGTCCTGGTCGACGAGACCCTCGACAAGCTGGAACGAGCCGTATTTCAACGTCAGACACGGGAGGGCGTTGCGCTGCTGCTGAACCTGCTGAGCTACATCAGCCAGACACGCAACCCCTTCGGGATTCTTGCCCCCACCTGCACGCCAGAGCAGCGTCGCGCCGCGTACACGCGGATCGCCGCGATGATCTCGGCATTGCTGTGCAGCCCGGACTTTCAAATTGATCTCGGGCAAATCGAATTTCTGGCGGGCCGCAAGCCCGCACTCGAAGCCATTTTTGAGCTCAGTGGCTACGAGGGCCCGTTCCATTTGCTGCGCTATCACGGCATTCGAAATGCCAATGGCAGCCTGACGCTGAAGCCCAATCAGGTCTTCGTGCTGTCGCTGTTTTATTCATTGGACGATATGCCGGCGGAGTTGATGTCGGGGGTGCTCAAACTGCCGCCGGATCAACTCCTGCCGCTGATGCTGGGGTGGTTTACCGCTCCGTTCGTCCACAACGCCCAGGGCGAAACGAACCGCGGCCTGCTGATCGACAACTCGACCCTCATCGAGGAGGCGGTGCCGACGCAGGGCATCATCCAGGCATTGACGTCGGCCTGGATGCACTGCAGCTATGCCGATCACGCGCACAAGCACAATCTCAAGAAATCCCTCAACGCCGTCTGGTTGCGAATCGACAAGACGGGCGGGCTCAAATCCCGAAGCAGCAACTACAGGATCGTTGACCGGCCCACCGTCTTGGTTGCGGCGGAGCGGATGTCCACCGGCCATGCGATGTATCGCAGCTATGCGGCCAGCATCCGCCAGTTGAAGACGCGCTACAACACGGTCTGCATGGCGGTGAAGGGATTTGTCTCGGAATCCGCGTTTGATTTGTTCGACGATGTCATCCTGCTCGAACAGGGCACCAATATGAAAGACATCGGCGCGCACATCGTAAAAATCGCGCCGGACATCATTTACTACCCGAGTCTGGGCATGTCGGAATGGACGCAGATGGTCGCCAACCTGCGATATGCGCCGATTCAGGTCATGACACTGGGACATCCGGCGCCAGCGATGATGGACACGATGGACTACACCCTCGTGCAAGCCGGCCACGGCGAGGCATCCCTGGAATTCGGTGCCAAGGTGCTGGAACGCAAGGCCTGGGGCAGTTTTGCGCCCTATAGCGAAGACATCGACTTCGGCATCGAAAAGCTGCCGTTTGATGATGGCGCCCTCCATATCGCCGTCAACAGCTCCTTGATGAAGTTGTCGCCCAGATTCCTGGCCTTGTGCGAACGCCTGGAAAAGGAATCCACCCGACCCATCCATTTCCATTTCTTTGCCAGTGCTGCGGGTGTCATGTATGACCGCATCCGGCAGGTGTTCGAGCGCCGTTTCAGAAGCTTCACCCTGGAGCCCTCGCGCCCATACGCGTCGTTCTTGCACCAGCTCAAGCGCTGCGACCTGGCTCTGGCCGCCTTCCCCTTCGGCAACACCAACAGCACCGTCGACACCTGCTTGCTGGGCGTGCCCACGGTGGCCTACTACGCCAACGAGGTGCTCAGCATTGGCGACCGCGACGTGATGCGCATGGTCGGCCTGCCTACCTGGCTGGTGTCGGACAACGATGAGGCCTACTTCCAGGCCGCCATGAAGGTGATCCACGATGACGAGGCCCGCCAGGCCATCGTTGATCAGTTGAAGGCCACCAACGTCAAGGCCAAGCTCTTCCAGCCGCCGAGCCCCGAAGACGCGACCGAATTCGTCGACGCCTTCGACTGGATGTACCAGAACCACGAAGCCCTGCAGGCCAGCTCGCAGCATCTGCTGAAGGTCGGCGAGCCCATCCCCGCCTGAATCCCATGAGCCAGAAACCCATCTACGTCACCCAGCCCCACCTGCCGCCGCTGGAGGAATTCCTGCCCTATCTGAAGGAGGTGTGGGACAGCAAGTTCCTCACCAACGGCGGGCCGATGCACCAGAAGTTCGAGCGGGCGCTGTGCGAATACCTGGGCGTGCCCGAGATCGCGCTGTTCTCCAACGGCACGCTGGCGCTGCTGACGGCGCTGCAGTCGCTGCGCATCACGGGTGAAGTCATCACGACGCCCTATTCCTTCGTCGCGACGGCCCACTCGCTGCTGTGGAACGGCATCAAGCCCGTCTTCGTCGACGTGGACCCGGTCAACCTGAACCTGGACCCGGCCAAGATCGAAGCCGCCATCACGCCGCAGACCACGGCCATCATGCCGGTGCACTGCTATGGCCACCCCTGCGATGTGGCGGCCATCGAGAAGATCGCCGAGAACTACAACCTCAAGGTCATCTACGACGCGGCGCATTCCTTCGGCGTCGAGTCCGACGGCCAGAGCGTGCTGAATGCCGGTGACCTGTCGGTGCTGAGCTTCCACGCCACCAAGGTCTTCAACACCTTCGAAGGCGGCGCCATCGTCTGCAAGGACGCCAAGACCAAGCTACGCATCGACCAGCTGAAGAACTTCGGCTTCGTCGACGAGACCACCGTCGTCGCACCCGGTATCAACGGCAAGATGAGCGAGTTCAACGCCGCCCTCGGCCTGCTGCAGCTCAACCATGTCGACGAAGCCCTGCGCCAGCGCGGCGAAGTGGACGTGCGCTACCGCGCCATGCTGGCCGACGTCCCCGGCATCGAATGCCTGCCGCCCAGCCCCGGCAGCAAGCACAACTACTCCTACTTCCCCGTCCTGGTGAAGCCGGAATACGGCGCCACGCGTGACGAGCTGTACTCGGCCATGCGCACCAAGAATATCTACGCACGCCGCTACTTCTATCCGCTGATCAGCAGCTTCCCGATGTACCGCGCCCTGCCATCGGCGGCACCGGCCAACCTGCCGGTGGCCTCGCGCGCGGCCGAGCAGGTGCTGTGCCTGCCCATCTACCCCGGCCTGACGCCGGAGCAGCAGGACCAGATCGTCGACATGATCCGCTCGCAGCGGAAGTAAGCGTCCATGCGGCTGGCCATCATGCAGCCCTACTTCCTGCCCTACATCGGCTACTGGCAGCTGATGGGGGCGGTGGATGCCTTCGTCGTCTACGACCGCATCAAGTACACCAAGAAGGGCTGGATCAACCGCAACCGCATGCTGCAAAACGGCGATGCGGCCATGTTCTCGCTGCCGCTGGCGGCGGGGTCCGACCAGCTCATGGTCTGCGAACGGGATCTGGCGTCGACCTTCGACCGCCGCAAGCTGCTGGCGCAGTTCGACGGCTGCTACCGCAAGGCGCCGCAGTACGAGACGCTGCGCCCGTGGCTTCAGAACGTCGTACTGGACCCGGCCAACAACCTGTTCGACTACCTCTGGCAGTCCATCGTCAAGACGCGCGACCATCTCGGCCTGACGACGCGGCTGATCGTGTCGTCCGAAGTGCCGCATGACGAAGACCTCAAGGCCCAGGACAAGGTACTGGCCATCTGCAAGGCACTCGGCGCCACGACCTATGTCAACGCCATCGGCGGCATGGAGCTCTACGAGCGCGAGGCCTTTGCGGCCGAAGGCGTGGAACTGCGCTTCCACAAGGCCCGCCCCTTCGAGTACGCCCAGTTCGGCGCCGCCTTCGTGCCCTGGCTGTCCATCCTCGACGTGCTGATGTTCAACCCCGCCGCGGTCGTCGACGACGCCGTGCGCCACCAGTTCGACCTGCTGTGACCTCTTATCGCTGGACCAAGCTGGGCCGCCCCTTCGTGCCCCAGCAAGTCGAGGGCCGCCCCTGGTTGCGCAGCTTCGCGCAGGCGCCCCACACCCTGCTGCTGGACGACCGCATCCGCGTCTACTTCTCCTGCCGGCCCGAACCCGATGCGCGCGGCCAGTTCGTCAGCTACTCGGCCTGGGTGGACCTGGACCGCCGCGACCCCATGCGCGTGCTGGACATGGCCACCGAGCCCATCCTGTCTCTCGGCGGCCTGGGCTGCTTCGACGAGTTCGGCACCTACCCGGTGTCGGTGATCCAGCAGGGCGACGTGCTGCGCGCCTACTACGCGGGCTGGACACGCTGCGAGTCCGTGCCTTTCGACACCGCCATCGGCACGGCCATCAGCCGCGACGGCGGCAAGCACTTCGAGCGCGAGGGCGACGGCCCGGTGCTGGCCGCCAGCCTGAACGAACCCTTCGTCATCAGCGGCCCCAAGATCCGCCGCTTCGGCAACCAGTACCAGCTCTTCTACATCGCCGGCCGCTGCTGGAAGATGGTCGACGGCCGCGCCGAGCCGGTCTACAAGATCCGCATGGCCACGTCCGATGACGGCCTGAACTGGCAGCGCGAAGACCGCGACCTCATCGAGAGCCGCATCGAGGCCGACGAGGCCCAGGCCAGCCCCGACGTCTTCGAGTCGGGCGGGCGCTTCCACATGTTCTTCTGCTACCGCTACAGCGCGGGCTTCCGTGGCAAGGAGAAGGGCTACCGCATCGGCTATGCGTCCAGCACGGACATGAAGCACTGGACACGCGACGACGCCAAGGCCGGCCTGGATCTGTCCGCCGAGGGCTGGGACAGCGAGATGATTGCCTACCCGCACATCTTCAAGGTCGACGGCGTGACCTATATGGGCTATCTGGGCAACGGCGTGGGCCGCGAAGGGTTCGGCCTGGCCCGCCTGGAAGGGGAGCTCTGATGCATTGGCGCAAGCTCGGCCGCATCTTCAACCCCTTCGAGCACGAACTGCCCGGGGCGGGCGCCGGGTTTGCGCAGTCGCCGCAGGCCGTCGTCTTCGACGACTTCGTGCGCATCTACTTCTCCACCCGCGCCAAGGGCGCCGATGGCAAGTTCCTCAGCCAGGTCGCCTTCGCCGACTTCAGCAAGGACCTGCAACAGGTGCTGCGCGTGAACACTGAACCGGTGCTGGGCCTCGGCGGCCTGGGCTGCTTCGACGAGCACGGCATCTTCCCCTTCAGCCCGACGCCGGTCGGCAAAGAGATCTGGGCCTACACCACCGGCTGGGCCCGCCGCGTGGCCGTCTCCGTCGAGACGGCCGTGGGGCTGGTCATCAGCCGTGATGGTGGCGCGACGTTTGAGCGCGCCGGTCCCGGTCCGGTGCTGGGCCCGAGCGTCCATGAGCCTTGCCTCGTCGGCGACGCCTTCGTGCGCCAGTTCGACGGCCGCTTCCACATGTGGACGATGTTCGGCACCGGCTGGAAGCATTTCCCCGGCGAGGCGGCGCCCGACCGCATTTACAAGATCGGCCACGCCACCTCGGCCGACGGCATCCACTGGAGCAAGGACGAAGGCCAGGCCCTGGTGCCCGATCGCCTCGGACCCGACGAATGCCAGGCCCTGCCGGCCGTCATCCGCGTCGGCGAGCGCTGGCTGATGGTGTTCTGCTATCGCGAGGCCTCGGGCTTTCGCACCGACCCGTCGCGCGGCTACCGCCTGGGCCAGGCCTGGTCTGACGACCTGCGCACCTGGACGCGCGCAGACGACCTGCCCCGCTTCGACCGCGACGCCGGCGCCTGGGACGGCGACATGGTCTGCTACCCCCACCTGACCGAGATCGACGGCCGCATCGTGCTGCTCTACAACGGCAACGCCTTTGGCCGCGAAGGCTTTGGCGCAGCCGTGCTCGAGGCATGAACTTCCTGCTCGACAGTGCAGACGCCAGTACGTTGCTGGCCCATCTGCGCGCGGCCGACACGAGCTTCGCGCCGCCGCTGAGCACACGCATCGACCTCGCCGCCTATGCCGACAAGCTGGCCGCCCACGCCCGCCGCGTCGAAGCCTGGCAGGACGACGTCCTCGTCGGCCTCATCGCCATGTACGCCAACGACGCGGCTCAGGGCGGTTTCATCACCAATGTCAGCGTGCTGCCCGGCCACCAAGGCCAAGGCATCGCCGGCAAGCTGCTGACGCGCACGCTGGCCCTGGCCGCCGAGCTGGACCTGCCGCGGCTGCGCCTGGAGGTCTACGCCGACAATACGGCCGCGCTGGCGCTCTACCGCCGGCATGGTTTCAGTGCCGAGGCCTCGGCCGCCGCCGGCCCCACCCTCTTTCTGCATCGAGAGCTTTGATGAGCAATTCCCGCGACTACAACGCCGAGCACGTCGACAACGCGCGCCAGTACGCCTACGGCTTCGACTTCGACGTGATGCATCCGCTGATGGTGCGCTCTTTCGCGCCCTTCTTCCGGCCGGGCAGCATGCTGGAGCTGGGCAGCTTCAAGGGTGACTTCACGGCCCGCCTGACTGAGCACTTCAGCGACCTGAGCTGCGTCGAGGCCTCCGATGTGGCCATGGAAGAAGCGCGCCAGCGCCTGGGCGACAAGGTGCAGTACTTCAACTCGCTGTTCGAGGACGTGCAGCTGCCGCGCCGCTACGACAACATCGTCATGACGCATGTGCTGGAGCACCTGGACGACCCCGTCGCCGTGCTGGGCCGCATCAATCGCGAATGGCTGGCCCCGGGTGGCCGCTTCTTCCTGGCCTGCCCCAACGCGAACGCGCCGTCGCGCCAGATCGCCGTCAAGATGGGCCTCATCGACCACAACGCCGCCGTCACGCCGGCAGAGGCCGAGCACGGCCACCGCATCACCTATGCGCTGGACACGCTGGAGCGCGACGCGACCCGCGCCGGGCTGAAGGTCATCCACCGCTCGGGCATCTTCTTCAAGGCCCTGGCCAACTTCCAGTGGGACCGCCTGCTGAAGACCGACATCATCACGCCGGCCTACCTGGAAGGCTGCTTCCAGCTCGGCCAGCAATACCCGGACCTCTGCTCGTCCATCTACCTGGTGTGTGAAGCCGGTTGAAACGGGCGGTTGATCCCGGCATGCACGTCGCCGTCGTCGGCTCCGGCTTCAGCGGCGTCGCCACCGCCTGGCAGCTGCTGGGCCGCCTGCCGACCGGCAGCAGCATCACGATGATCAACGGCTCGGGCCGCTTCGCGCGCGGCCTGGCTTACGGCACGCACTCGGCCGACCACCTGCTCAATGTGCCGGCGGCGCGCATGAGCCTGGACCCGGCCCAGCCGGGGCACTTCGTCGACTGGCTGCGCCGTGACGATGCGGCCATCGACGGCCATGAGTTCGTCTCGCGCCAGCGCTATGGCGACTATCTGCAGTCGGCGCTGGAGCAGCGCGTGGCCACTTGCGCAGGTGTCGAACTGCGACAACTCGTCGCCCTGGTCGACGACTGCCTACCGACACCGCAGGGCTGGCAGCTCAACTTCATCGATGGCTCACAGGCGGCTTTCGATGCCGTCATCCTCGCCATCGGACACCTGCCACCTCGCCACCCACACGCTGATCTCGCCGGTCTACCTGGCTATGTGGCCGACCCCTGGGCCGGCAGCGCGCTGAACGACCTTGCCTCCGACGCCCCGATCGCGCTGATCGGCAGCGGCCTGACCATGCTGGACGTGCTGATCACGCTGCGTGCCCGCGGCCACCACGGTCCTGTGCTCGCACTGTCGCGTCGCGGCCTGCTGCCGCAGGGGCACCGCCGCAACGAGGGCCCGCCCACGCCCTGGGCGTTGGACCCCGCCATCGCCGACAGTCAACCCCTGCGCCGGCAACTGCGCCTGTTCCGCGCCGAGCTTGCCCGCGCTCAGGCCGCAGGCGTGGACTGGCGCGACGTCTGGGCGGCTTTTCGCGCCCAGACGCCCACGGCCTGGCAGGCGCTGGACGCACGCGGCCGCGGCCAGTTCCTGCGCCATCTGCTGCCCTACTGGGACGTGCATCGCCATCGCGCCGCCCCACAGGCGCGCGCGGTGCTGGAAGAAGACCTCGCCAGCGGACGCCTGCGCCATGTAGCGGGCCGCATCGCGTCGGTCCAAGCCCTCGACAACCAGTTGCGGCTCGGCTGGCGTGGGCGCGCCAAGTCGGTAGTCGAGCATTTCGATGCGGATCGAGTCGTCAACTGCTCGGGGCCCAGCTCGGCCATTGATGGCGTCTCGTCGCCGCTGTTGTGGCGACTGCAGCAGGCAGGGCGCCTGACACCCTGCCCTCATGGCCTGGGCCTGCTCGTGGACGAGGGCTATCGCATCCGCGATGCGTCTGGCGAGGGCCAGCCCGGCTTCCACTACCTCGGCCCCCACCTGCGCGCCCAGCGCTGGGAAGCGACCGCCGTGCCCGAGCTGCGCGAGCACGCCGCGGCACTGGCGGCGCAGCTGCTCAGGTCCTGAGCAAGGCCTCGAGCGACGTCACGGCCTCGCTCGCATCGTCGCGGCTGGCGTCAATGCGCAAGTCGGGCGACAGCGGCTCCTCGTAGGGCGCCGACACCCCCGTGAACTGGGTCAGTGCATTGGCCCGCGCATTGCGATACAGCCCCTTGGGGTCGCGCCGCTCGCAGACCTCCAGCGGCGTCGCCACATGCACCTCACGGAAGTTCTCTGCGCCGATGATGTCGCGCGCCATCGCGCGGTCTTCGCGCAGCGGCGAGATCAGCGCACAGATGACGACGAGGCCGGCCTCTCGCATCAGCCGGGCCACCTCGGCCACGCGGCGGATGTTCTCGCGCCTGTCCTCGGGGCTGAAGCCCAGGCCACGGCACAAGCCGGCACGCACGGCATCGCCGTCCAGCACAGCCGCCATGACGCCGGCATCCACCAAGCGGCGGTGCAAGGTCGCCGCCAGCGTGGACTTGCCGGCACCGGACAGCCCGGTCAGCCACAGCACCTGGGGTGCATGAAGAGAGGCCATCATCAGTTCACTTCCTGGCGGCGCTGGCCGCGGCGGCGCTGCGCTGCGCAATGGCTTCATCCAGGCCCGCGATCAAGGCGTCCTGGCGAGGCATCACCTCCAGCAGCTGGAAGCGCATGGCCATCAACTGCATCACAAAACCGAGGTTCGCCTTGTTCTCTGCCACGCCGGCGGAAGGGTCCAGCTTGCTGAGCACATAGGTTTCGACGGCCTCGGCTTTCATCAGGGCCAATTGCTGCCGCAGCGAGCGGATCGTGGGCTCGACTTCCGCCCAAGGCATGGCGAGCACCTGATCACGCAAATGTCGCTGCAACCAGGCCGCGTCGCCGCGGCTGGCGGCCTGGCGGGCCAGCAGCTCATTGAGCAGGCCCGCCGTCTGCCGACCCGACACGCTGTCCTGCAGTTGGCGCGTTTTCTTGACGGCATCGAACACGACTGGCCAGTCCAGCTGCGCTTGCGCATAGACCGTGCGCTGCACATTCAGTTCGATCAACGCTGGTTTGCTCAGCAAGAGCACCGCCTTGCCACGTTCGTCCAGCGCAGCACCGACCTTCGCTAGCAAGGGTTTCCAGGTCGCGGCGGGCGCTCGCAACATTTCGCTGGGCTTGGCCGGCAGCAGAAGGCTGGGTTGCGCCGCCTCGGTGCCTGCCTGGGTCTGCGCGGCGCTCGCTGGCGTGACACCGACAGCCGTGAGCACCACCGACAGCGATGCCAGCAAACGAGTAGCCCAATGCGGCCGGCGAGAAGAGATCAACATCATCAGTGCTCCGAATGGGAGGCGTGGAATTCAGAACCAAGCCAGGTACCCAGCAGGGCCCTCGGCTGGGAGGTATCGAGACCGGCCAGGTCGCTCAGCACGCGCTCGCCGGCGCCATCGTCCACCAGCCGCGCCACGCGCACGCCGACGCAGGTCGTCGGCAGGCTGGTCTCCTGGTCGGCCAGCAGCTCTTCATAGAGCTTTTCGCCGGGCCGCAGGCCGGTGTATTCGATGCGGACCTCGTCGGTCGAATGCCCGCTCATGCGGATCATCTGCCGCGCCAGGTCGGCGATGCGTACCGGCTCGCCCATGTCCAGCACCAGCACCTGGCCGCTCTCGCCGATGGCGGCCGCCTGGATGACGAGGCGGGCCGCCTCGGGGATGGTCATGAAGTAGCGAATGATGTCCGGGTGCGTGACCGTGACCGGCCCGCCACGGGCGATCTGTTCCTTGAACTTCGGGATCACGCTGCCGCTGGAACCCAGCACATTGCCGAAGCGCACCGCCATGAAACGCGTGGCCGGATGCCGCTTGGCCAGTGCCGCCAGCGCCATCTCGGCGGCACGCTTGGTGGCGCCCATCACATTGGTCGGGTTGACGGCCTTGTCGGTGCTGATCAGCACGAAACGCTCGGCGCCCACCTCGGCCGCCGCCAGCGCCGCATTGAAAGTGCCCAGCGTGTTGTTGCGGATGCAGGCGGCCGAGTTGTCGGCCTCCTCCATCAGCGGCACATGCTTGAAGGCGGCAGCGTGGAAAACGAGCTGAGGCCGGTGGCGCTTGAAGCAGGCCCGCAGGTGCGACAGATCCTTGACGTCACCGATGACACGCACCAGCGGCAAGTGCGGGAAGGCTTCGGCCAGGGCCTGCTCGATGGCGTAGAGGGCGTATTCGCTGAGCTCGTAGAGCACGATGGACCGCGGGCCATAGCGGGCGATCTGGCGGCACAGCTCGCTGCCGATACTGCCGCCCGCGCCGGTCACCATGACGACGCGCGAGTTGATGCTCTCAGAGATGCCCGCCTCGTCAAGCTGCACTGGCGGTCGGCCCAGCAGATCCTCGGGCTCGATGTCGCGTACCTCGTTGACGCGACGACCGGCCAGCAACTCGGTGCTGCTGGGCACGGTCAGCACCGGCAGGCCGGTGGCGCCGGCCAGGTCCAGCGCCCGGCGCCGCTGCACCACTGATGCCGCCGGCATGGCCACGATCAGATGGGTGACACCATGCAGCTGCGCAAAGCGCCGCGCCTGGGACAGATCACCCAACACCGCAAGGCCGGCGACGCGGCCGCCCAGCTTGGCGGCATCGTCATCCAGGAAGCCGACGACCACCCAGCCCTGGCTGTGCTGGATGCCGGCCACAAGCAGCCGGCCCGCGTCGCCCGCACCCATGACCAGCGCGCGACGCTGCTCCTGCGCGCTGCCGCTGATGCGGCTGCGCATGTGCTCGTAAAGCATGCGATAGCCCATGCGCATCATCGCCAGCAGCATCAACGTGAAGAGGGGATGCAGGGCCAGAACGGCACGCGGCACGGCATGCAGATGGGCCATCAGCACAGCTGCCGCACCGATCAACCCGGCCAGCAGACAGGCCGCCGAAAGGCGCTTGACCTCGCCGAAGCCCGAGAAGCGCCACATGCCCTTGGGCACGCGCAGCAGCCACAGCATGGCAGCGTAGATGGCCATCAGGCCCAGCAGTACCCAGCCGTCGTAATTGGGCCGCGCCGCGAACCAGCGTTCGAATCCCAGGCGAAAGAGATAGGTTGCCTGCCAGGCGATGGCAACGACCAGGACGTCCAGTGCCAGGGCCAGCGCCTCGCGGCGGGGGCGAAGGCGCGTCAGCAGGGTATCGAGAAACTGCCAGTTCATGCGGTCAGAGGAGCCACGCCAAGGCTAGCGAGGGCGTTGCCCAGTGCTTCGAGATCGACGCGGAAGTCGCACTGTATCGCCAGGAAGTGGGAGTTCTGCTGCGCCTCGCCCACAACGAAGCAGTGCTGCATGCCCAAAGATTGGAGCGCGTGCGCCCATGAGGGGAAATTGGCAGCTAACGCCGAACACATCGCGATGACCCGTGTTCCCGGCGCGCAGAAGACGCAGTTTGACAGCGCTGACCCCTGCGCGCCCACCACGACATCAGCGTCATGAAAACGCCTCACCTGGTCAGCGAAACCCAGGGTCTCCGGATAGACCTCCTCGAAGCCCCACCGGCTGACGAGCATGCGGCACACCTCGTCTTCGTTCAGCACTCGGCGTGTCGAACTGCGACGCCTGACCAGGATGCGTCGGCCCTGCCGGCCCGGCCTGCCCAGCGCAGCCAGCATGCGCTCCCGCAGATACGCCAGACCATCGATAGACGACGGAGCCACGGACGCCATCGGTGGCAGATCGCGGCGCATGAGATGCGGGAAGAAAACGTCCGGTCCGGCAAACAGCACCCGATCGACCTGCACGCAATGGCCGGGCGCAATACGCCGGATGACGGCGTCAGGCCCCAGCAGCAACCGAAGCGCCTCGTAGTGGCTTGCGGGCATGCCGTCCTCCACCAGCACGCTGGCCTGAGTCGCACCCGGGTGCTGGTCGATGGCTCGCAACCTGAGCAGATGGTCCAGCAACCAATGGCCGTAGAACCTGGCCGAGGCGCCCAGCAGGGAGATGGCCGTGCCAGACACTGCGACTACGGGCAGATCGCGCAACATGACCTCGCGGGTCGAACCCACTGCGATCCAACTGTCCGAAAAATAGTCGGTGAGCTCGCCCAGGGCGTGGGTCAGGGGGTCGCAGAGAGCCGAGCCGTCCCTGAACAACACGACGTCACTGCCTGCGGCCACCTTGGCATCAAGCGCGTCGGCCACATAGCGTGCGCAGGTCAACGCGGGGCCGACAGCGCCCGTCAGATCAAGGTGGGCGCCGGCGCTCCTTGGCTCGGGAATCACCATGGTCGTGGCCGGTTCGAGCAGCTTGACCGCAGCAACACCCGCCAGTCTCGGATCGATTGCAGCGCGCAGCGGGAAGGGTCCCTGCAGTTGGCTCCCACGTTGAGCCGCCACCACAGCGCCTTCGGCTTTGCCTTGCCCCTCTTCGAATCGCATGCGAGCCAGCAGCGACAAGGCCTGCGGGTCATCCGGCAACAGCTTCAGGGCTGTCTGAAGCTGCGCCACGATCTTGCCGCGGTAGCCCGACATGGCATTCGCAAGCGCGCTTCTCCATCGGGCTTCGACGTCGGCAGCCTCCGTCGTAGCCTTCGGGAACAGCAGGATCTCTGCCGGTACGCCACGGCCGCTGCGGCCGAACATCAGCCAGGCCCGCAGGACCTGCCCCCTGCCCCACCGCGGATGCGCCTGAATCTGAGGCGCCAGTGCCTGCTCGGCTTGTTCGAACAGGCCATGGTCATACAGCCTGCTCAGCCGATCTTCGACGAGAACGCCAGGGCCAAGCGCGTCAACACCCTGCTTCAGCGCGGCCTTCCAGGACTTCAACATCGGGCGCGCCAGAAGTTCATCAGACAGCTTGGCAGCGAACTGCAAGGCCAGCTCTTGCTGCCCCAAGGCACGCCAGGAGTCCAGCAAAGCCACGTTCAACTCTTCCTGGGCGGTGAAGTGCCGCAAGGCCTGCTGCAGCACATCCACAGCCTGTGCGAAGGCTGACGCGCGCCAAAGCGAGAGCCCTAGAAAAGCCACCGCCGTCGGGTCACCCGGCTTCTCCTGCAGGACAGCGACACACAGATCGACCGCCTGCTGATGCTGTCCTCGCAGGCCGGCCTCGCGAGCGGCCTGCAGTCTGTTGTCCATCGTGCTCATGCGCTCGGCCTTGTCAGCCGCGAACGACGCGAGCCAGCGTCGCGAAGATCAGCCGCAGGTCGGTCGCCAGGCTGGCGCTGGCCGCATAGTCAGCCGACAGCCGGAGCTTGGCCGGCATCACGACCTCGCGGTATTCGCGCTCTGGGTCGGCCGCGGCGGCGAGCAGTTCGGCTTCGCGGCTGAAAGCGAGCGAGGCAGGGTCGGTGATCCCAGGCCGCACCGCCAGCACGCGCTCACGCAGCTCGGCCGGATAGAACTCGACATAGCGCGGCAGTTCCGGCCGCGGGCCGACCAGGCTCATGGCGCCGCGCAGCACGTCCCAGAGTTGGGGCAGCTCGTCGAGCTTGGTCTGGCGCAGCAGTTGGCCCGAGCGGGTGATGCGCGGGTCGGCGCCGACCGTGATGGCCGCGCCCGGCTCGA
Organism: Roseateles sp. P2_H4; assembly: GCF_056403315.1. Lineage (NCBI taxonomy): Bacteria > Pseudomonadati > Pseudomonadota > Betaproteobacteria > Burkholderiales > Sphaerotilaceae > Roseateles > Roseateles sp. P2_H4. Next base: position 4,566 of record NZ_JBFUFR010000034.1, on the reverse strand, counting down.
CGCGCATGGTGCGGAACTTGTGGATGGTGAAGGGCACGCCGTGGCGGCCGACGCGGATCTGGCGGAACAGCGCCGGGCCGGGCGAGTCGAGCTTGACCCAAATGGCGGTCAGCAGCAGCAGCGGCGACAGAACCAGCAGGCCCAGCGCCGAGCACGCTACATCGAACAGCCGTTTGGTCAACTCAGCAGGCCCCGCACGGCTGCGATGACGCGCTCGACATCCGCATCGCTCATGGCCGTGTACAGCGGCAGGCTGACCGTGCGCTCGAAGACCTTTTGCGAATGCGGGAACTGCTCTGGCGTCAGGCCGTAGCGGTCGCGCCAATAGGGGTGCAGATGCAGGGGCACGTAATGCACGCTGCAGCCGATGCCGGCGGCATACATGCCCTCGATGAAGGCGTCGCGCGTGATGCCGGCCGCGTCGGACAGGCGCACGACGTAGAGGTGCCAGGAATGCGTGTCGCCTTCGGGCGCCAGCGGCGGCAGGATCAGCGGCAGGTCGGCCAGGGCCTCGTTGAAGCGCATCGCGATCTGCTCGCGGCGCACCTGGAAGGCCGGCAGGCGCTTGAGTTGGTGCAGGCCCAATGCGGCGGCGATGTCGGTCAGGTTGTACTTGAAGCCGGGCGCGATGATCTCGTAGTACCAGGACGGCACCTTGGCCGTGAAGCGGTCGAAGGCGTCGCGGCTCATGCCGTGCAGGCGCATGACGCGGGCGCGCTTGGCCAGCTCGGCATTGCGCGTCACCAGCATGCCGCCCTCGCCCGTCGTCATCGTCTTGTTGGCATAGAAGCTGAACACGGTGGCGTCGCTGCCCAGGGTGCCGATCAGCTCCTTCTCCAGCGTCGTCGGCAGCGCATGGGCGGCGTCCTCGATGACGCGCAGGCCGTGGCGGCGGGCGATGTCGAGGATGGCCAGCATGTCGACCGCCAGGCCGGCGTAGTGCACGGGCAGGATGGCGCGGGTCTTGGGCGTGATCGCGGCCTCGATGGCGGCGATGTCGATGTTCAGCGTGACCGGGTCGACGTCGACCAGCTTCACGTCGGCGCCGAGGTAGCGCACGACCTCGGCGGTGGCCGTGAAGGTGTGGGTCGTCGTGATGACCTCGTCGCCGGGGCCGAGGCCAATGGCCTCCAGCGCCAGATGCAGGCCGGCGGTGGCCGAGTTGACGGCGATGCATTCGATCTGCGGGTCACCGAGGAAGTCGGCGAAGGCCTGCTCGAAGCGCTTGGCCTTGGGACCGGTCGTGATCCAGCCGGATTTCAGCGTGTCGACGACTTCGGCGATCTCGTCGTCGCCGAGGTCGGGCAGGGCAAATGGGAGGAAGGGCTGGGCACTCATGGGAAGGGATTTTCGACGATCAGGGTTTTTCGATCAGCACCAGGCGATGGGTGCGCAGCCAGGGGACGAGGTTGAGGAGCGAGTAGGCCGTTGGGAGGGCCCGGGCCAGCGGCGGCGCCAGCGTCACGCGGCGGGCCGTGAAGCGCCCCAGGGCAAAGAGCTCGCGCACGCGTTGCAGCGGCACGCCGCGCACGTCGGGGTTGCGCGGGTTGTTCACGGTGAAGTCGTACCAGACGACGGCGCCGCCAGGCTTCAGCCAACGCCACATGGCGTCGGCCACGCGCTGCTGCAGGGCGTCGTCGAGGATGGATGAGAAGACGGTGGACTGCAGCACGAGGTCCTGGCTCGCGGGCGCGACGTCGGCCACCGCGGCGTCGCCCGCCATCAGGCGCACGCCTTCGGGCAGGCTGGCACGGGCCGCTGCCAGGCGCTCGGGCAGCAGCTCGACGCCGCTCAGATGAGACGGCGTCAGGCCCAGCCGCAGCAGATCCAGCAGATTGCCACCGGCACCGCAGCCGACTTCCGTCGCATGCCAGTCGGCGGGACGGCCCGGGCGGGTGGCCAGCAGCTTCAGCAGTTCGCGCTGGCGCTCCTGCCACATCTGCCAGACCTCGGGGCGCAGCAGGCTGTAGCGGTCGACGGCGTCACGGCGCGCGTAACGCTCGGCGATCTGTTCGAGCTCATTCATGACAAGGCCTCGATGAAGCGGGCCGCGAGCACGGGGTAGGCGTGATGCGCCATCGCGAACTCTCGGCCGCGCTGCCCCATGTCCGCGCGTTCGGCGGGCGACAGTGCCGCCAGCTTCAGCAGGCCCTGGGCCACGGCCTCGGCGTCCTCCGGCGGGACGGTCAGACCCGCGTCGGCTTCAGCGACCGGGTCATTGCCCGCCTCCACCGAATGCAGCACCGCGCGGCCGGCCATCAGATAGTCGATGAGCTTGTTGGGGGCGATGCCGAAGCGGTAGATGGGCGTGCGCTGCCAGCCGATGTAGGCAATGTCGAAGTGACCCAGCAGCGTCGGGATCTGGGCCTTGGGGATGGGGGCGAAGAAGCGCATGTTCTTCAGCCCTTCGGCTTCAGCGCGCTGGGCCAGGCGCGCGGCCTCGTGGCCGCTGCCGACCAGCACGAAGCTGATGGGCTGGTCGCGCAGCCTCGCCGCGGCATCCAGCAGTACGTCCAGCGCGTTGGGCAGGCCCATCGAGCCGGCATAGCCGACGATGACGCGGCCGGCGGCGCGCTCGGCGTCGAGATGGGCGTTCAGCGTCTCACCCAGCGGCGTGCTGTCGCCCTGCCATTCTTCCGGCGCAAAACCGTTGGGCACGATGCGCAGCCGCTTCAGGTCCAGGCCCCTGGAGGCCATGTGTTCATGCACGCAAGGCAGCATGGAGACGACGACGTCGGCATCGCGGTAGGCATCCGCCTCGGCCTTGCCGCACATCAGCGCGAAGGGGTGGCGGGGCGACATGCCGGACAGCTCGATCAGCGACAGCGGCCAGAGGTCGTGCACCTCGTAGACCAATTTGGCCTTCGCCAGTTTGGCCAGCTTCTTCGCGACCCAGACGTCCATCGGATAGGTGCTGGACGCGATGACGGCATCGGGCCGGAACTCGCGCGTCAGCCGCCAGGCGTCGGCGCGCAGCTGGCGCAGGAAGGAGAGGATGTTGCGCAAGCGGCCCACGCCATTGCCCTGGTAGGCGGGCACGGGCAGCCAGCGGTAGCGGATGCCGTCGATGATCTCCTCGCGCGGCAGCCCGGCCATCTCGGGCTGCACGGCGCGCACATGCGAGTGGCTGGCCGCGACGATGGTGACCTCATGCCCCTGCCTGACCCACTCGCGGGCCAGGTAGTAGGGCCGGAACTCCATGCCGTGGCGAGGAGAGCCGGCGTAGTGGTTGACCAGCAGGATCCTCATGCCGGGCTCAGCTCCTTCAAACGGGTCAGGAAGCGCTGCACATGGGGCTCGAACAGGCCGTTCACGGCCACCCAGTCGCGATTCGTCGTGCCCAGCCGGGCGGTGTCCAGCGCCGCCATGCGCGCCGGCAGGTCGTCCAGCGAGCCGACGATGAGGCCGCGCGCCGAGTCTCCAATCAGCTCGCGATTGGCCGGCAGTTCGGACAGCAGCGGCACGCAGCCATGGGCCATGGCCTCCAGCACCGAGACCGACACCGAGTCGCTCTCCGGCAGGCTCAGGAACCAGGTCGAGCGGGCGTAGTGGCCCGCCTGCGCCTGGGCATCAAGGCGGCCGACGAAGCTGACCTTGTCGGCCAGGCCACGCATCGCGACATCAGCTTCCAGCGATTGGCGCAGCGAGCCATCGTTGGCGACGACCAGGCGCGCCTCGGGCTGCGCCGCCGCGATGCGCGCGAAGGCCTCGATGACCAGCTGCGGCCGGTAGATGGGCTCCAGCCCCCGGTTGGCAAAGCACAGCCAGGGCTGCTTCTTCGCGTTCTGCTTGGGCAGGGCTTCCAGGCCAAAGGGGAAGACCATGACCTCGCCCGCGCCCAGCTCGCGCATGCGCTCGGCCATGTAGACCGAATCTGACGTCGTGATCGCGCAACTGCGCAGGGCCTTCCTGGTCAGCCAGCGCCAGGCGCCTCCGCGCTGGGGCGTCACGAGGATGTCGCTGCCCCAGGCCGAGCCGGCGATTTGCGCGCGCAGCCGCCAGCCCAGCTTGGCTGCCCAGGCCAGGGTGCCGTGCGAAGTCAGGTAGTGGGCGTGTATCCAGTCCGGGTTGGTATCGGCCAGCCAGGCGCCGACCTTGGGCAGCATCTTGACCAGGGCGATATTGCCGCCACCGTGGTCGGGCGAGGTGTTCAGCGCCAGGCGGTCGGCGTCAGGTAGCAGCAGCTCCCAGCCGGGCGCAAAGCCACGCGACGAGATGGCCGCCAGCCGCACACGCGGCTGCAGCATGCGCGCCCACTTCAGCAGGTGCGGGCTTTCGCCGTCGCCGATCAACACGAGTTTCAAGAATCAGTTCTCCGCAGCAGAAGTCGACGGCACGGCGCCGCGATACAGCCAGGCCAGATAGGCCGCGAAATACAGCGGCATCACGAGCGACACCGCGCCCAGGGCTTCGGTGACCGGCCGCCCCGCGCCCAGCATCGCGGCCAGCGCCAACGCGTAGAGCGCGTTGCCGACCAGGCTGAAGGCCAGCGCGCCGCTCTGGCGCTGCGTCACCATGGGCACGACGGTCAGCGGCCCACAGACGAAGTGTGCCGCGACATAGGGG
>NZ_JBFUFR010000033.1:0-77324 GCF_056403315.1 Roseateles sp. P2_H4 | reverse complement strand
GTAGTGCGTGGCCTCGCCGGGCTTCCAGCCGTATTCGGACAGATAGTGGGCCACGCTGCCGATGGCGTCTACCGGGCTGGCGATCAGGTCGACGCGGCCGTCGCCGTCGAAGTCCACCGCGTGCTGGCGCCAGCTGCCGGGCATGAACTGCGGCCAGCCGAGGGCGCCGGCATAGCTGCCGCGCACCTCGGCGGCGTCCAGGCCGTTCTCGCGGCAGAGCTTGAGGAACTCGGCCAGCTCGTTGCGAAAGAAGGCCTGGCGGTCGGCCGCGCGCGGGTGTTCGGTGGGGAAGTCGAAGGCCAGCGTGGCGAGGGCGTCCAGCACCTTGAAGCCACCGGTGATGCGGCCATAGAAGGTCTCGACGCCGACGATGCCGACGATGACCTCGGCGGGCACGCCATAGGTGCTTTCGGCGCGTGCCAGCGCGGCCTCGTGCTCGGCCCAGAAGGCCACGCCGGCCTCCAGCCGCCGGGGCTCGATGAAGCGGTCCCGGTAGGCCGTCCAGTTCTTGGCCGTGCCGACGGCGGCGGGCAGGATCAGCTGCCTGACGCGCGGCAGGTCCAGCGCCTGGCCGAGTTGCTCGCGCAGCGCGGCGGCGTCCCAGCCCTGGGCGGTGGCGAGTTCGTCGGCAAAGGCGACGACGGCAGGGCGGTCGCCCAAAGGCTGGGGCGGCGGCGGCGCCGGCTTGGCGTGGTGAGGCTTGGCCTGGGCAGAACATGCCAGCAGCAGGCCGGCCAGCAGGGGCAGATATCGGAGTTTCACGCGCGCAGCATACGGGCCGCCGTGCGGAACTCGCCCCAGGCGGGCGCCGGTGCGCCGGGTGCATAGCGCGAGCGCTCCAGCTTCTCCAGCCACAGTGCCGCCGGCTCGGCCTTCTGGCCATGCAGACGGCGCAGCGCGCGGGCCCAGGCGGCCGGGCTTTCGTGCGCGGGGATGGTGACCCCGCTGCTGGCCAGCAGCGCGGCGATGCGCGCCCGCTGGCGGCTCCAGGCGTCGTGGGGGCGGCTGCTCCAGCGTATCCAGGCGGCGCCGGCCACCGCCAGCACGAGGATGACACCGGCCAGGGCCTGGCCCAGGGCGGTCCAGTCGGTGCGCTCGAAGCCCATGCGCTTGAGCAGGTCGAACTGGTTGTCCCGCGAGTAGTTCAGCACCAGTTGCTGCCAGCGGTTGTTGACCGTCTCCCAGCCACTGCGCAGCGCCCGCCACAGCGTCGGGTTGAACTGGCCGAGCACGCCGGGCTCAGGGCGCAGGGCCAGGCCCTGGATGACGCGGTTGGGCGCCACGGCGGCGGTCGGGTCGCTGCGCACCCAGCCGCGACCTTCGACCCAGAACTCGGCCCAGGCATGTGCGTTGGCGTTGCGCACGACGTAGTAACCATCCTGGGGTTCACCGTCCCAGCCCTGGAAGCCCGTCACGATGCGGGCCGGCACGCCCATGGCGCGCATGACGACGACGAAGGCCGAGGCAAAGTGCTCGCAGAAGCCCAGGCGCCGGTCGAACCAGAACTCGTCGATGAGGTCGGGCGAGGTCTCGCCGTAGCGGCCAGGTGTCAGCGTGTAGGTGAAGTCCTGGGTGCGGATGTGCTCCAGCAGGGCCGCGGCCAGGGCCTCGGCGCGCGGGCCCGGCGCCAGGCCGGCGAAGCGTTGGTCGCCCGCCAGCAGCTCGGCCCAGGTACGTGTGCGCGGGTTCAGGCCGTTGGGAAGATCGAGGTCGGTGGACTGGTGGATGCGGTTGCGGCGTTCGCCGGCCCGCCAGGCCGCATGGGCGCTGGTCGACAGCCTCAGCCTCTCGGTGATGGGGCGCGGCGACACCCATTGCAGCTCGGGCCCGCGCGTGACGACCAGGTCGGTCAGCGCCAGTTCGCTGCCCGCGGCGCCGGGGCTCATCTCCAGCAGCGGCAGCACCGAGATGCGCAGGGGCTCCAGCGTCATCTCGTAGCGCAGCGCCGGGCCGCTCGTGGTCAGGTCGTCGCGGCCACGCAGCCAGGTCTGGCTGGAGCGGGTGTCCGGCACGCGCCAGGTCTTGCCATCGAAGCGGGTCAGCACGGGGCCGCGGAAATAGCGCTGGTCGGGCGGCGGCAGCGGGCCTTCGAACTTCAGCCGCATCGCGATGCTCTCGTCGTTGGCGATCTCGTTCATCGCGCCGAACTCGAGCTGGTTGGACAGGCCGGTCTTGCCGATGGCCTCGGTCGGTACGCCCCACAGCGGCGCGATGCGCGGGAACAGCACGAACAGCAGCACCATGACGGGCAGGCCCAGGGCCGTCGTGCCGGCGGCGCGGCGGGCGGCGATGGCGATGCTGGGCACGCCCGTGGGCATCTGGGCCAGCACGACGGCCGCCAGCAGCCCCCACAGCGAGACCAGCGACCACACCGCCATCAGCAGCGACTGCGAGTACAGGAACTGCGTCAGCACCAGGAAGAAGCCGAGGAAGAAGACGACGAAGGCGTCGCGGCGGGCGCGCAGCTCCATGGTCTTCAGCGCCATCAGCATGACCAGCAGCGTGATGCCGGCCTCGCGGCCGATCAGCGTGCGAAAGGTCAGCCAGGTCAGGCCCGTGTAGAGGGCGATGACGGCGGCCAGCCACCAGCGCCCGGGCAAAGGCCGCTGGCGCCAGGACAGTTGGGCGCGCCAGCACAGCACGATGGCCGTCAGCGCGCTGCTCCACCAGGGCAGGTGATCGACATGCGGCGCGATGACGGCCGCGATGACGCCGAGCAGGAAAAAGCTGTCGCGCGTGTCGCGCGGCAGGCGGTTCCACCAAGCCGTCAGACCATTCATGCGCCGAACCCCGCGAGTGCTTCCAGGCAGGCCTGGCGGTGGGCCGCGCCCAGCGACGGCGCGACCTCCTTGCCACCCAGGCGCAGGCCATACGGCTGCCCCAAGCGCTCGGCGGCCAGCACCCAGGCGGCCAGTCGCGATAGCCGGGCCTCGGTGTCGCGGCCATGGGTGTCGCGCCAATCCAGCCACAGGTCCTGGGCCAGCGGCGCCTCGGTCTCGCGTACCCACAGCGGCAGGCCCTGGTCCAGGGCCAGCGCCGACTTGCGCCACAGGATCTGCTTCATGGAGTCGCCGCGGCGGTAGCTGCGCACGCCGGAAAAGTCGGTGCCGCTGGAGGACTGGCGGGTCGACGCGGCCTCGCCGGCGCCGGCCTCGGCCTGCGTGGGGAAGGGCGCCAGCACCTCCTCGGGGCGCGGGTAGACCCAGACCCTGCTGGCCGGCCGCCAGTAGCTCCAGGCGCGAAAGAAGCCGAGGGGGAAGCGCGTCGTGACGACGAGGCGGGGCAGCTCGCGCAGGCCGCGTTTGTCGGCCGGCAGGCGCAGCTTCAGCACCGCATGGCCCAGGGCCGGCACGTCGATCCAGGCAGGCTCGGTGGCGCCGCTGTCGAGCTGGGCGCTGACGGCAATGCCGAAGCGGGCGCTGCCCGGGTTGTGCAGGCGCAGCTCCAGTGGGTATTCGTCACCGGCATGCGCGCCCTCGGGGGCCTTCAGGTCCATCTGCAGGCCGCGCAGGTTGGCGTGCGTCGTGTGCATGGACGCCAGACCCGCGCCGGTCAGCGCGAAGGTCAGCGCATAGCCCAGGCTCAGCTGTTCGTTGATGCTGGCCAGCAGCAGCACGCCCAGCGTGCCGCAGAAGGCCACGCCGGCCCAGGTGGGCACGATGTAGACATTGCGCTGCGTCGTCTGGTGGGTGTCGGCCGGGGCTTGGCGGGCCTGCCACCAGAGTTGCCAGCGGTTTCTAAGGGCTTGGAGAGCGGCCATGGGCAGAAGAATACGTGGCCTGGGGCGGCCCGCGAGGCTCGCTCCAGGCCGCCCGCTTCTGCTAGGTCAGCCCACGCAACTCCCGCAGCGCCACCGACAGCATGGCCGCATCCGGCGCCGGCACCGCGCGCAGCTCGCCGAGCAGTTGCTCCGCGCGTTCGATGGTGCGGCCGTTGCTGGCCTGCCAGGCCTCGACCAGGGCCGTCGGCGAGTCGTGGTCGCCGCCGTTGGCCAGCACCGCGCCGGTGATGGAGCGCTGCAGGCCCCAGAGGTCGTCCAGCATGGCGCCCTTGGCGAGCATCTGCCAGTGCTGGTCGCCGGGCAGGGCGGTGATCTTGTCGCGCAGCCAGGGCATGCCCAGCCGGTTGGCCAGGTCGAAGTAGATGGCCGCCACCAGCTCCACTGGCCAGCGCGCGCCGCCGGCGATCTCGGCGATGTCCAGCGTCGCGTACAGCGTGCCGAAGGTGACGACCCGTTCGGCCAGTTCGCGCGGCACGCCGCCCGCGATGTAGAGGGCTGCCGCGGCGTCCACACGGGCCCGCTCGTCGGCGTCGAGCAACTGCGGCAGGCGCGCTGCAAGCTTGGTCACGTTGGACGTGAAGTGCTCGATCGTGGCGCCCATGTCGTCGACCAGCCGGTTCGAGCGCAGGAACCACTTGGTGCCGCGTTCGAGCTGGCGGCTGGTGTCGATCAGCATGCGCGACTGCATCTCGTCTGCCACCTTGTTGTCCAGGGCCTCGATGCTCTGCCACAGGCTCACCATGCCGAAGATCTCGCGGCTCAGCAGGTAGGCGCGCACGATCTCGAAGGCGCGGGCACCGGTGGTCTCGAGCAGGCGGTGCACGAAGGTGCTGCCCACGCGGTTGATCATGCTGTTGGTGACGTGCGTTGCGATGATCTCGCGCTTGAGCGGGTGGCGCTGCATATAGCCGCTGAACTTGTCCTGCAGCAGCGCCGGGAAGTAGCGCACCAGCGCGGTCGATACCCAGGGGTCGTCGGGCAGCGTCGAGCCGAGCAGCTCGTCGTAGAGCCAGATCTTGCTGTAGGCCAGCAGCACGGCGCGCTCGGGGCCGGTCAGGCCCTGGCCCATGCCGCGCCGGTCGGCGATCTCCTCGTTGGACGGCAGGTATTCGATGGCGCGGTCGAGCCGGTCGGCCTTCTCCAGGTACTGCATGAAGCGCGCCTGCGCGTCCATCAGCTGCGGCGCCATGTGGCTGGTGACCGAGAGCACCTGGGTCTGGAAGACGTTGTCGCGCAGCACCAGCGCGGCGACGTCGTCGGTCATCTGCGGCAGCAGCGTGTTGCGCTGCTTTTCGGTCAGCTCGCCCTCGCTGACGGCCAGGCCGAGCAGGATCTTGATGTTGACTTCATGGTCCGACGTGTCGACGCCGGCCGAGTTGTCGATCGCGTCGGTGTTGATGCGCCCGCCGGCGAGCGCGAACTCGATGCGGCCGCGCTGGGTGCAGCCCAGGTTGCCGCCCTCGGCGAACACCTTGCAGCGCAGCTCGCCGCCGTTGACGCGCAGAGCATCGTTGGCGCGGTCGCCCACCTGGGCGTGGCTTTCGCTCGCGGCCTTCACATAGGTGCCGATGCCGCCGTTGTAGATCAGGTCGACCGGCGCCTTCAGGATGGCGTTGACCAGCTCGGTCGGCGTCATCGCGTCGGCGGTGATGCCCAAGGCAGCTTTCACCTCGGGCGTGATGGCGATGGACTTGGCGCTGCGCGCATGCACGCCGCCGCCGGCCGAGATCAGCGCCGTGTCGTAGTCGGCCCAGCTTGAGCGCGGCAGCTTGAACATGCGCTCGCGCTCGACGAAGGACGCCTCGGCTTGCGGGCTCGGGTCCAGGAAGATGTGGCGGTGGTCGAAAGCTGCCACCAGGCGGATGTGGCGCGACAGCAGCATGCCGTTGCCGAACACGTCGCCCGACATGTCGCCGACGCCCGCCACCGTGAATTCGGTCGTCTGGGTGTCCACGCCCATCTCGCGGAAGTGGCGCTTGACGGATTCCCAGGCGCCGCGCGCGGTGATGCCCATGGCCTTGTGGTCGTAGCCCACCGAGCCGCCGGACGCGAAGGCGTCGCCCAGCCAGAAGCCGTACTCCTTGCTGATGCCGTTGGCGTAGTCCGAGAAGGTGGCGGTGCCCYTGTCGGCGGCGACGACGAGGTAGGGGTCGTCCTGGTCGTAGCGGCGCACGTTGGGCGGGGGCACGATCTTGTCGCCGACGCGGTTGTCGGTGATGTCCAGCAGGCCGCGCAGATAGTTCTGGTAGCAGGCCACGCCTTCCTTCATGAAGGCCTCGCGGTCGCTGGCCGGCGGCGCCTTCTTCAGCACGAAGCCGCCCTTGGAGCCGACCGGCACGATGACGATGTTCTTCACCATCTGCGCCTTCACCAGGCCCAGCACCTCGGTGCGGAAGTCCTCCGGCCGGTCCGACCAGCGCAAGCCTCCGCGCGCCACCCGGCCGCCGCGCAGGTGTACGCCTTCGAAGCGGGGCGAGTAGACGAAGATCTCGAACATCGGCTTCGGAGCCGGCAGGCCAGGCACCTTGGACGAGTCGAACTTGAACGACAGGAAGCTGCGCCGCTGGCCCGCGGCGTCGCGGGTCCAGAAGTTGGTGCGCGTCGTGGCCAGCATCAGCGCCAGGTATTGGCGCAGCACGCGGTCCTCGGACAGGTTGCTGACCTGCTCCAGCGCCGCCGTGATGGCCTTGACCTGCTCCGCGGCCTGGGCCTCGCTGGCGGCACCGCCGGCCGGGTCGAAGCGCAGCTCGAAGAGCCGGGCGAGCTGGGCGGCGATGGGGGCATGCGCGGCCAGCGTCGCCTCGATGAAGGACTGCGACAGCGCAAAGCCGATCTGCCGCATGTATTTGGCATAGGCGCGCAGCACGACGATCTGCTCGGCCGTCAGGCGCGCCGCGACGACGAGGCGGTTGAAGTCGTCGTCCTCGACGTCGCCGCGCAGCACGGCGGCGAAGGCGTTCTCGAACACCTGGTGCAAGGCGGCCACCTCGACCTCGGCGTCGGCGCTGCCCATCAGCCCGAAGTCATGGATCCAGATCGGCGCCGAGTCCTGCGGCGAGATGCGGTAGGGGTGCTCGTCCAGCACCTTCATGCCCATGTGCTCCAGCATCGGCAGGCTGGCCGACAGCGTCAGCGGCTCACCGCGGCGCAGCAGTTTGAAGCGCAGATGGCCGGGGGGCGCTTCCAGCGGCCGGTAGAGAGTCATGCCCATCGGCTCGGTGTCGCTGAGCCGGGTCATCAACTCGACGTCGGGCACGGCCGCGCGGGCTTCGAACTCCTCGCGGTAGGACGCCGGGAAGGCCGTGCCGAACTGGCGCAGCAGCTGGATGCCGCGGGCCTCGCCGGTCGCGTCGATCAGCGCCGCCTTCAGGTCGTCGTCCCAGCGCCGCGCGGCCGAGACCAGGCGGGCTTCCAGTTCGCGCACGTCGAAGTCCGGGATGCGGCCCGGCTGGGTGCGCACCGTCATCTGGATGCGCGCCAGCACCGATTCCGACAGGTGCACATTGAACTCCGAGCCGCTGCCGTTGAAGGCCTGCAGCAGGATGGACTGCCACTTCTGGCGCAGTTCGGTCGTGTAGTGCTCGCGCGGCGCATAGATCAGGCAGGACATGAAGCGCTGGAAGGGGTCGCGCCGCACGAACAGGCGGAAGCGCTGGCGCTCGCCCAGGTGCAGGATGCCGACCGACGTCTGCAGCAGTTCATCGTTGCTGGTCTGGAACAGTTCGTCGCGCGGATAGGTCTCGAGGATGTTGATCAAGGCCTTGCCGGCATGCCCTCCCGGCGGCAGGCCGGCGCGCGCCACCACATCGGCCACCTTGCGCCGCAGCAGCGGGATGTCGGCCGGGTTGGCGCTGTAGGCGGTGGAGGTGAACAGGCCCAGGAAGCGCTCCTCCCCGCAGACCTTGCCGGCGGCGTCGAAACGCTTGACGGCCACGTAGTCCAGATAGCCCGGCCGGTGCACCGTGGAGCGCGCGGTCGATTTGGTCACCACCAGCAGCTCGGGCCGGCGCACCTGCGCGCGCACCTCGGCCGGCAGCGCGGCGAAGGCGGCCACCGCGTCGAGGGAGGCCGCGTCGCGCAGGATGCCCAGGCTGGAGTCGGGCACGACCGTCAGTACGTCCTGCCCGTCGACGCTGGCGAGGCCGTGGCGGCGGTATCCCAGGAAGGTGAAATGGTTGTCACCCAGCCAGCGCAGGAAATCCAGCCCCTCGGACAGCTCCTCGGCGGCGAGCGGCGGCGCCTGGCTTTGCAGCTCGTCGACGATGTCCTGCATGCGCTGGCGCATGGCGCGCCAGCCGACCACCGCCGAGCGCACGTCGTCCAGCACGCGGCCCACGTCGGCCGCCAGCGCCTCGAGCCGGGCCGGCTCGGGAATGCGGTCCACCTCGACGTGGATGAAGGACTCATGCACGCCGTCGGCGGCCAGCCCCTGCAGCGTGCCGTCGCCGTCGCGGCTCACCGCCATCAGCGGATGGATGATCAGGTGCAGCGTCAGCCCGTGGCGGTTGACTTCCATCGTCACCGAGTCGACCAGGAAGGGCATGTCGTCGTTGACGATCTCGATGACGGTGTGGGTCGATTGCCAGCCGTGCTCGGCAATCGTCGGGTTGAACACCCGAACCCGTGCATGGCCCGGCTCGCGCTTGCGGGCAAAGCTCCAGTGCGACACCGCCGCGCCGTACAGGTCGGCCACCTGCCGCTCGGCCAGCTCCTCCGGGTCGACCTGGCCGAAGTACTTCTGCACGAAGTCCGCCAGCACCTCGCGCTGGTCGGGGCTGGTCTTGCCCCGTACCAGCTTGAGGACTTCGTCCATGCGCTCGGCCCGCGGGCCGGTGGGGTGGGTTTGCGCCAGCATGCTTGTCGTCTCCTGTCGGGTCATTGAACCCGCCCACACGTGGCCTCGGCGGGTCACTGTGTCGGCGGTGCCTGCCGCTTCATCGGGATCAAGTCATCGGGCACGGTGGCGCGTCGACGGCGCCGTGACCGGGCAGGGCATGCCGTAGATTACGCCTGCGCCGGGCGTGCAGGAGAGAAGGGGGCGCTCAGAATGGCGCAGGCGCAGGCGCATCGCTGGCCGACGGCGGCGCGGACTGCGATTGCAAGCGAAGCGCCGCCAGCTCCTGCCGCAAGGCCGCGTTCTCGGCCTCCAGCGCGGCGACACACTGGCGCAGCGTCTCCATCGTCTGCTCCGGTGCCGGGGTGTCGGCTGCATCCGGCGCCGGCTCGGCCGCGGGCGGCCTGCGCTTGGCCTCGCGCACCCGCTTGGCTGCCTGCCTGAGCTCCTGCGCACCCGCGGCCGCGGCGGCCGCCTGTTCCTCGGCGGGCAGCGTGGCGACGGCCGCGGCCGCATTGATCGAGATCGCGCCGGTCTTCACCGCGGCGACCACCTCGGGCGCGGCCTGCTTCTGGATCTTCTCGATCATCACCACCTGGTTGCTGCTCAGCCGTGCCGCCTTGGCCAGGGCCTCGCGCGTTTCAAGCGCCGTGGCGTCCGGCGCCTGAGGTGGAGCCTCGGCCACCGGCAGCGCAGCCGCCACGGCCGCGCTGCGTGCGCGCCGCCCGGCGACGATCTCGCGCTTGCGCAGCGCCAGCACGCCGCGCTGGAAGTCCGAGATGCTGCGCCGGCCCAGGTGCTGGTCGATCATCCACAGGTGCACGTCCTCCATGGACTTGAAGCGCGTGTTCTGCACCGTCTGGAAGGGCAGGCCATGCTTGCTGCAGATGCCGTAGCGGTTGTGCCCGTCCACCAGCACATCGCCCCACAGCACCAGCGCATCACGGCAGCCTTCGGCCAGGATGCTGCGCTCCAGCGCCTCGTGCTCCTCCGCCGTCAATGGGTCGATGTAGGCTTTGAGTTCTTCGTTGACGACGATGTCCATGGGGGAGCGGGGCGGAGCGGGCGGGCTGAAAGGGGGCGAATTCTAGAGAGTGCCGCATCGCCGGCACCCGCGCAGGCTGGCAAGCTGCCTCGCCCGCGGCCGCGGATGTCGCAAAGGCGGTAGATGCTTGGTTACGGTCGGGCTGGCCCTAGGCGCGCGGCGCTACCATGGCCACAACGACGAGTTGGCTTGCGCAAGCCTTGACTTGAATGGTGAATCTTCCGGCTCATTCCCTCGCGTCGCTGCTGCTGCTGAGTTGCATGCCGTTGCTGGCCCAGGCCGAATGCTCGCGCGCTTTGCGGGTGCCCGTGGCGCCCATCGGCCTTGCCGTCACGGTCAATGACGGCGAGGTGGGTGGCATCTATCCCGATCTGCTGCGCGCCGAGATCGCAAAGACGGGTTGCACGATTGAATTCCAGGTCGTGCCGCGCTCACGCCAGGAGATGCTGTTCGAGACCGGCCAGGCGGACATGCTGCTGCCGGCCCGGCGCTCGGCGCGCCGCGACGCGCATGGCAGCTTCGTGCCCATGATCCGCAGCCGTGCCGTGCTGCTGTCCCTGCGGTCGCGCCAGCTGCCGGCGCACAGCGTGGCTGAGTTGCTGGAGCATCGCGAACTGCGGGTGGCCGTGGTGCGTGGCTACGACTATGACGGGCGCTACCAGTCCCTGGTCAAACAGCTCGCGGCGGAGGGCCGGTTGGTGGAGTCTGCCGACCCCTTGTCATTGGCGCGCGCGCTCGACGCCGGCATCGCCGACGTGGCGGTGATCACGCCCACGGCGGTCACGGGCGCACTGCGGGCGAATCGCAAGCTGAGCGCCTGGATCGACCGCCTGCATGCCGAACCCGTGGATGAACTGGCCTGGGGCGAGAGCGGCGCCTATGTGAGCCGCAGTTCGTCGCTGAGCGACGCTGACCGCAAGCTGGCGCTGGAGATGCTGGAGCGCATCGGCCGGTCCGGCGCCGCCTGGCGCGCCTTCCAGCACTACCACCCCGACGGCAACCTCAGCGATTCGGTACGGCCGCGCTAGCGGCCTTTGGAGCCCTTGATAATCAAGGTGCCCCCGCTTGTTCGAGATGCCTGGCTTTCATCATGGATAAATTCTTGCTGCAGCAGCAGGTGCTGGAACGGCTCGCCGAAGACCTGCTGCAAGCCGAACAGGCAGCGCGGGCGGCGCATGAAACGGCGACTCACGAAGAAAACATCGCCGAAAACAAATACGACACATTGGGTCTCGAAGCCGCCTACCTGGCGACCGGCCAAGCGCGTCGCGCCGAAGCCATCCGCCAGGCGATGGCCAATTGGCGCCAATTCCGCCCACGCGCCTACGACGCCAGCAAAGGTATACAGCTCGGCGCGCTGGTCTGCCTGGTCGATTCCGACGACAGGCAGCAACAGCTATTTCTCGGCCCGGATGGTGGCAGCATGAAGTTGGTCAGCGGCGCTCACATCGTTCAGGTCATCAGCAGCGAAGCCCCGTTGAGCAGGGCCATGCTGGGTAAGCGCGAGGGTGATGAGGTGTCGATACAGGTCGCTCCCATCCGACAGCAGTTTGAGGTGCTGCGGGTTTGTTGAGCCGCGGCCAAGTTCACGCCGAATTGCCCATGCGCGCATCGACGCTGACACCGCACGCACCGTTCGCCCCCTCAAGTCCACAGTTGCCGCGGCTCTACACCTTTCGCCGCTGCCCCTACGCGATGCGCGCACGGATGGCGCTGCTGCAAGCCGGGCGGGTCTTCGAGGCGATGGAGGTCAGCTTGCGCGACAAGCCAGCGAGCCTGCTGGCCTTGTCTCCCAAGGCGACGGTACCCGTGTTGCAGTTGCCCGATGGCAGCGTGATCGAGGAGAGTTGGGACATCATGCGCTGGGCACTGGCTGCGCCCGATGCGCAGGGCTGGTGGGCGCGGGCGCAGTCGCCTGCGAACCTTGACCTGGTACTGCGAAACGATGGCGACTTCAAGCATCACCTGGACCGCTGGAAGTACCCCCAGCGCTACGCGGGTGAGACCCTCACGCCAGACGCACACCGCGACAGCGCGCTGGATGTGCTGCTGCGACCGCTGGAGGCACGGCTGCACAGCGCGCCCTACCTGGGCGGCGCCACGCCATGCGCCACTGACTTGGCAGTGATGCCCTTCGTCCGCCAGTTCGCCTCGGTGGATCCGGGATGGTTTGCAACGCTGGACTTGCCGGCGGTAAGGTCCTGGCTGAACGGCTGGCTCGTCAACCCGCTATTCGCTGCTTGCATGGTCAAGTTGCCCGCGGAAGGTGCGAATCGCTTTCCGCCGCTCTGACGTCAGCCCAACGCTCTATCCAGGTGTGTGTAGCCGCCATCGACAAACACCCATTGCCCCGTCGTGTGACCGGCCCGGTCCGACAGCAGGAAAACCATTGGCGATAGAGCGGCGTCATGACCTCGGCCGGCACCGCCGCCGGTGACGAGGATGACCTTGCCTTGCAGCCCGAGATCCATGTTCAGCCTCGAAAGCGGTACTGCTCCAGCGACGCTGGCTTCATCGTGATCGAGAAGCCGGGCGCCTCGGGCGGCAGATAGGCCGCGCCGCGCACGACGCAGGGGTCGACGAAGTGCTCGTGCAGATGGTCCACGTACTCGATGACGCGGCCGTCGCGGGTGCCGGCGATGCAGGCGTAGTCGATCATGGACAGGTGCTGCACATACTCGCACAGGCCTACGCCGCCGGCATGCGGGCAGACGGGCAGGCCCAGCTTGGCGGCCATCAGCATGACGGCCAGGATCTCGTTGACGCCGCCCAGGCGGCAGCTGTCGATCTGCACCACGTCGATGGCGCCGCGCATCATGAACTGCTTGAACAGGATGCGGTTCTGGCACATCTCGCCGGTGGCGACCTGCATGGGCGCAATGGCCTGCCGGATGGCTCGGTGGCCTTCGACATCGTCGGGGCTGGTCGGCTCCTCGATGAACCAGGGTTTGGCAAACGCCAGGTCCTTCAACCAATCGATGGCCACGGGCACGTCCCAGACCTGGTTGGCGTCGATCATCAGCTTGCGGTCCGGCCCCAGCACCTCGCGGGCGATGCGCAGACGGCGGATGTCGTCCTCGCGGTCGCGGCCCACCTTGAGCTTGACGTGGTTGAAGCCGGCATCCACGGCCTGCTGGCACAGCCGCCGCAGCTTGTCGTCCGGGTAGCCCAGCCAGCCGGCGGACGTCGTGTAGCAGGGGTAGCCCTCGCGTTGCAGCGTCGACAGGCGTTCGGCCTTGCCCTCGGCGGCGCGGGTCAGCAAGTCGAGCGCTTCATCCGGCGTGATGCAGTCGGTGATGTAGCGGAAGTCGATGCAGCGCACCAGCTCGGCCGGGCTCATGTCGGCCACCAGCCGCCATACCGGCTTGCCCTCGGCCTTGGCCCACAGGTCCCACACGGCGTTGACGACGGCGCCGGTGGCGAGGTGGATGGCGCCCTTGTCGGGGCCTATCCAGCGCAGCTGGCTGTCCGACGTGACATGGCGCCAGAAGCGGCCCATGTCGGCGGCGATCCAGTCCAGCTCCAGGCCGCCGACGAGATGTCGCATGGCCTCGATGGCGGCACAGCAGATGTCGTTGCCGCGGCCGATGGTGAAGGTCAGGCCATGGCCTTCCAGCCCGGGCTGGTCGGTCTCCAGGATGACATAGGCGGCCGAGTAGTCCGGGTCGGGGTTCATCGCGTCCGAGCCGTCGAGGTGCTGGGACGTGGGGAAGCGCACGTCCACCGTGCGCAGGCTGGTGATGCGTGTCATGGTCAGGCGGCGACTGTCTTCTGTGTCTGCACGCCCAGGCCCTGGATGCCCAGGCGCATGGTCTGGCCGGGCTTCAGGTAGAGCGGCGGCTTCTGGCCCAGGCCCACACCGGGCGGCGTGCCGGTGGAGATGACGTCGCCGGGTTGCAGGCTCATGAATTTGCTGAGGTAGCTGACGATCTGCGCGACGTTGAAGACCATGGTGCGCGTGTTGCCGTTCTGGAAGCGCCGGCCGTCGATCTCCAGCCAGAGATCGAGCTGCTGCGGGTCGGCCACCTCGTCGGCCGTGACCAGCCAGGGGCCGATGGGGCCGAAGGTGTCGCAGCCCTTGCCCTTGTCCCATTGCGTGCCGCGCTCCAGCTGCCATTCACGCTCGGACACGTCGTTGACGACGCAGTAGCCGGCCACATGCTTCATCGCGTCGGCCTCCTCGATGTAGCGGCCGCCTTCGCCGATGACGACGCCCAGCTCCACCTCCCAGTCCGTCTTGACCGAACCGCGCGGGATCTGCACGTTGTCGTCGGGGCCGCAGATGGCGCTGGTCCATTTGGCGAAGACGACCGGCTCGGTCGGCACGGGCAGGCCCGACTCGGCGGCGTGGTCGGCGTAGTTCAGGCCGATGCAGATGAATTTACCGACGCGGCCGACGCAGGGGCCGACGCGCAGGTCTAGTTGGGGCGTGCCTTCGACCAGCGGCAATGTGCTCGGGTCGATGCCGCTCAGCCTGGCAATGCCGGCGGGTGTCAGCGTGTCGCCGGCCACGTCGTCGACGAGGGCGGATAGGTCGCGCACGCGGCCGTCAGCGTCGAGCAGGCCGGGGCGTTCTTGGCCCGAGGGGCCGTAGCGGAGGAGTTTCATGGTCGTTCCTTAGTCGTAGAGGACGGCGGCGATCTTGGGATCGCGCAGGTTGGTCTTGTCGTACCAGTAGTAGCCGGTATCGAGGGTCTTGGGCAGGGCTTCGCCCTTGAGCGCCTTCACGGCGGCCTCGACGGTGCGGTAGCCGATGCCGACGGGGTTCTGCGTGATGGCGCCGGCCAGGGCGCCGCTGGCGATGGCGTCCTTCTGCTGCTTGCCGGAGTCGAAGCCGACGACGGTGACACCGCTGCGCTTCATCTCACGCACGGCGTTGACGACGCCGATAGCCGAGCCCTCGTTGGTGCCGAACAGCGCCTTCAGCTTGGGGTTGCCCTGAAGGATGGACTTGGCGACCTCGGTGGATTTGAGATGGTCGCCGCCGCCGTACTGCACGGTGACGACGCGCACCTTCGGGTGAGCCGTCTTGAGCCGGTTCACGAAGCCCTCGACGCGTTCGATGCCGGTGCGGCTGGTCTGGTCATGGCCGACGACGGCGACGTCGCCCTCGTCGCCGATGAGCGCCGCGAGCTTGTCGGCGGCCAGGGCCGCAGCCGCGCGGTTGTCGGTGGACGCGGTGGTCAGCGGAATGTCGCTGTCCACGCCCGAGTCGAAGGCGATGACGGGGATCCTGGCCGCCTGGGCCTTGCGCAGCAACGGGATGGCGGCCTTGCTGTCCAGCGCCGCGATGGCGATGGCCTGCGGTTTCTTGGCCAGCGCCGCGGCCAGCATGTCGATCTGCTTGTCCACCATGGCCTCGCTCTCGGGGCCCTCGAAGGTGACGCGCACGTTGAAGTCCCGGGCTGCCTGCTCGGCACCCGCCTTCACGGCCTGCCAGAACTGGTGCTGGAAGCCTTTGGAGATGAGGGGGATGTAGATCGTTGGCTGCTGCGCCTGGGCCGTGGTGGTGGCGAGCAGGGCGGCGGTCAGCAAAAGGCGGCGTCGCATGGGGTTGTCTCGGGTCGGCTTTATTGGGGCTGCTGTTGTGGCGGCGAGGCGGTGAAGGACTTCATCAGATAGATGTGGTCATGGCCGGCCGGCTTGCCGTCGATGAGGTCGCCGGCGCGGGTCTCACCCGACGGCGGCCTGAACATGGGCTTGGCCCCGCAGGTGGGCGGCGGCGGTGCGCTGCCCGCCGGCGCGGTGCTGGAGCAGACCCACGCCGTCCCGCCTTCCACCGCAAGCAGGTCGACATGCACCGTGCCTTCTCCGACGAAGCTGCCCATGGGCGCCATGGCCGGCATCCACGAGGTGGCTTCGCGCCGGCTGTGGAAGTTGCCGCCCAGCACGATCACGCGGGCGTGTCTGCGCATCAGCGCATTCAGCGCCTGGCCGCCCGCCTTCTCGTAGTCGGCCTGGTCGGGGTAGTGCGCGGTCGGCTGGTGGTGGTCCAGCTTCAGCGCGCCGGCGGCCTCCTGGGCCAGCAGCCACTGATGCAGCCGCCACATGGCCTGCGAGGCGCGGCCGTCACGGTTCTTCCAGAACTCGCTGTCGGGTCGGCGCGCTTCCTCAGGCAGCTCCAGCGACACGGCCAGGCTGGACGGTCGCGCGGCGATGGCCTTTTCCACGAGGCATTGCACGAGCTGCGGCACTTCCTCGGTGCCATGCATCTCGCCGAGGTAGAGGTGCTCGAACGACGCCAGCCGCTTGAAGCCGGCGTCGTCGGGGCAGGCGGCAGCCGCGGGGCCGGCCAGGCCCACCAGCAGCGCGAACAGGGGGGGTGGTCTCACGGGGTCAGTCCTTTCCTCGCCGCAGGATGTCGATGTAGACGGCGAGCACGATGATCACGCCCGTCACTGCCGTCTGCCATTCCTGGGGCACATTGAGGATGCGCAGGCCGTTGGCCAGCACGCTCATGATGAAGGCGCCGATCAGCGTGCCCAGCACCGAGCCGCGGCCGCCGGCCAGCGAGGTGCCGCCGATGACGACGGCCGCGATGGCGTCCAGCTCATAGCCCTGGCCGAGTGCCGGTTGCGCCGAGTTCAGCCGCGAGGCGATCAGCAGGCCTGCGATGCCGCAGATGGCACCGCCGACCGCGTAGACGGCCACCTTCCAGCGCTTGACCTGCAGGCCCGACAGGCGCGCGGCCTCCTCGTTGCTGCCGAGGGCAAAGGCATAGCGGCCGAACAGCGTCTGGCCCAGCAGCCAGCTGGCGCCGATGGCGACGGCGAAGAGGATGAGCACGGAGTTGGGAATCGGCAGTGCGGGCAGCACGCTGCCCAGCAGCGAATCCTGTGCGATCGCGTCAAAGCCCGGCGTATCCAGGAAGTAGATGGGCTTGCTGCCCGAGATGACGAGGGCCAGGCCCTTGAGCAGCATCATCATGCCCAGCGTGGCGATGAAGGGCGGCACGCGCAGTTGCGCGACCAGCCAGCCGGACAGGCCACCACACGCGGCGCCGCAGGCGATGGCCGCAAGGATGCCCAGCGGCAGCGGCATGCCCCAGTTCGTCAGCACGACGCCGGTGACGACGGCGCAGAAGGTCATCAGGCAGCCCACCGACAGGTCGATGCCGCCGCTGACGATGACCAGGGTGCAGGCGATGGCCAGCACGCCGTTGACGGCCGTGGCCTGCAGGATGCTGACGAGGTTGTCGGTCTGCAGGAAATTGTCCGACGCGATGCTGAAGACGAGCATCAGCATGACAAGGCCGGCGAAGGCGAGCAGCCTTTGCAGCGCGGCAGGCGAAAAGGGCAGGCGGGTCATGCGGCTTGTCTTGTCGTGGCCAGCGCCATCAGCGCTTCCTGGGTGGCGCCGGCCGCGCTCAGTTCGCCGTTGATGCGGCCCTCGCACATGACGAGGATGCGGTGGGCCAGACCCAGCAGCTCGGGCAGCTCGGAGGAGATGACGATCAGGCTCTTGCCCACCGCGGCCAGTTCGCGCAGCAGGCGGTGGATCTCGGCCTTGGCACCGACGTCGATGCCGCGCGTGGGCTCGTCGACGATGAGGATGTCGCAGTCGCGCAGCAGCCATTTGGCGAGCGCAATCTTCTGCTGGTTGCCGCCGGACAGCCGCGCGACGGTCTGGCCGAGCGACGGTGTCTTGATACCCAGGCGCTGCACGAAGTCCTGCGCGGCGGCTTCGGTCCTGCGGCGGTCGATCTGGCCCAGCTTGCCGGTGAAGCGGGCCAGGCTGGGCAGCAGCAGGTTGGCTTCCACGTCCAGCCCGGTCGCCAGGCCCAGGCCCTTGCGGTCTTCGGACAGGTAGGCGATGCCGAACCGCACCGCGTCGGCGGGGCTGCGGATGTCGGCCGGCTTGCCGTGCACGAACAGCTCGCCACCGTGACGGCGGTCCGCGCCGAAGACGAGGCGGGCCAGCTCCGTGCGGCCGGCGCCCATCAGGCCGGCGAGACCCAGGATCTCGCCACGGCGCAGCGTGAAGGACGCGTCCCGCACGGCGCGGCCGCGGCTCAGGTGTCGGGCTTCCAGCACGACCGGCGCGGCGCTCAGGTCTGGCGCCGCGTGCGCCGCCTGCTGCAACGGGCGGCCCACCATCAGATGGATCAACTCGCCCATGTCCGCGCCGGCCATGGCCAGCGTCGCGATGCGCCGGCCGTCGCGCAGCACCGTCACGCGGTCGGCGATGCGCTGCAGCTCGTCCATCTTGTGCGAGATGTAGACGATGCCCACGCCGTCGGCGCGCAGCTGGCGCACGACGCGAAACAGTTCCTCCACCTCGGCCGGGTTCAGCGCCGCGGTAGGCTCGTCCATGATGAGGACGCGGGCGTTCAGCGACAGCGCCTTGGCGATCTCGACCATCTGCTGCTGGGCGACGCTCAGGGTGCCCACGGCACGGCGCGGGTCCAGCGCGAGGCCCAGGCGCTCGAAGATCACCTGTGTGTCGGCGAGCTGGCGGGCATGGTCCAGCAGCCAGCCGGCGTGCTTGCGCTCGCGGCCGATGAAGACATTGGCGGCCGCGCTGAGGTCGGGCATCAGCTGCAGCTCCTGGTGAATGAGCGCAATGCCGAGGTCCTGCGCCTCGCGCGGGCTGCTCGGGCGCACGGGCTGGCCGTCAAGCAGCACCTCGCCCGCGTTAGCCCTGTGCACGCCGGCCAGGATCTTCATCAGTGTGGACTTGCCCGCGCCGTTCTCGCCCATCAGCGCGTGGACCTCGCCGGGCTTCACGTCGAAGGAGATGTCTTGCAGCACGGTGACGCCGCCGAAGGCTTTGGACAGCCCACAGGCCTGGAGCAGCGTGCTCTCGCTTCGCTGGTGCGCGTCCACCGGCATCAGATCGTCACACCGCCATCCACGGAAACGGCCTGCCCGGTGATGAAGCGCGAGGCATCGCTGAGCAGGAAGACCACCAGCGGCGCGATGTCGTCCACCGTGGCCAGCCGCCCCATGGGCTGGCGGGCGATGAAGTCCTTCTCGGCCTGCACCGGGTCGGCCGCGGCGGCGATGCGGCCGCGCAGTGACGGCGTGTCCACCGTGCCGGGGCACAGCGCATTGCAGCGCAGGCCCTGCTTGACGAAGTCGGCCGCGACCGACTTGGTCAGGCCGATGACGGCGGCCTTGGTCGTGCAGTAGGCAAAGCGGTTCGGGAAGCCTTTGATCGACGAGGCCATCGACGCCATGTTCAGCACCGCGGCCCCGGCGCCGGTGCGCGCGGCTTCAGCCAGCATGCCGGGCAGGAAGGCGCGCAGCGTGCGCAGCATGCTCTTCACGTTGAGGTCCATGCTGAAGTCCCATGCGGCTTCGTCGCAGTCCAGCACGCTGCCGTGGTGCACAAAGCCGGCACAGTTGAAGAGGCCTTGCAGCGGCGGCAACTCGGCGGCCAGCGCGTTGACGGCGGCCGTGTCGCGCACGTCCAGCCGCGCGGTGCGCAGGCGGGCGCCGGAGCCGGCTTCTGCCACCAGCGTCTGCAGGCTGTCGGTCTGGATGTCGGTCGCGATGACGTCGGCACCCGCCGCCAGGCAGGCCAGCGCACTGGCCCGACCAATGCCCTGGGCGGCGGCGGTGATGAGGACGGTCTTGCCGGCGAGGCTGGCGGATGGAGGCAATGTCAGCGTTGTCACCCGGTCAGTTTAGGGTTTAAGCCCGAATTGGCCTTACCGTATTAACCCGATTAGGCCTAATTCTATGAGTTGGTAAGGCCAATAAGGCCAAAATCGCCGCATGCTCGAACAGCTCAAGCCGGCAGACAGCCGTCGCCTTTATCACCAGATCGCCGATCAACTTCGCGAGCTGATCCGTCAGGGGCGCTTCGGCATCGGCAGCCGGCTGCCGCCGGAGCGCGAGCTGGCCCAGCAGCTTGGCGTGTCGCGCCCGTCGGTGCGCGAGGCGCTGGTGGCGCTGGAGATCGCCGGCTGCGTGGAGGTGCGCATGGGCGCCGGCGTCTATGTGCGCGGCAGCGGTGACTCCGCTGCGACGGCTGGCCTGGGCGAGAGCCCGCTGGAGYTGATGCAGGCCCGGGTGGTGCTCGAAGGCGGGCTGATGCCCCAGGCTTGCGCGCGCGCCACGCAGGAGGGCCTGGCGGCGGTGCGGGAGGCGCTGGACGCAATGCGCGAGGCCATGGCCGCCGGCCGGCCGGCGCTGGACGCGGACCGGCGCTTTCATCTGGCCGTTGCGGCACTGGCGGGCAACTCGGTGGTGGAGCGATTGGTGGGCGAGCTCTTCAACGGGCGCTACAGCCCGATGTCACTGCAGCTCAGTGCGCTGACCGACACCCAGCACAACTGGCAGGACGCGCTGGTCGAGCACGAGCGCATCCTGCAGGCGCTGGCCAACCACGACCCGCTGGCCGCGCAGACGGCGATGCGTGCACATTTGCTGGCGGCGCAGGAGCGCTGGGCCGGCAACCGGCTCGCGTCGAGCTAGGCGGTGGCTCAGGGCAGGGGGACGGCCTCAATCATGGCTCGCACCTGCTCACGCGCGCCACGACCGGCGCCGGCCCGCGGCTGCAGCCGGTGCGCGATGGTCTGCGGCAGGATGCCCTGCACATCGTCGGGCGACACATAGTCGCGCCCCTGCAGCAGGGCCCGCGCCCGCGAGGCGCGCAGCACGGCCAGGCCGGCGCGTGGCGACAGGCCTTCGACGAACCACTGGCCCGAGCGTGTTGCGGCTATCAGCGCCTGCAGATAGTCCAGCAGTGGCGGCGCGGCGTGGATGGCCTTCACGGCGGCTTGCGCCTGCAGCAGCTCGGCTGGCGTCATGAGGGCGCCCAGCGACCGCAGCTGCTCGCGGCTGTCCTGACCGGTCAGCAGCTCGCGCTCGGCGGCGGCATCCGGGTAGCCGAGGGAAATACACATCAGGAAGCGGTCCAACTGCGACTCGGGCAGCGGGAAGGTGCCGAGCTGCTCGCTGGGGTTCTGCGTCGCGATGACGAAGAAGGGCTCGGGCAGCGGGTGGCTGATGCCCTCGATGCTGACCTGGTGCTCCTCCATGGCCTCCAGCAGCGCGCTCTGCGTCTTGGGGCCGGCGCGGTTGATCTCGTCGGCCAGCAGCACCTGGGCGAACACCGGGCCGGGGTGGAAGGCAAAGCCGTTTCTCTCGCGTTCGTAGACGGACACGCCCAGCAGGTCGCTGGGCAGCAGGTCGGCGGTGAATTGCAGGCGCGAGAACTTCAGGCCCAGGGAGATGGCCAGGGCATGGGCCAGCGTCGTCTTGCCGACGCCGGGCAGGTCCTCGATCAGCAGGTGGCCGCCGGCGATCAGGCAGGCCAGGGAATCGGCGATCTGGGCCGGCTTGCCCTTGATGACCGTGCTAATCTGGTTTTGCAGTGCCAGCAGTTGCGCTGCCAGCGTACGTGATGGAGCTTGCGTCATGAGGCTGGACCATAGCAAGAGACAGCCGTTCCTTCATGCCTACCGCTTATTTCAACCCGCCTGAGTGCCGCCGCCACGACATGGGCGAAGGCCACCCCGAATGCCCGGAGCGGCTGGCCGCCATCGACGACTGGCTGATCGCCTCGGGTCTGGGCCAGGCGCTGGAGTATTTCGACGCCCAGCCCGTCGACCTGAAGGACGTGGAGCTGGCCCACACCCACGGCTATGTGACCGAGATCGGTACCCTGCTGCGCGACTGCGCCGAGAAGGGCGAGCACTGCGCCGTCGACCCCGACACCTCGGCCAATGCCCACACCTGGGCCGCCGCCCTGCATGCCGCGGGGGCTGCCGTCCAGGCCACCGACCTCGTCATCGATGGCCGCGCCGACAACGCCTTCTGCTCGGTGCGCCCGCCTGGCCACCACGCCACGCGTGACCAGAGCATGGGCTTCTGCTTCTTCAACAACGTGGCCATCGCGGCCCGCCATGCGCTGGACGTCAAAGGGCTGAAGCGCGTCGCCATCGTCGACTTCGACGTCCACCACGGCAACGGCACCGAGGACATCATTGCCGGCGACGACCGCGTGCTGATGGTCAGCCTCTTCCAGCACCCGCTCTACCCGTACAGCGGCGCGGTCCCCAAGGGCACCAACATGGTCAACGTGCCGCTGCCGGCCTACACGCGCGGCGGCGAGGTGCGCGAGATCGTCGAGGCCATGTGGCTGCCGGCGCTGGAGCGCTTCAAGCCCCAGATGATCTTCATCTCGGCTGGCTTCGACGCCCACCGGGACGACGAGTTGGGCCAGCTCGGCCTTGTCGAGGCCGACTACGAATGGCTGACCCTCAAGATCAAGGCCGTCGCCGAGCGCCATGCCCAGGGCCGCATCGTGTCGGTTCTGGAAGGTGGCTATAACCTTCATGCCCTGGCGCGCAGTGTGGGTGTCCATCTGCGCGTGCTGGCCGATCTGTAAACCTTGCGGGACAGACCGAGCGAGCGAAGCGAGCCGCTCTGTCCCCAACTGACTAAAACTTGCGGGACAGACCGCCCGAGCGAGGCGAGCAGCTCTGTCCCCAACTGACTAGAAATTCCATGCATCAACCTCTCAGCCTGGCCGAGCTCCAGGCCTTACTGACCCGTGTCTTCAGCGCCGATGCGCTCGCCGAATGGGCCTTGCTGCTGGGCTGCCTGGCCCTGGCCGGGCTGCTGAGCTGGGCGCTGTCACGGGCGGTGGCCAGGCGCGACAACAGCGTGCTGTTTGGCGACCGCGTCATCGACGGTGCGCTCTTCCCGCTGCTGGCCCTGGCCCTGGCCTTTGGCGCGCGCCGCCTGCTGCCGCTGTATGGGCTGACGCCGGCCCTGTTCAAGCTGGTATTGCCGGTGCTGGTGTCGCTGGCCGCCATCCGCTTCATTGCTCGCGTGCTGCGCGCCGCCTGGCCCAACTCGACGGCCTTCAAGGCCCTGGAGAAGCTGGGCTCCTGGCTGGTCTGGATAGGCGCGGTGCTGTGGATCACCGGCCTGTGGCCCGTGCTGATGGACGAGCTGGACGACATCGGCTGGAAGTTCGGCACCGTCAAGCTGACGCTGCGCAACCTCATCGAAGGCGGGCTGACGGCGACGCTGGTGCTGGTGCTGGCGTTGTGGATCTCGTCGGCCATCGAGGCCCAGCTGCTGCGCCGCGAGTCGCTGGACCTGTCCATGCGCAAGATCGCGTCCAACGCGATCCGCTCGCTGCTGCTCTTCATCGGCCTGCTGTTCGCGCTGTCGGCCGCCGGCATCGACCTGACCGCTTTGGGCGTGCTCGGCGGCGCGCTGGGCGTGGGCCTGGGTTTTGGCCTGCAGAAGCTGGCGGCCAACTATGTGAGCGGCTTTGTCATCCTGGCCGAGCGCAGCTTGCGCATCGGCGACATGGTCAAGGTCGACGGCTTCGAGGGCCGCGTGACGGACATCAAGACGCGCTACACGGTGATCCGGTCGCTGGGCGGCAAGGAAGCCATCGTGCCCAACGAGATCCTGATCACGCAGCGGGTCGAGAACTCGTCGCTGGCCGACCCGCGGGTGCTGCTGTCGACGATGGTGCAGGTCGATTACGACTGCGACGTCGATGCCGTCATGAAGGCGTTGGCCGCCGCCGTCGTCGAGGTGCCGCGGGTCCTCAGCGACCCGGGTCCCTCGGTGCAGCTGAGCCGCTTTGCCGACAGCGGCATCGAGCTCAGCGTGTTTTTCTGGATCATGGACCCCGAGAACGGCAGCGGCGGCGTGCGCTCGGACGTGAACCTGGCCGTGCTGCACACGCTGCAGCGCCTGGGTGTGGACATCCCCTATCCGCAGCAGGTGCAGCGGCAACCGAAGTCGGCGCCCGACACAGCGCCCTAGTGCGGGTTTTCCCGTCGCGCAACTTGAGGGTGACCCCGCGCGCCGGCTCAGCACAATCGCTGCAGTTCAGCCAGGGAGAACTGTCCATGCGCCTCACCCCCACCGCTTTCTGCCTCCTCCTCGCCGCCGCCACGACCGGCGCCAGCGCGGTGCCGACGGCCATCTCCAACGGGGCTTTTGCGGCGACCTATGTGCGCGACTGCCGCAGCCCGGCCGCCCAGGCCGCCGGCAGCGTGACGCCCGACCGCTGCGAGGCCGCCCTGGACGGTGCCGGCAACCCCATCTTCCGGCCCATCATCGAGCAGAACTCGCAGATGGCCATCGGTGGCACGGCCGCCGCGACGGCCGCCACCAACCCCATCGGCATGCATGGCGGCGAGGCAACCCGCTCCTCCATCGACGCCTCCGGTGCTGCCGGCGTGCTGCTGCTCAAGCAGGGTGCCTTCGCCGGCGAGTACGCGCGTGTGTCCGGCCACTCGCTGGGCCTGCAGAGCTTCCAGTACACGGGCCCCGGCAGCGAAGTGCGCAGCGTGCACAACGTGCTGGACTTCAGCTCCAACGTCGCACCCACGCCCATCCTCGACCTGCCGGGCGATGCCGACCTCGGCACCACCAACGCATCCGTCTACGCCAAGACGCGGGTGACGGTGTTCTCGCTGCTGGCCTCGACCTTCGATTTCGACCCCGACACCGGCTTCGGCTTCGATCCGCAGAGCAGCGGCTTCTGGAGCCAGGCGTCCGGCCGCGCGGACTTCCGCCTCGAAGGCCAGGTGGAGAACCTGGGCATCACGGCCTCGGGCACGGCGACCGACATTGACTTCACCGTCGAGACCGGCCGCTACTACTTCATCGAAAGCTATCTGGGCCTGTGGGCGCGTTTCGGCGGCGAGCTCGACGCCACCCACACCTTCACGAGCACTCTCGGTGAAAAGGACGCGGCCGGCGCCTTCGTTGCCGACCCCAGCGATTTCACGGCGGCGGCCGCGCTGGCCGCGCCCATCATCATCAACGCCGGCAACGTGCCCGAGCCGGCCTCGCTGGCGCTGACCGGCCTGGCGCTCAGCGCGCTGTTCGGCCTGCGCCGCGCTCAGCGGAAGTCGGCGTCCAGCACGACCCGGTAGCGCGCCTTGCCGGAGCGCAGGTGATCGAGGGCGTCGTTGACGCGGCTCATCGCGAAGCGCTCCACCTGCGGCAGGATCTGGTGCCGTGCGGAAAACTCCAGCATGGTCCTGAGGACCGAGGGCGGCGGCGTCGGTGACGCCGACAGGCTCTTCTGCCAGCTCAGCAGGCCACCACTCTTCAGGTTCATCGCGTCGGTGACGACGCCCACCAGGTGCATGCGGCCCTTGGGTGCCAGCGTGGCCAGCAGCGCATCCCAGTTCAGCGCGGCGCCGACGGTGATGAGCAGGAAGTCCAGGCTGCCGGCGGCGGCCTTCAGTTCGGCCTTGTCGACGCTGGACAGGGTCTTGTGGGCGCCCAGGGCCAGCGCCTCGTCGCGCTTGGAGGCGCTGGACGTGAAGGCTGTCACCTCGCAGCCCCAGGCGCGCGCGAACTTGACGGCCAGGTGGCCGAGGCCGCCGATGCCGACGACGCCGACGCGGTCGGTCGGCTTGATGGCGTGCAGCACGAAGGGCAGGAAGACGGTGCCGCCGCCGCACATCAGCGGGCCTGCCGCGGCGGGGTCCAGCGCGTCGGGCAGGGGCACGGCCCAGCTCCAGTGCGAACGCAGCCGGTCGGCGAAGCCACCGTGCCGGCCGATCAGCGTCGGCTGGCGTTTGCCGCACAGGTGCTGCTCACCGCCGAGACAGAAATTGCAGTGCGTGCAGCTGCTGGCATGCCAACCCACGCCGACGCGCTGGCCGATCTGGCGGCCCTTGGCATGGGCGCCCAGGGCCGTGATGCGGCCGACGACCTCGTGGCCGGGCACGACGGGATAGGCGGCCGGGAACCACTCGCTGTCGATCATGGCGAGGTCGGAGTGGCAGATGCCGCAGTGCTCGACCGTGATCTCGACCTCCTCGTCGCCCAGCGGGCCGGGGTCGTAGTCGAAGGGCTGCAGGGCGCCGCCGGGGGAAAGGGCGGCGTAGGCGCGGATGTTGGACATGCGGGTCTCCTTTTATTGCAGCGGGTGGGCCTTGAAGAACTGCCAGATCACGGCGGTCGCATCGACCTCGGTACGGGGCCAGATGTGGCCCATGCCGTCGATGCGCAGCAACCTGACCTCGGCGTCGCCGGTGCAGCCAGCGTAGCGGACCGTCTGCAGCGGCCCGGGCTGGGCATCCTGCACGAGCTTGGGTTGGCAACGGTTGTGGGCCGCCCAGCCGGCCAGGGCTTCGGGCACGCTTTCGACCCATTCGGGGCCGCGGTCGCCGTGGCCTTCGTAGGGGTTGGTCAGGTCGGCCAGGCCGTGCACGGTCAGCACGGGCACGGCGCGCCCCGGGCAGGGGCCCAGCCAGCGCAGCCCGCCCACCGGCGCGATGGCCGCGATGCGGTGGTTGAGCCGGCAGCCCAGCAGCGAGGACATGCGCCCGCCGCCCGAGAAGCCGGTCGAATACACGCGCCTGGCGTCGATGCAGACCTGGGCGGCGATGTGGTCGAGGACGTCGGACACGTACTGCACATCGTCAGCGCGGATGCTGGCCACCGGCACGTTCCAGCGCGATTCCTCGGCCTGCAGCGTGGCGACGGCAAAGCCTTCGCGGGCGGCCAGGGCCTCGAAGCCGCTTTCCCTGGCACGACCGGCAGTCTTGCCGCCGGTGCCATGCAGGTCGAAGACCAGCGGCAGCTGCGTGCGGCCCGCGACGGCGGGAGGGACGAACAGCCGGTAGGTGCGCGTGCGGCCGCCCGACGTCAGTTCGCGCATCTCACCGGCGACCGGCGACAGCGAGCAGGCGACGGCCTGCGCCTGGGCGAGCGGCGACAGGGTGCACAGCAGCGCCAGGACGGCGGCAAATGGGAACAGGCGCACGTGAGAGTCCTCCGAGGGGAGGCCAGCATAAAGCCGCCGTCTACTGCAGCCAGGAGGCGATGAAGAAGCCCAGCACGAATTGCGCGGCCACCGCGCCCAGCGCCAGCGGCACGAGGCTGCGGCGCGGGTAGGCCGGACCGTAGCGCTGCAGCACCGCGCGACTCTGGGGCTGGCCGGCCGTCAGATACCAGGCCGCCGTCAGCAGCGACGTGACGAGCGCCACGCCAGCGGGGTTGAGGGGCCCGTCGGGCCAGCGCGCGACGGCGACCATGGTCGTCAAGGTGGCCGCGGCCAGCAGGCCGAACCAGGCCCAGGTCAAGGCGCCGGCTGCGCGGCCTTGCAGGGCGCGTGCGTTCAGCAGCTGCACACCGGCACCGAAGGCGGGCGTCACGACGAAGAAGCTCAGCAGCGCGGCGATGTCGGGGCTGAAGATGGGCGCGGCGAGCGTCTCGGTGGCGGACCGCGGCGTCGCGTCTTCGCCCGGCAGCTCGTAGTCGCCCGCTCGGTAGGCCGCCAGTGCCTCGTTGGCCGCGGCGACCTGGGCCGCCGGCACCAGCACGCGCACGCCACCCACGGCGGGCGTCAGCCAGTCGTAGGCCTGCAGCAAATGGCCGTCGGTGGTGACGGCGTCCAGGCCGGCCGACTCCAGCACGCCTTTCAGCAGATGCGCCTCGGTCGGCGTCGAGCAGCTCGCGACGGGATGGAAGTCGCCCTCCGGCGCCGGGATGTCAGGCGACGTCATGGCCGTAGACGATGAAGCCCAGGTGTTGCGCGACCTTGTCGTACAGCGCGCGGCCGGCGGCGTTGGTGGTGTGGGTCTGCCAGTAGACGCGCTTCACGCCGGCCTCGCGGGCCGCCGCGTAGACGGCCTCGATCAGCGCGCGGCCGACGCCACGGCCACGGGCCTCGGGCGTGGTGAAGAGGTCCTGCAGATAGCAGGTCAGCTCGATGCGCGTCGTGCTGCGGTGGTAGAGGTAATGCGTGAGGCCGAGCAGGCGGCCGTCTTCGTCGACGGCCACGAAGGCGTGCACCGGCTCGGTGGCGTCGAAGAAGCGTGCCCAGGTCGTTTCGGTGACCTGGGCGGGCAGGGCGGTTTCACCGGCTCGGCCGTAGAAGGCGTTGTAGCCGTCCCAGAGGGGTTGCCAGTCGCTGCGATCAGAAGGTTGGAGGGTGCGGATTTGGATAGGCATCGTGAAGCATTGTGGAGGCGATGCATACATTGCATTCACGATCTGGCGGCAAGATGCACCTCACCCCTCCCCACGAATGACGCTCATGAAGACCCGCCTGTGTTTAAGCCTTCTTTTCGTCGCTGCCGCCGCGAGCGCCCAGCCCCAGGGCGGTCCGCCACCGGGTGGCGAACACCGTGGCCCGCCGCCCGAGGCGCTGGCCGCCTGCAAGA
This sequence comes from Roseateles sp. P2_H4, assembly GCF_056403315.1. NCBI lineage: Bacteria > Pseudomonadati > Pseudomonadota > Betaproteobacteria > Burkholderiales > Sphaerotilaceae > Roseateles > Roseateles sp. P2_H4. Next base: position 49,552 of record NZ_JBFUFR010000033.1, on the reverse strand, counting down.
CGGCCAAGGCCGGCGCGGACTGCAGCTTCACGCACGAGAGCCGCACGATGAAGGGCAGTTGCTGGGCGCCCGAGGGCCGGCCGTTGGCCTGCCGGCCCAAGGACATGCCGCCGCCCCCGCCGCCGGGCGCTTCGGCACCGCCGCCGAAGCGCTAGGCCTCAGCCTGCGGCGACCGGGATCGCCACGGCCTTGCCCGAGGCGATGCGCTGCTTCCACTCGGCCGGGCCGGTGATGTGGGCGCTGGTACCGTTGGCGTCCACGGCCACGGTGACGGGCATGTCCACCACGTCGAACTCGTAGATGGCTTCCATGCCCATGTCCTCGAAGCCCAGCACCTTGGCGCCCTTGATGGCCTTGCTGACGAGGTAGGCTGAACCGCCCACCGCCATCAGGTAGGCGCTCTTGTGGTTCTTGATGGACTCGATGGCGACGGGGCCGCGCTCGGCCTTGCCGATCATGGCGATGAGGCCGGTCTTGGCCAGCATCATGTCGGTGAACTTGTCCATGCGCGTGGCCGTCGTCGGGCCGGCCGGGCCCACCACTTCGTCGCGCACCGGGTCCACGGGGCCGACGTAGTAGATGACGCGGTTGGTGAAGTCCACCGGCAGCGTCTCACCCTTGGCCAGCATGTCCTGGATGCGCTTGTGCGCGGCGTCGCGGCCGGTCAGCATCTTGCCGTTCAGCAGCAGCGTCTCGCCCGGCTTCCAGCTCGCCACTTCTTCGCGTGTCAGCGCATTCAGGTCGACACGCTTGCTCTTGTTGTAGTCGGGCGCCCAGTTCACGTCGGGCCACAGGTCCAGGCTGGGCGGCTCCAGGTAGGTCGGGCCGCTACCGTCCAGCACGAAGTGCGCATGGCGGGTGGCCGCGCAGTTCGGGATCATCGCGATGGGCTTGCTGGCCGCATGCGTCGGGAAGGTCTTGATCTTCACGTCCAGCACCGTCGTCAGGCCGCCCAGGCCCTGGGCGCCGATGCCCAGCGCGTTGACCTTCTGGTAGAGCTCGATGCGCATTTCCTCGAGCTTGTTCTGCGGCCCGCGCTGCAGCAGCTCGTACATGTCGATGTCTTCCATCAGCGCCTGCTTGGCCAGCAGGGCGGCCTTCTCGGCCGTGCCGCCGACGCCGATGCCCAGCATGCCGGGCGGGCACCAGCCGGCGCCCATGGTCGGGACGGTCTTCAGCACCCAGTCGACGATGTCGTCGCTGGGGTTGAGCATATAGACCTTGCTCTTGTTCTCCGAGCCGCCGCCCTTGGCCGCGACGATGACGTCCACGGTGTTGCCGGGCACCAGCTCCATCTGCACGACGGCGGGCGTGTTGTCCTTGGTGTTCTTGCGCGCAAAGATGGGGTCGTCCAGCACGCTGGCGCGCAGCTTGTTGTCGGGGTTGAGGTAACCCTGGCGCACGCCTTCGTTGACGGCGTCCTCGATGCTGCCCTTGAAGCCTTCCCAGCGCACGTCCATGCCGATCTTCAGGAAGACGTTGACGATGCCGGTGTCCTGGCAGATGGGCCGCTTGCCTTCGGCGCACATGCGGCTGTTGGTGAGGATCTGCGCGATCGCGTCCTTGGCGGCCGGCGAGGCTTCGCTCTCGTAGGCGCGGGCCAGGTGGGCGATGTAGTCGGCCGGGTGGTAGTAGCTGATGTACTGCAGGGCGGCAGCAACGCTGTCGATGAGGTCTTGCTGGCGGATCGTGGTGCTCATGAGGCGGTCCGGAGGTGGGTGGACAAACCCTCCCATTATCGAAGCCCTACTGATGAGAATGGTTCTCATCGAGCCTATGCTGGTGATTCTGTTTTCACGCTTCGGCAACCCCATGACCACCCGACTCGAACGCGACACCTTCGGCCCCATCGAGGTGCCGGCCGACAAGCTGTGGGGCGCGCAGACGCAGCGCTCGCTGCAGAACTTTGACATCTCGGGCGAGCGCCAGGCGCCCGAGCTGATCCGGGCGCTGGCCCGCGTGAAGCGGGCGTCGGCGGTGGTGAACCAGGCGCTGGGCCTGCAGGACGCGAAGAAGACCGAGGCCATCGTGGCGGCGGCCGATGAGGTCATTGGCGGTCAGCATGTCGACGAGTTCCCCCTCGTCGTCTGGCAGACCGGCTCGGGCACGCAGACCAACATGAACGTCAACGAGGTGCTGGCCAACCGCGCCAGCGAGCTGCTGGGCGGCGAGCGCGGCGAGGGGCGGCTGGTGCACCCCAACGACGATGTGAACCGCAGCCAGAGCAGCAACGACGTCTTCCCGACCGCGATGCATGTGGCCGCCGTGCAGGCGCTGACGGAGCGGCTGCTGCCGCCGCTGCGGGCCTTGCGAGAGACGCTGCGGCAGAAGGCCGAGGCGTTTGACGGCATCGTCAAGATCGGCCGCACCCATCTGCAGGATGCGACGCCGCTGACGCTGGGGCAGGAGATCTCGGGCTGGGTGGCGCAACTGGCCCATGGCGAGCGCCATGTGCTGGCGGCGCTGCCGCATCTCCACGAGCTGGCCCTGGGCGGCACGGCCGTCGGCACCGGCCTGAATGCGCCCAAGGGCTATGCGGAGGCCGTGGCGGCCGAACTGGCACGGCTGACCGGCCATCCCTTCGTCACGGCGCCCAACAAGTTCGAGGCCATGGCTTCTTGTGATGCCCTGGTCCATGCCCATGGCGCACTGAAGACGCTGGCCGCCAGCATGAACAAGATCGCCAACGACGTGCGCTGGCTGGCCAGCGGCCCGCGCAGCGGCATCGGCGAGATCAGCATCCCGGAGAACGAGCCGGGTTCGTCCATCATGCCGGGCAAGGTCAACCCGACGCAGAGCGAGGCGGTGACCATGCTGGCCGCCCAGGTCATGGGCAATGACGTGGCCATCAACATTGGCGGTGCGTCGGGCAACTTCGAGCTCAACGTCTTCCGTCCCATGGTCATCCACAACTTCCTGCAGAGCGTGCGCCTGCTGGCGGACGGCATGGCCAGCTTCAACCGGCATTGCGCCGTCGGCATAGCCCCCAACGAGGCGCGCATCGCCGAGCTGGTGGCGCGCTCACTGATGCTGGTGACGGCGCTCAACCCCCACATCGGCTACGACAAGGCCGCCCAGATCGCCAAGAAGGCGCACAAGGATGGCAGCAGCCTGCGGGAGGCCGCGTTGGCGCTCGGCCATGTGACGGCCGAGCAGTTCGACGCCTGGGTGGTGCCAGGTCAGATGGTCGGCCGCTGACTCAGTGCTTGTCGCCGTGGTGGGCGGGCTGTGGCAGCAGCCGGTCCGTCATCGCGATGGCCATGGCCGACAACAGGAAGGCGACGTGGATGATGGTCTGCCACATCAGCGTCTTCTCGGCGTAGTTGTCGGCGTTGATGAAGGTCTTCAGCAGGTGGATGGAGCTGATGCCGATGATGGCCGTGGCCAGCTTGACCTTCAGCACCGAGGCGTTCACATGGCTCAGCCACTCGGGCTGGTCGGGGTGGCCGTCGAGGTCCATGCGCGACACGAAGGTCTCGTAGCCGCCGACGATGACCATGATCAGCAGGTTGGAGATCATGACCACGTCGATCAGCCCGAGGACGACCAGCATCAGCACGGTCTCGTTGAGCTTGACGATGGGCTCGTAGCCCACGATCAGGCCGGCGGCATCCTTGAGCGGCGCGCTCTTGTAGCCGATGCTCTTGACCAGGATCTCCAACGCGTGCTGGTCACCGAAGGCCGCCTCGATGAGATGCACCAGCTCGGTCCAGAACTGGTAGACGTAGACCGCCTGGGCCAGGATCAGCCCGAGGTAGAGCGGCAGCTGCAGCCAGCGGCTGGCGAAGATGAGGCGGGGCAGGGGGCGCAGCGGGGCGGTCATCGGATCCTTCGGGGGCAGGGGAAGAGCGGTCGGATTCTAGGGAGGGCTCGTGTCAGTGACGCAGCGCCGCTTCCAGTTCCAGCAGGGGCCGCTTGAAGTAGGGTGCGACGTCGGGCTGCGCCTTGAAGGCCTGGCGGGCCTGGGCTGCCAGTGCGAGGGCGCCAGTGCGGTCGCCAGCGGCCAGAGCGCACAGGCCGGCGTGGGCGCGCAGCCAGGCGGGGCGGGGTGCGGCGGGGTTGCGGTCCTGCAGCAGGGCCTCGGCCTGCGCGACCAGCTCGTCCCGACCCCGCGCGGCCTGGCCTTGCGTGCAGGCGAGCTGGGCGGCGACGGCGGCGGTGCTGAACAGCTCCTCGCGCACGGCCCTGACCGGCACCGGCGGCTGCCCCTGCACGGCGCTTGCCGCAGCAGCGGGGCGGTCCAGGTCGAGCAGAATCTGCGCCCGCACCCAGGCCAGTTGCGCGCGGGCGGCGATGGCTTGCGCGCCCATGCCCTCGATCGCCGGCGTGTGGTCCAGCCAGGCCAGCCCGGCTGCAGGGTCGCCGTGCCAGGCTTGCGCCAGCGCGGCGCGCGCGGTGTCGGCCGCCGTATCCGGATGCCCGACCATGCCCAATTGCGTGCGCCCCCGCGCCAGCCAGGCGCCGACATCCCGGGCGAAGGGGTCGCCCGTCGCCAGGCTCAGGTCACTCCAGAACCGCGCCCTGCGCAGCCCCTGCACCTCGCGTGGCAGTGGGCTTTGCCAGTCGCCGGAGCCCTTCGCGGCCCGTATGCCGGCCTGGACATCGCCATGGGTCAGGGCCAGGTCACCGCGCGCGTAGCCGATGCGGGTCGAGAGGTCCATCGGCCGGGCCCGCTGTGCGTCGATGAAGGCTTCGGCGGAGTCCACGGCCTCGGTAGCCTGGGCGAAGTTGAGCTGGCCGTGGCGCCAGGCCGCCACGGCGAACTCGGCCTCGACGACGCGGGCTTCGATGGCCGCCTCGCCGCCCTGTTCGCGCAAGCCCTGCGCGGTGGCCTGCACGAGCGGCCGGGCGGCCTCCAACTGGCCGCGTTCCACGAGGCTGTATGCCGCCAGCTGGCGCAACCGTTGGGCCAGCATCGGGTCGGGTCCTGCGGCCAGTTCGACGGCGCGCGCGAAATGGCCGTCGGCCTGCTCGAAGTGCCCGTCACGCTCGGCCATCTCGGCACGCAGCGCATGCCAGCGTGCGGCCGCCGTGGTGCTGGCAGGCAGGCGAGGCAGCAGCTCTTCCAGGGTCTTCAGCGGCGCTGCGGCTGCGTCGGGGCGTCCGCCCCACCAGATGGCCTGGGCGAGGCAGGCCAGGGCTTCGGCGCGCAGCACCGTGTCGCTGCCGGCCAGGATCAACACCTCGTGTGCCGCCGCTTCGGCTTCGGGCCATTGGCTGGCGCTCAACCAGGCCTGGGCGGCAAGCAGACGGGGCCTGGCGCGCTCGGCGGGTGAGGCGCCCGCGCGCTGCAGGGCCTCGAACTGCCGGCCGGCCTGTTGGGCGGCTAGCTGAGGCCGGCCCATGTCCAGGAAGAGCCGGGCGACGGCGCCCAGCAGTTCGGCCTGCAGCTCGGGTTCGCCGGTAAAGCGCTGCTCGATCAACGCGGCACTGTCAGCCAAGGCCAGCTCGGGCGTGGGGTAGCGGGCGTCGGCGCGGGCGTGGAAGGCCGTCTGGCTGGCGCGCAGCAGGGCCGCGGCAAAGCCGGTGACGACGCGCTGGCGTTGGGCGGCCAGTTCGGCACGCTGGGCCTGGCGCAGGGCGAGGCCGCCGCCCACGGCAAGGGCCATGACGACGATGGCCGTCGTCGCGAATGCCAGCCGGTGGCGGCGCAGCGTGCGGCCCAGGCGATACCAGGCGCTGTCCGGCTGGGCCAGCACGGCCTCGCCGCGCAGATGGCGCTCCAGATCCTGGGCGAAGGCGTCGACGCTGGCATAGCGCGCGGCGGGGTCGCGCTTCAGCGCCTTGGCGAGGATGGCGTCGATGTCGCCGCGCAGCGCACGGGCCGTCGAGCTGTCCTCGCAACGGCTGCTGGCCCGCTCGGGCTCGCCTTGCAGCACCGCCTCCTCCCAGGCGGCGCGGCTCGGGCGGGCCAGGCGATACGGCGTCTGTCCGGTCAGCAGCTCGAAGGCCAGCACGCCCAGGCTGTAGACGTCGGTGGCCACCGTCACGGGCTCGCCGCGCAATTGCTCGGGGGAGGCGTAGTGCGGCGTCAGGCGGCGCATGCCGTCCTCGGTCACGTCGGCAGCGGCATTGCCGAGCAGCCTGGCGATGCCGAAGTCCAGCAGCCGGACCTCGCCGCTCGGCGTGACGAGCACGTTGGACGGCTTGATGTCGCGGTGCACGACGAGGCGGCCATGGGCATAGCTGACGGCGCGCATGATCTGCAGCAGCAGGGCCAGCTTGTCCGCAACGCCGAGACCCTGCTCGCGGCACCAGGCGTCGATGGGCCGGCCGGCCACCAGTTCCAGGGCCAGATAGGGCCAGCCGCGCGCGTCGATGCCGGCGTCGTAGAGGCGGGCGATGTTTGGGTGCTCCAGCATGGCGCCGATGTCGCGCTCCTGGGCCATCAGCCTGGCCAGCCCGTCGCCCCAGGTCAGCCGCGGCAGCTTCAGCGCCACCTCGCGCTGGTAGCTGCCATCCGCCCGCTCGGCCCTCCAAACGCTGCCCATGCCGCCGCGGCCGATCTCCTCGATGAGGCGGTAGGGGCCGATGCGGTCGCCCGCGTGCACGGCCGCCGCATCCTCGCCCTCCCAGCTGCCCAGGCGCGGCAGGGTCAGGGGGTTGGGGGCTCGCGACAGCATGTCGCGCAGCGGCGCCGCCAGGTGGGCGGCCTCGGGTGGCAGGGCGGCGAGCCACGCTTCGCGGCGCTCCGGGGCGAGCGCCAGCGCTTCGTCGAGCAGCCGGCTCAGCCGGCTCATGTCCTCCGGGGTCAGCATCGCTTTACTCTTTTCATGGGGTTCGCACGCTAGGTCAGACGCAAGCGCGTGGCCAGAGCGGACATCCCCAGTCCGGATGATGGCCGTGGCGGCCGGGCGCTGGCAGCATGCGCCCGTGCCAGACGACACCATCGAAATCCTGATCGAGCAGGTCAATGCCGGTAGTGCCGGCGCCCAGGACCGCCTCTTCGCTGCCGCCTATAGCGAACTGCGCAAGCTGGCCCGCTCACGCCTGCGCGACGGCGGCCGCAACACCGTGCTCGACACGACGGTGCTGGTGCACGAGAGCTATCTGCGCTTCCTCGGCAGCGGCCGGTTGCGGCCGGACAGCCGGCGCGCCTTCTTCGCCTATGCCTCGCAGGTGATGCGCTCCGTCATCATCGACGCGGTGCGCGAGCGCCAGGCCCAGCGCCGCGGTGGCGACCTGGCCCGGCTGACACTGGACACCCACATCGCCGACAGCACGCCGGCCGGCGAAGACGAGGTGCTGAAGGTGCATGAGGCCCTCGAAGCGCTGGCCGCCGCCGAGCCGCGCCTGGCCAAGGTCGTCGAGATGCGCTACTTCGGTGGCTACAGCGACCTCGAGATCGCCGAGGCCCTGCAGCTCACCGACCGCACGGTGCGGCGCGACTGGGACAAGGCCAGGCTGCTGCTGGGGGTGTTGCTGGGGCAGTGAACGCTTCCATGAACCTAGGGGGGCGTGTCCGGATCGGGCGGCCGCCTGCGTCCTGAAGAGGGACGGGGTCTTTGCTCCGTCGCCTTCAATCCCTGGGAGTTCGACATGATTCAAGCGCAATTGCGACGCCTGCCGGCGGCCGCCCTCGCTACCCTGGCCCTGATGACCGGCGCGGCCCGGGCCGGCTTCATCCACGACGGTGTCGGGCTGAACGAGCCGCATCGCAGCGTCGATTTCGACGGTATCCCGCTGGGCCCCAACCAGCGCGTCACCGACCAGTTCCTCGGCCTGGGCCTGCGGTTCGAGGCCGCCTTTGCCAACGCCGACCTGGACCCGCGGTTTCCGAACATGAGCGGCAACCGGATCGGCAACTACCGGGCCGGCATCGGCCACGAGGACGACTTCACCATCCACTTCCTGGCGCCCACCACGGCCGCGGCGTTCGCGCTGGTGACGGCCGACCAGGGGATCTCGACCCTCGAGGCCTATCTGCACGGCGTGCTGGTCGAGGCGGCCACCGCGCCGTCGTCGGTGCTGGACCCGGTCAACATCTTTGGTTTCCGCGATATCGTCTTCGACGAACTGAGGATTCGCACCGCCAGCTTCGACGGGGCCTTGACGATAGACAATCTGCAGATCGCAAACGTGCCGGAGCCGGCCAGTGCCGGCCTGGTGTCGCTCAGCCTGGGCCTGGTCGCCTGGCTGCGGCGCCGGGCCATGGCTGGGACGGTGAGCCGAGAGTAAGGGCTTCGTCAGTGACTCCTCGCACAGTGCGCGCCAAGCAGCCAAACGAGGAGACACACCGATGAGCACGCTGAACACCTACGCCCCCAGCCCCGAATGGGTCGCCAATGCCCACGTCAAGGGTGAAGCAGGCTACGCCGCGCTGGTGGCCGAGGCTGAGAAGGACTACGCCGGCTTCTGGGCCCGCCAGGCCCGCGAGCTGCTGAGCTGGCAGACGCCCTTCACCAAGACGCTCAACGACAGCGATGCCCCGTTCTTCAAGTGGTTCGAGGACGGCAAGCTCAATGTCTCCTACAACTGCCTGGACCGCCATGTCGAGGCTGGCAAGGGCGGCAAGACCGCGCTGATCTTCGAGGCCGACGATGGCACGGTCACCAAGGTGACCTACGCCGAGCTGCTGGCCAAGGTCAGCCAGCTCGCCAACGCGCTGAAGGGCCGTGGCATCCAGAAGGGCGACCGCGTCGTCATCTACATGCCGATGTCCGTCGAAGGCGTGGTGGCCATGCAGGCCTGCGCGCGCATCGGTGCGACGCACTCGGTCGTGTTCGGCGGCTTCTCGGCCCAGTCGCTGCGCGACCGTGTGCAGGACGCCGGCGCCGTGGCCATCATCTGCGCCGACGAGCAGGCCCGCGGCGGCAAGGCCCTGCCGCTGAAGGCCATCGTCGACGAGGCGCTGGACGGCGGCTCGTGCCCGACGCTGAAGGACGTCATCGTCTACAAGCGCACCGGCGGAAAGATCAACTGGATCGACGGCCGCGACGTCTGGTTGCATGACCTGATGGACGCCGAGTCGACGAGCTGCGCGCCGGAATGGGTCGAGGCCGAGCACCCGCTCTTCCTGCTCTACACCTCGGGCTCCACCGGCAAGCCCAAGGGCGTGCAGCACAGCACCGGCGGCTATCTGCTGCATGCGGCGCTGACGACCAAGTGGACCTTCGACCTGAAGGACGACGACATCTTCTGGTGCACGGCCGACATCGGCTGGGTCACGGGCCACACCTACATCACCTACGGCCCGCTGGCCCTGGGTGGCACCGAGATCGTCTTCGAGGGCGTGCCCACCTACCCGGACGCCGGCCGCTTCTGGCAGATGATCGAGAAGCACAAGGTCACGATCTTCTACACGGCGCCCACGGCCATCCGCTCGCTGATCAAGGCGGCCGAGAGCAACGCCGCCGTCCACCCGGCGCGTTCCGACCTGAGCAGCCTGCGCCTGCTGGGCTCGGTGGGCGAGCCCATCAACCCCGCGGCTTGGGAGTGGTACTACGAGCACGTGGGCGGCAAGCGCTGCCCCATCGTCGACACCTTCTGGCAGACCGAGACCGGTGGTCACGTGATCACGCCGCTGCCGGGCGCGACGACGCTGGTGCCGGGCTCCTGCACGCTGCCCTTCCCGGGCATCACGGCGGCCATCGTCGACGAGACCGGCAACGACGTGCCCAACGGCCAGGGCGGCATCCTCGTCATCAAGAAGCCGTGGCCCAGCATGATCCGCACGATCTACGGTGACCCGGAGCGCTTCAAGAAGAGCTACTACCCGGCCGAGCTCAAGGGCTACTACCTGGCCGGCGACGGCGCCATCCGCGACGCCGAGACGGGCTACTTCACCATCACCGGCCGCATCGACGACGTGCTGAACGTGTCCGGCCACCGCATGGGCACGATGGAGATCGAGTCGGCCTTGGTCAGCTGCACCGAACTGGTGGCCGAGGCGGCCGTCGTCGGCCGCCCGGACGACACCACCGGCGAGGCCATCTGCGCCTTCGTCGTGCTGAAGCGCCCCCGCCCCAGCGGCGACGAGGCCAAGGCGATTGCCAAGCAGCTGCGCGACCACGTGGCCAAGGAGATCGGCCCCATCGCCAAGCCCAAGGACATCCGCTTCGGCGACAACCTGCCCAAGACGCGCTCGGGCAAGATCATGCGGCGGTTGTTGAGGTCGGTGGCCAAGGGGGAGAGCGTCACCCAGGACACGTCGACCTTGGAGAATCCCGCGATCCTTGAGCAATTGGGTCAGGCCTACTGACCCTGCTGCTCAAGCCGCACGAAGTGCGGAAGAGGCGAAGTCGACAGCGGGATTTGGGGAGTGCTCATGTGGCTTGCCACGTGAGCGATCACCAGAACCCGGCCATCCTGGAACAGCTCGGGCAGGCTTATTGACCCTGCGCCACCACGGGTGGCGGCAGGAAGGTGACGACCGGCCGCACCTCAATGTCGGTACCGAAGTGGCGACCGGGGAAGTCCCGGGCCAGGGCCAGTGCGGCAGGCAGGTCGGCGGCGGTCACCAGCGTGCAGCCTGCCAGGGACGATGCTTCGTGTTCGGCGTCGTCGGCGTCATGCCTGAGCACGCCACCGGCCTTGTCGAAGACGGACACCGCCAGCACCTGGCCGGCCTCGCGCCGGGCCAGGACCCATTCACGGATGCGCTGGGTGCGGTCGGTGAGTTCGGCGGTGTTCAGTGAGCGGGTGGGGCGGTAGAGGAAGGCGAAAACTTGCATGGCAGGTCGAGTGCGTTCAGGTGCAGCCAGCATGCCGGCAAGGCCTTTCGCGGGATTGGACAATTTCCGCAAACCCGCCTCGCACGACATGCAACTGATCGCGTCTGAAGTCTCCGCACCCGGCGGCCTGATCGAAGGTCTGGTGGTGCTGCGCGTGGCCGAGCCCTTGCAGCGCACATTGGTGGCCGAGAGCCGTGTCAGCGTCGGCCTGCGCATCGCCGGTTCGGCGCAGCAGTGGCGACACGGCGCCTGGGAAACGCTGCCGCGCTTCACGCTGACGGGCGTGCATTGCAGTTCGCGCACGATCCGCACTTCGGCGGGCGGTGTTCTCGTGTTGGCCCATCTGCATCCGGCGGCTGCTGCGGCCTTGGGCGTGGAGGCGCGCCAGATCGTCGACCGTAGCTGCGACCTGTCTGCCCTGTGGCCTGAGCAAGAGCTGCAGGTGCTCTGCGACCGCCTGGTCGAAGCGCCCGACGATGCGGCGCGCATGGGCCTGTTGGAGGCGGGTGTTGCAGAACGGATCGGCGCCGGCCCTGTTGCCGATGTGATGGCCGTCGCGGCGGTGAACCACATACGAGCCACCCCCGCGGACATCAGGATTTCGGCCCTGGCGCAGGTGCTGGGCGTCAGCGTCGACACGCTGGAGCGGCGCTTCACCGCCGCGGTGGGCGTCAGCCCCAAACGCTTCGCCCGGGCGGTGCGCTTGCGTTCCGCAGTGCTGAGCTATGCCGCGGACATGACGCTCACGGATGTGGCGATGGGCGCCGGCTACTACGATCAATCCCACTTCGTGCGCGAGATGCAGCGCGCCACGGGCCTGGCCCCGACGCTGCTGCTGCCGCGCCAGACCTATTGCTAGAAAAAAGGCCGCCCGGTGGGCGACCCTGGACACGCAGTCAACCGCTTCAGCCGCGCTGACGATTGCGCAGCTTCAGGCCCACCATACCCAGGCCGCCCAGCATCAGTGCCAGGCTGGCCGGCTCCGGCACAGCTGACACATTCAGCGCCTGGTCCAGATGGATCTTCAGGAACTCGGTGTTGTCCGAACCCAGGTTGCGGCCGCCGGTGCCGGGGTAGTTGTTGTCGTTGGCCACCAGCAGGGTGTGGGCGTCCAGGATGAGCACGCTCTCGATGGTCGTGAACGGGAAGGTGAAGGCGGTGCTGCCGTCGCCGTTCAGGTCGTGAGGGTCGGCGATGTCCATCAGATTGACCAATTCCGTCTTCAGCACGTTGCCGCTGCCATCCACCTGGCTCAAGTCGATCCTGAAGATCTTCTTGAAGGGCGTGCCGCCGCCGGTGGCCGTGGCGCCGTTGCGCTCGATGATCAGGAACTCGTGGTCGTTGATGGCCGTCATGTCACCGATGTTGGTGCCGGCGGTGTCGAGCTTGTAGGTCCATTGCTGGCCGGTGTAGGCCTCGGTGTTGACGTCGAAGGCGTTGATGCGCAGCGTCTTCGTCGGGTCGCCGGTGACCGTGCCTTCCAGCAGCGTGTAGAGGCGGTCGCCATTCGGGTTGATGGCCATGCCTTCGAAGCCGTTGGAGCGGCCCAGCGTGGCGCTGGCGCTGCCGTTGATGACGGCCTCGTTCTGCGGCGACAGCACACCCAGCATGCCGATCTCGCGGCGCTGCACCACGCCCTGGGCATTGGTCTTGATCAGATAGGGGCCGAATTCGTCGCCGAACCACAGGTTGCCGTTCTTGTCCTTGCGCACCGATTCGATGTCGAGGTCGGCGCCGGTCAGTTGGCGGCCGGAGCGGATGCTGGCGGCGACCAGCGGGTTGGCCGCGCTGTTGTAGTAGCGGCTGTAGTCGGCCTGGATCTTGATGGGCAGCAGATTGTTCGGGTCGGACAGGCCCATATAGCTGCCGGCCGTGAAGCCGGGCATCGCCGCGCCGCTCGTGAAGTTGGCTGCCGAGATGGTGCCGCTGCCGCCGAGGGCCGTCTTGAAGTCGGGCGTGACGGCATACATGCGCAGCAGCGCGTCGGCCGAGTTTTCCTTGGCGCCGAAGCCGTTGTCCGGCATGAAGAGATAGGTGCCTGCCTTCGGGCCGGCCAGCACGGCGGAGAAGCCCTGCACGGATTGCTTGTCCAGCAGGGGCAGGGCGTTGCCACCCGCGCCGCTGGCGAACTGGCCGGTGGTCGGGCCTTCGGCGAAGGTGTTGGCCGGCATCAGCGCCCAGCCTTCCAGCGTGGCCGAGGCGGCCTGGGCGGCGCCCGCGGCGAACAGGGCGGCGACGGTCGCTGCGATGGCTGCGAGTTTGGGGATGCGGTGGTGGGTCATGGGCGGCGCCAGCAGAGCGCGCAGACGGCCTGCGCGCCGTGGATTCTTGGCAATTGCCATGACCGGGCCGTGAAGCCGGCCCCATGCGCCGCACTGGCGTTCCAGGGATTCACCGCCTCGAAAGGCAAACAGGCCCCGCGGGGCCTGTTCTGGCGGGGCGACGGCCTTATTTGACCGTCAGGATCCACTTCGCCAGCGTCTCGGCCTCTGCCGGGCTGACCTGGGTGTTGGCCGGCATGGGCACGGGGCCCCAGATGCCGGAGCCGCCCTTGACGATCTTGTCGGCCAGCTTCTTGTAGGCGTCCTTGTCCTTGGCGTACTTGGCCGCCACGTCCTTGTAGGCCGGGCCGACCAGCTTCTTGTCCAGCGCATGGCAGGCCATGCAGTTCTTCTTCTGCGCCAGCTCCTGGTTGGCGAAGGCGGCAGGGGCGATGACGAGGGCGAGGCTGAGAATCAGGACATTCTTCATGCGAACCTTTCGGGACGTTGGACTACAGTGGTTGCAAAGATACCTGAAGGAGAGCCCGCATGGGTTTCGTGTTGATCGGCGTGCTCTTGATCGTGTTGCGTCTGGGCGGCTGGGTGCAGTTCCACAAGGACGACTTCTGGGCCTGGATCATCGTGCTGTCGCCTTTTGCGCTGGCCGCGGTCTGGTGGGCCTGGGCGGATTCCAGCGGCCTGACGCAGAAGAAGGCCATGAACGCGCTGGACGCCAAGAAGGCGGCCCGGCGCGAGGAGCTGATGGAAGGGCTGGGGCAGGTCAAGCCGGGGACGAAGAAGAAACGCTGATCCATTCGAAGAGTTGACGCTGTCTCTTCGATCCAGCGCCCAAATTCGATCTGAAGCCGCCAGGCGGCTTCAGGCCAGCTTCGTGGCCGAAGCTGGCTGTGAGTTCGCGAGCGAACTCACTCGAATTTGTCCAGCACCGCCCCTGAGCTGGCGCTCGACGCATTCTTGGCAAACTTCGCCAGCACGCCCCGCGTGTAGCGCGGCGCCGGCTTGACCCAGGTCGTGCGGCGCTTGGCCAGCTCGGCGTCATCGACGTTCAGGTTCAGCACCAGCTGATGAGCATCGATGGTGATGGAGTCGCCCTCCTGCACCAGCGCGATGACGCCGCCCTCGTAGGCCTCGGGCGCCACATGCCCGACGACCATGCCCCAGGTGCCCCCAGAGAAGCGGCCGTCGGTGATGAGGCCGACGCTTTCCCCCAGGCCCTGGCCGATCAGCGCACCGGTGGGCGCCAGCATCTCCGGCATGCCCGGGCCGCCCTTGGGGCCGAGATAGCGCAGCACCATGACGTCGCCGGCCACGATCTTGTTGGCCATGATGGCGGCGAGCGCGCTCTGTTCGTCGTCGAAGACACGTGCCGGGCCGGTCATCACCGGCGTCTTGAGGCCGGTGATCTTGGCCACGCAGCCTTCCGGGCTCAGATTGCCGCGCAGGATGGCGAGGTGGCCCTCGGCGTAGATGGGCTTGGCGACGGGCTGGATGACGTCCTGCTCGGCGCTCAGCGCCGGCACGTCGGCCAGGTTCTCGGCCACGGTCTTGCCGGTGATGGTGATGCAGTCGCCGTGCAGCAGGCCGGCGCTCAGCAGCTCCTTCATGACGGCGGGCACGCCGCCGGCCTTGTGCAGGTCCACGGCCAGGTATTTGCCGCTGGGCTTGAGGTTGCACAGCACCGGGATCTTCTTGCGCATGCGCTCGAAGTCGTCGATGGTCCAGTCCACCTCGGCCGCGTGGGCGATGGCCAGGAAGTGGAGCACCGCATTCGTCGAGCCGCCGGTGGCCATGATGACGGCGACGGCGTTCTCGATGGCCTCCTTGGTGACGATGTCGCGCGGCTTCAGGTCGGCCTTCACGGCTTCCACCAGGCAGTCGGCGGCCAGCTTGACGTTCTCGACCACCTCGTCCTCGACGTTGGACATGCTGGACGAGTAGGGCAGGCTCATGCCCAGGGCCTCGAAGGCCGAGCTCATGGTATTGGCCGTGTACATGCCGCCGCAGGAGCCGCTGCCGGGGATGGCGCGCTTCTCGATCTGGCAGAAGTCTTCCTCACTCATCTTGCCGGCGCTGAACTGGCCGACGGCCTCGAAGACGCTGACGATGTTGAGGTCCTGGCCCTTGTAGTGGCCGGGCTTGATGGTGCCGCCGTAGATGTAGATGGCCGGCACATTGGCGCGCAGCATGCCCATCATGCCGCCGGGCATGTTCTTGTCGCAGCCACCGATGACCATGACGCCGTCCAGCCACTGTCCGCCCACGCAGGTCTCGACGCAGTCGGAGATGACCTCGCGCGACACCAGGCTGTACTTCATGCCCTCGGTGCCCATGGCCATGCCGTCGGAGATGGTCGGCGTGCCGAACAGCTGGGCGTTGGCGCCGGCCGCCTTCAGGCCGATGACGGCCGCGTCGGCGAGCTTTTGCAGGCCGGAATTGCAGGGCGTGATGGTGGAGTGGCCGTTGGCGATGCCGATCATCGGCTTGCCGAAATCGCTCTCCTGGTAGCCCATGCCGTAGTACATGGAGCGGTTGGGCGCGCGGGCAACGCCCTCGGTGATGTTCTTGCTACGGCGGTTGAAGCTCATGGCTGACTCCTGGAGAAGCCGGCAGTTTGGCGCGGGTGGCGATGCTTTTCAAATATATTGTTCACTCTGCATTGATATGCATGGTGAATCAATGATCGAGCTGAGACCCCTCCAGCAATTCCTTGCCGTGGCCGAGCTGCTGCACTTCGGCCGCGCCGCCGAGCGCCTGCACATGAGCCAGCCGCCGCTGACCCAGGCCGTGCGCAAGCTGGAGGCCCAGCTCGGCGTGCAGCTCTTCGAGCGCAGCAGCCGCAGCGTGCGCCTCACGCCGGCCGGCGCGGCGCTGCAGGCGTCGGCCCAAAGGCTGCTGCTGGACGCCGCTGCGTTGCCGGCCGAGGTGAGGGCGGTGGCGGATGGCCTGGCGGGGCGGCTGCGCCTGGCCTTCGTGTCGACCGTCGGCTTCGGTGGCCTGCCGCAGTGGCTGCGGTCTTTCCGCGAGGCCTGCCCGCAGGTGGTGCTGGCGCTGCGCGAGGCGACGCTGGACGTGCAGTTGCGCGAATTCGAGGCCGGCAGCATCGACGCCGGCTTCGTCATCCACACGCCGGGCGCCGCGCCGGCGGGCTTCCAGCGCCTGTCCATCGGCGTCGAGCCGCTGTTGCTGGCCCTGCCCAGCAGTGACGAGACGCCCAGTGATGCCCAATGCCGTGCGGCGCCGCTGGTGATCTTCCCGCGCGACGTGGCGCCTTCGCTCTACGACGCCATCCTGGTCCACCACGGCGGCGCCGGTGTCGCCCAGGAGGCCATCCAGATGCAGACCATCGTCAACCTCGTGTCCGCCGCCATCGGCGTGGCCTGGGTGCCGGCCAGCCTGCAGGGCCTGCAGCGCGCCGGCGTGAGCTACCGTGCCATGCCCGGCGCGCCCCAGGTCGAGACCAGCCTGATCTGGCGCGCCGATGCGCCGCCGGTGGTGGCTCGATTCGTCGAGCACGTTGCCAGCCATGCCTGAAGTCACGCCGGGCAAACCCGAACATCCGTGAACTGCTTCACAGCGTTGACGCCCCACCTTCCTGGAGTCCCTTGCATGACCCTTCGTTTGCTTCCCCTCGTACTGGCCATGGTCGCCGGCGCCGCTCGCGCCGACCTGCTCAAGGACCCGCAGTGGCAGGCCTGGCTCGACGCCGGCAAGACCGCCGACCTCGTGCGCGCCGCCAAGGCCAAGGGCGATGACGACCAGGCCGCCGTGGCCCTCGCCATGGCCGCCGTGGAAGACAACGACGGCGCCCGCCTGGAGGCCGCCGTGCCGCCCCTGCAGGTCTGCGTCGACAAGCGCCCGCAGGCCGTCTGCGCCTATGCCCTCGGCCGCGTCTACGGCCAGCAGGCCATGACGGCCAGCGTCTTCAAGATGCCGGGCCTGGCCACCAAGACCAAGGAGCAGTTGTCAAGGCGGTCGAGCTGGATCCGCAGCTTTTCGAGGCGCGCAGCGGCCTGGCGCAGTTCTATCTGATGGCGCCCGGGTTTGCCGGTGGCAGCACGGCCAAGGCCAAGGAACTGGCGGAGCAGGCCCAGCCGCGCCAGCCCGAACAGGCCAAGGTGCTGCGCGCCCTGGTGGCGATGAACGAGAAGGATTGGGCCGGCGCGGAGCGCGAACTGGGCGGCGTGAAGGGGGGCGACGACCACGCCCTGCAGCGCGAATTGCGCGGCGCGTGGACGCGTGTCGGCTTCGAGCACATGGAGCAGAAGAACTTCGTCAAGGCCCGCGGCGTGTTCGAGGCGCTGCAGCGCGACTACCCGGCGCATGCGGCCGGACCCTATGGCCTGGGCCGCACGGCGCTGGACCAAGGGCAGCCCGAAGACGCCATCAAGTCCCTGGAGCGCGCCCGCGCCCTGGAAGGCGCCGAGCGCCTGCCCATCGACCACCGCCTCGGCCAGGCCCTGCTGGCCAAGGGAGACAAGGCCGGTGCCAAGGCGGCGCTGGAGCGTTTCGTGCAGAACAAGCGCGCCAATCCGCGCAATGTCGAGGAAGCGAAAAAGCTGCTGGCCAGCCTCGCCTGACGGCAAGGGAAGGGCGCTGGCTATGATGCCGGCCGCTCTTCTTCCCATCGAGCCATGCTGGTTCATCCTCAGTTCGACCCCATCGCCATCCACATCGGCTCCGGGGGCATCCATTGGTATGGCATCACCTACCTGATCGCCTTCGGCCTCTTCCTGTGGCTGGCCACGCTGCGCTCGCGCATGCCCCAGCACGTCGCCGTCGGCTGGACCAAGCGGGACGTCGATGACGTGCTGTTCTACGGTGTGCTGGGTGTCGTGCTGGGCGGGCGGCTGGGCTACTGCTTCTTCTACAAGCCCGGCTACTACTTCCAGCACCTGACCGAGATCATACGGGTCTGGGATGGCGGCATGTCCTTCCATGGCGGCCTGCTCGGCGTGCTGCTGGGCCTGTATTTCTTCGGCCGCCGCCGCGGCCGCAGCTTCTTCGAGGTGTCCGACCTGGTCGCCCCCTGCGTGCCGACCGGCATCGTCTCGGTGCGGCTGGGCAATTTCATCAATGGCGAGCTGTGGGGGCGCGCGGCGCCGGCCGACCTGCCCTGGGCCATGATCTTCCCGCAGGCCAATGACGGCGGCATCGCCCGGCATCCTTCGCAGCTCTACCAGGCGTCGGGTGAAGGCCTGCTGCTTTTCATCATCCTGTGGTTCTATGCCCGCAAGCCGCGTGCGACCGGTCAGATCTCCGGTGTCTTCATGATGGGCTATGGCGCGCTGCGCTTCGTCGCCGAATACTTCCGCGAGCCCGATGATTTCCTGGGCCTGCGTGCGCTGAGCTGGAGCCAGGGCCAGTGGCTGAGCCTGCCGATGATCATCGTGGGCGCCGCCATCTTTGCCTGGGCAACCAAGCGAAACACGAGACCTGCATGAGACAGATCTTCTTCGACACCGAAACCACCGGCCTGGAGGCCGACAAGGGCGACCGCGTCATCGAGGTGGGCTGCGTGGAGATGGTCAACCGCCAGTTGACCGGCAACCACCTGCACCTCTACATCAACCCCGAACGCGCCAGCCACGAGGATGCGCTGCGCGTGCACGGGCTGACCGAGGCCTTTTTGTCCGACAAGCCCAAGTTCGCCGAGATCGTCGACCAACTGCTCGACTTTCTCGCCGGTGCCGAGCTGGTCATCCACAACGCGCCGTTCGACATCGGCTTCATCAATGCTGAGCTCAAGCGCCTGAAGCGCGGCGTGCTGACCGATCATGTCGGCGGCGTGCGCGACACGCTGCTGATGGCGCGCGAGCTCTTCCCCGGCAAGGCCAATTCGCTGGACGCGTTGTGCCGCCGCCTGGAAGTGGACAACACCAAGCGCGTGCTGCACGGCGCGCTGCTGGACGCCGAACTGCTCGCCGACGTCTACATCCGCCTGACGCGCGGCCAGGACGCGCTGCTGATGGACGAGCATGGCGACGGCGCCGGTGGTGACGGCCACGCGGCCGTCGAAGTGCTGGACCTGAGCCGCTTCGAGCTGCCGGTGCTGCGGGCCAGCGATGCCGAGGTGGCCGCCCACGCCAAGCTGCTCACCGATCTGGACAAGGCGGCGGGCGGCGCCTGTCAGTGGCGCAAAGTCGAGCCAGCGCCTCAAGCCGTGGCATAATCTTGGGTTCCCGGAAGCGCTCGGGCGGTTAGCTCAGGGGTAGAGCACCACATTCACACTGTGGGGGTCGCAGGTTCGAAACCTGCACCGCCCACCAAGATTTCTCTTGGTGGACATCGAGCGCTGGATTCACGGGGTGGCCTGAAAAAGGCCGAAGCAGGTTCTGATTGGGCGGTTAGCTCAGGGGTAGAGCACCACATTCACACTGTGGGGGTCGCAGGTTCGAAACCTGCACCGCCCACCAATCACCCGCTTGCAGCAAACCGGCCTTGAGCCGGTTTTTTGCTTTTGGGCCGTTCAAGGGGTCTCGGCCGGCATTGGGAACTGCACCTGAGTCCAGGCCTGCCACCGCGGGGTTTCGCGGGCGGCCGCAGCGGCCGCCTGGTCGCCGTAGAAATAGACGTTCATCCCCACCATGCAGGGTCCGCCCATGTCGACCGCGCCAAAGGCTGCGACGGCCGGCCCCGGCTTGTCGACCCGCACCAGGATGTCGTAGGGCGACTCGCTCATGTACTCCACGATGCCGCTGAGCTCCGGCACGCCGGCGGGCGCCGTCCAGCGCTGGCCGACGCTCGCGGCTTGCAGCCCCAGCGCGCCGGTCAGCGACTGCCAGGCTTGGGCTTCCGTGCCCGGCACAGGGACCATCCATTTCGTCAGCGTCGAGGCCTGGCCGCGGAAATGCGTCAGGTAGATCTGCAGCGTGCGCAGGAAGGCGCTCCATCCGGACTCGACATATTCCAGCTGGTCGTCCCAATCGTCGGTGCTGGCAAAGAGGCTGTGGACGAGGCGAAGCGTGCACGTGCCGCCGGCCTGCGCCTCGATGTGCCACTCGGCTGCGATGGGTGGTGAGCCAGGCGCGAGACCCTCGCCCTGCATGGCGAGCATGTGCGGCGGGTCCCAGGTCGTCACCACCGAGCGCGGGGCCATGCCCGTGCCGAAGTCCAGCTTCAAGGCATGGGGCTTGCCATCGCGCTGCTCGAATTCGGCCGGCATCAGCCAGGACGAAATGCCGGGACCGGTGGCGATGGCCTGCCAGACCTCTTCCGGCGTGCCGGGGACCTCGAACTCGATCTGGACGGATCGGCGTCCTGAGGCTTCTCGCTTCACGGTCATGATGGCTCCTTGGGCTCGGATTTCTTCGGCGCCGGGTGCGCCACCACCACGAGGCGATGCGCGCGGCCGCCGGGGGCGGTTTCGTCGTGGTAGTTCCAGGCCAGCTTGGCGATGGCCTCGGTGAGTTCGTTGCTGAAGGCGGCGCGGTCCGCGGCCGACCGGAAGCGGATCTCGGTATCCACCGCCAGCGTGGCCAGGCGCTTGCCCGAGTCGTTTGAAGAGCGCACCAGCGCGCCCAGCTCGCGAACGATGCGGGCGCCCAGGGCAATCAGGTAGCTGGCGGACAGCCTGTCGCCTTCACGCGCCGGGTCGGCACCGGCCGCGCCCAGGGCGCTCGGCGAGACGACGTAGGAAGCCGCAGTCGCCACCAGCAGCCGTTCCGTCAGCCCGCCCCATCTGCGCTCCTCGGCCAGCTGCACCAGCCCATGCGCTTCCAGCGCGTTCAGGTGGTAGGTGACCTTCTGTCGGGCCAGGCCGACCCGCGCCGCCAAGGTCGCGGCCGAGATGGGCTCCGTCAGTTCCGAAAGCAACAGGCTTCGTATGGGGTCCAGGGCCGCCGTGGCGGCCGCCGGGTTCTCGATGACTTCGACATCCAACATGAAGCCAATTTAGCTTTGACAAATTTAATTGTCAATGCGCTGAACACCGTTCAGCCAAGCTGCCGAAGCGCCCAGCTCAGGATGCCCTCCGGCCCCTGGAACTCGTCGATGGAACGCACCGGAATGTCCGGGTGCCGTTCGCGCCACATGGCCGCCAGCGCGCTGCCCGGGCCGATCTCCAGCACGCAGCGGACGCGGCGTTCGGCAATGCAGTCCATGCAGTCGTCCCAACGCACGGTGCTGGCGATCTGGCCCGCCAGGGCCGAGGCGAGTGCGGCGGGGCTGCGGCTGGCGGCCCCCGTGAAGTTGCAGGCCACGGCGCTGCGCGGTGCGTGCAGATCCAGCGCGGCAAGCTGCCGCGAGAAGGCCGTCACGGCCGGCGCCATGGCCGCGGTATGCGAAGCCAGGCCCACGGGCAGGCGCGTACACCGCAGGCCAGCGGCGCCCCAACGCGCTGCGCACTCGTCCAGGTCTTCCGCGGCCCCGCCGACGATGACGCGTTCCGCGCTGATGCGGATGGCGATGGAGACAGCGGGCCACGCCTGGGCCAGGGGCAGGGCGTGAGGCCCTTGAACGGCGAGCAATCCCGTGCGCCGGCCCACCACGCTCTCGTCCATGGCCTGCGCGCGCGCCGCCGCGAGATCGAGAGCCGTGTCGGCGTCGAACACACCCGCCGCCGCGAAGGCGGCGAGTTCACCGACGCTATAGCCAGCCACCACCAGCGGCTGCGGCAACTGCGCTGCCAGCGTCTGCCAGGCGGCGATGCCCACGCCCGTCAACAGCAACTGGGCGACCCGGTTGACATGCAGCCAGCCCGGGTCGTTCAGGGCATCACGCCAGTCCGGCCGCAGGTGCCGGGCCAGGGCGTCCAGCGCCGGCTTGGCGGCGGGCTGCGCATCCAGCCAGGGCAGCATCTGCGCATGCTGGGCGCCCTGCCCGGGGAAGAGCAGTGCGAGGGTCACTGGTGCACCCTCCGGCCTGCGGCCTGTCCCGCCAAGCGGGAGCGAGCTTGCTTGGGGCGGCCCGGCGCGGCGCTCATTCAGCTCAGGCGCTCCAGCCAGCAGGCGGCGGCGAGCGTATCGGCCGTGCCGCCGGGCGACAGATTGCGCCGCACGAACTCGGCTGCGAGGGCTTGGGCGGCTTCCTGACCTCGGGATGCGCCACCCGTGGCGAGAAAGTCTCTAGCGCTCGCCTGGGCGAAGCGCAGCCCTTCGAGGCCGCCGCGGTGGGCGAGGTTGCTGTCGTCCAGCACGGCCATGATGGCAAACAGCGTGTCCAGGCGCGCGTCTTGAGTCGACAGGCCGCGAGCCCGGTTCAATGCCGGCACTGCCGTCTCGAACAGCGTCGGGAAGCCCATCGCGGCTTCGGCCGAAGCGCTGCGCAGATTGAAGCGCCGCGCCGCCAGGCCACCCGGCAGCGTGGGCGACCGCTGCGCGCGTCTGGTGAGCGCCTCGCCCCAGCGTGCCAGCAGCGTCTGCCTGATCAATGCCGGCGTGGGGCGTCGGCCCAGTGCGCCCGCTGCAGCACAGAGCAGGCCCAGCATGAAGATGGCGCCGCGGTGGGTGTTGATGCCGCCCGTTGCCGCCAGCATGCGGGCCTCGGCCGCGATGCCGCAGCGCTCCAGCGCTTCGAAGGGCGCGCCCTCGGCCCCCAGCTCGGCGATGCGAACGAAGTAGCCGCGCAGCGCAAACAGGCTGCGCATGAAGGTGTGGGCGTCCATGTCGGCATGGCTGCCGCGGTCGGTCAATGTGACGAGGCCGGGCTTGGGCGACAGCGCGAGCTCGTCGTAGAGGGCCAGCGTGGCGGCGCGGCCGATCTCATGGGCGGTCGGTGCGAGCGAGGTGCACGCAAGGGCTCTCATGCCATCGCCTCCATGGAAGCGCCGTGAAGCCGTTTCACCAGCAAAGCCTGAGCACCGCCACGGCGCCAGGCCAGCCATTCGCGCCAGGCCACGGCGGCGTCGCCGTCAAAAACCAGTTCGCCATCCAGGCGGCGGGAGAGTGAGGTGAAGGCGTTCAAGGCCGCGGCGACGGCGTCGGCCTGTTCGGCGCTGCTCACGCCCACCCAGACGTCGAGGTCGGAGCCGTCGCGCACATGCGGGAGCCCGGTCAGGTGCTGCCAGCCGTGGCTGCCGTAGACGCGTGCCGTCGCACCGCTGGCCCGCAGAGCCAGCGCAAGATGGCGTGCCGGCGGTCGGGCGTTCGGGGGCAGTTGCATGACGATCTGGTCCAGGCGCGGGAACTCGTCGAAATACAGCACGTCGGTCCGCGCCACACGCAGAGCGAGGCGGCGATGGCTCCAGCGGCGCGGGGCACACAGGCCCATCGCGAGGGCCTCATCGGCGCCTTGGCGCGTGACGACGAGGGGCAAGCCTTGTTCGGCCCAGTGACCCAGGCATTCCTGCGCCTCGGCGTCCCAATCGCGATCCAGCAGCCGCTGCCAGCCCGCAGCCGACAGCCTTGCGATCTGGTGGCGGTGCAGGGCGGTCATGGCCTCAGGCCGCGTCGAGCACGCGCTGCATGACGCTGGCGGCCAGGTGGCGGCCACCGCGCGCCGCACCGTCCTCGGCGCGGCGGTCCGCGGTCGGCGCGTCCGCCAACGCCTCGCGAAGGGCTTGCGCCAGGTCGCCCTGCCAGAGCCGGCGCACGCCGCCCATGGCGACATAGTTGCCGACCCCTGGCGCGAACACCGGGTTGGACTCGGACAGCTGGGCCAGCAGCGCCTCGGGCAGCTTGGTGACGCGGGCCATGGCCGGCAGGCGCATGACGCGGATCTCGGCCTCGGGGAGGGCGTCGCAGGCGTCGGCGATCAGCCCGGAGGTGATGAAACCACCCGACAGCGCCTGGTCGTAGACGAGGCCGAGCACGCGGTGGCCGCGGCGGCGGGCCAGGTCGATGCACATGCCGAGATGGGCCATGGCGCGGTTGATGCCCAGCAGTTCGTCGCGGCGGCGCAGCTGCTGGCCTTGGGTGTCGATCAGCAGCAGCATGGCGCGGCCGGGGTGGTTTGCCATCGTGTCGAGCACGGCGCGGGCCTGCACCAGCGCGAGTTGCACGCCGATGGGGGCGTGGGCTGTGGTGCCAATGACGGCGAGGGGTTCGCCGTCAAACTCGACCTCGCCGCGCAGGCAATCGCCGTCGCGCTCGATGCCGTGGTCAGCGCCGAAGAGCTGGGTTGCAAGCGTCTGCCAGTCCATCAGTGGGCTCCCAGGGCCAGCACACCGGCCACGTCGAGATCGGGCACGCGGGCAGCGTTCTGCACGCCCATGGCGGACCACAGCGCGGTGGCTTCGGCGCCATCGAAGTCCAGCCGGGCGGCCAGCCGCGCGTGCTCGACTTCGAGCAAGTCCAGCGTGACCGGCCGCGCTGAATCCAGCGCCGCAATGGCTGCCTCACGGAAGGCGGCGACGTCGTCTTCCACCAGCACGTCGCAGTCGCCGCTCAGCCAGCGGTGCTTGCCGCCGGTGGTGCGCCAGACCAGCGCTCGGTCACGCGAGTCGAACTCCTCGACGCCGTGCGAGGCCTCGATGACTTCGGGGCCGGACATGGCCAGGCGGCCGAGGTCGCTCATGACGATGTGGTCGGCGCAGCGCGCGACGATGCCCATGCCGCCGAAGCAGCCGTTGGCCCCGCCAATCAGCACGATGACCGGGATGCCGGCCGCGCGCACATCGAGCAGCGCGCGCATGACTTCGGAGACGGCGATGAGGCCGGCGTTCGCTTCATGCAGGCGCACGCCGCCGGATTCGGCCAGCAGCAGCACCGCGCGTGGCTTGTCGCGCAGGGCGCGCTTGAGCAGGCCGACCAGCTTGGCGCCATGCACCTCGCCGACGCCGCCACCCATGAACTGGCCTTCCTGCGCGGCAACGAAGACCTCGCTGCCTGCCAACGTCGCGCGCCCGATGGCCACGCCGTCGTCGAAGGAGGAGGGCACGCCGAGCTGGGCGAGATGAGGGCTGGTCAGCCGCATCGCAGGCGGCAGCCATTCATGGAAGCTGCCGGCATCGACGACCATGGCCAAGCGTTCGCGCGCCGAGCATTCTGCGTAAGAAGACATCATGGCTGCAGCTCCTGCGCGGCCTGGTCCAGCCGCAGGCTGACGACGGCGGGTGTGGCGCCCATGTCGTGGATGGACAGCTGCACGCCGGCGAGCTGGTGGCGCTGGTGGAAGTCGCTGACGACGGCCGACCAGATAGTGCCGAAGCCGCGCGCCGAGGTTTCGATGTGGACGCGGCAGTCGCTGCCGGCCGCGGGTTCCAGCAGCACTTCGAGATTGCCGGAGCCGACCACGCCGACCAGCACCGGCGTGAAATTGCCGGCCGGGCGCGTGCCGGTGAGGGCGTAGTCCAGGGTTTCGAGGCCAGGGGTGGTCATCTTCTCCTCCTCACCAGTTGCGGAAACGCTTGGGTGGGCTGTAGAGGCCACCCGAGGCGCGCACGAGGTCGCGCATGCTGCGTGCGGCGAGCAGGTTGCGCGTGGCGTCGCGCGGGTCGATGCCGAGGTCGGCAGGCCGCTTGATGACGCCACGGTCACGCAGGTTCTCCACCATGCGCGCGTCGCGCGCCAGGCCCACCGCCGTGTAGCCGGCCACGCCGCGGATGGCCTGCTCGCGCTCCTCGTCGCTGCGGCACAGCAGCAGGTTGGCAATGCCTTCCTCGGTCAGGATGTGGCTCACGTCGTCGCCGTAGATCATGATCGGCGGCAGGGCCATACCGGCCTGCTCCTGCAGCGTCCAGGCATCGAGGCGTTCGACGAAGGCCGGCTGCATGTGCTCGCGGAAGGTCTCGACCATCTGCACCACCAGCTTCTGGCCGCGTGGCGTGCCGGCGGCACCCGGCCGGCCATCGCGCACCTCACGGCCGGCCTTCAGCCAGGCGGGGCTGGCGTGGCGGCGACCGCGCGCATCGGCGCCCATGTTGGGGGCGCCGCCAAAACCGGTGATGCGGCCCAGCGTCGCGGTGGAGCTGTTGCCCTGCAGGTCGATCTGCAGCGTGGAGCCGATGAAGAGGTCGCAGGCGTAATGGCCGGCCGCCTGGCAGAAGGCGCGGTTGCTGCGCAGGCTGCCGTCGGCGCCGGTGAAGAAGACGTCGGAGCGGGCGCGGATGTAGTCCTCCATGCCCAGCTCGGAGCCGAAGGAGTGGATGGACTCGACCCAACCGGCCTCGATGGCGGGGATCAGCGCTGGGTGCGGGTTCAACGCCCAGTGCTTGCAGATCTTGCCCTTCAGCCCCAGCGACTCGGCATAGGTAGGCAGCAGCAACTCGATGGCCGCCGTGTCGAAGCCGATGCCGTGGTTGAGGCGCTGCACGCCGTACTCGGCATAGATGCCCTTGATGGCCATCATGGCCATCAGCACCTGGATCTCGCTGATCTGCGCCGGGTCGCGGGTGAACAGCGGCTCGACGAGGTTGGGGCGCGGCGCCTGCACGACGAAGTCCACCCAGTCGGCGGGGATGTCGATGCGTGGCAGGACATCCACGATCTCGTTGACCTGGGCGATGACGATGCCGCCCGAGAAGGCCGTGGCCTCGACGATGGCCGGCGTGTCCTCGGTGTTGGGGCCGGTGTAGAGATTGCCTTGCGCATCCGCGGCATGCGCGGCCACGAGGGCCACCTTGGGCGTCAGGTCGACGAAGTAGCGGGCGAAGAGTTCCAGGTAGGTGTGGATGGCGCCGATCTCGATGCCGCCACTGCTGACCAGCTTGGCCAGGCGCGCGCCCTGCGGGCCGGAGAAGGAAAAGTCCAGCCGCTTGGCGATGCCGCTCTCGAACACGTCCAGGTGCTCGGGCAGGGCCAGCACCGACTGCACCATGTGCAGGTCGCGCACGCGCTGCGGGTTCACCTGGGTCAGCGACTCCGCCAGGAAGTCGGCCTGCTTCTGGTTATTGCCTTCCAGGCAGACACGGTCGCCGGGCTGCAGCACGGCCTCCAGCAGCGGCACGATGGCCTCGGTGGCGACGCGTCGGCCCTGCACGCCGCTGACTTCAGCGGCTCGAGCGAGGCGCTCACGACGCTGGCGGTCGCGCAGATTCCAGGCGGGAGCGTTCATCGTCAGCTCCTCAGTGCGCCTTGGCGGCGACGCCCATCACCAGGTCAGGCAGCGCCGTCGCGATGCCCGGGAAGATGCAGATCAGCAGCACCGCCAGCAGCATCAGCACGACGAAGGGCAGCACGCCCCAGATGATGTCGCGCAGGTCGATGTCGGGCGCGATGTTCTTGATGACGAAGATGTTCAGGCCTACCGGCGGGTGGATGAGGCCGGTCTCCATGACGATGGTCATCAGGATGCCGAACCAGATCAGGTCGAACCCCGCGGCCTTGAGCGGCGGCAGGATGATGGGCGCCGTCATCAGGATGATGCTGACCGGCGGCAGGAAGAAGCCCAGCAGGATGACCATCAGCAGCACCGCCGCCAGCAGCACCCATTTGGACAGCTGCATGCCGACGATCCACTCCGCCGTCGCCTGGCTGATGTGCAGATAGCTCATCACGTACGAGAACAGCAGTGACATGCCGATGATGAACATCAGCATGGTCGACTCCTTCAGCGTCGACGTGAGGATGGGCGCCACGTCCTTGGGGCGCCAGACGCCGTAGATGATGGCGATCAGCGCCAGCGCCAGCAGGGCGCCCAGGCCGGCGGTTTCCGACGGCGTCGCGAAGCCGCCATACAGCGCCACCATGACGCCGATCAGCAGCAGCACGAAGGGCACGACGCGCGGCAGCATCTCGAACTTCTGGCGGTTCGTGAAGGTCTCGTTGGCCAGCAGGGCCGAGGCAGCACCGGTGCGCTTGTACTCGGCCTCGGCCAGCGCATATTCCTTGCGGTAGCGCAAGGCCGCATAGGTGGCGAACAGCGCGACCAGCAGCACGCCCGGCATGATGCCGGCCAGGAAGAGCCGGCCCAGCGACTGCTCGGCCGCCACTGCATACAGGATCATCGTGATCGACGGCGGCAGCAGGATGCCCAGGGTGCCGCCGGCCGCGATGATGCCGGCCGCAAAGCCCGGCGAGTAGCCGCGCTTGCGCATCTCCGGGATGCCGGCGCTGCCGATGGCCGAGCAGGTCGCCGGGCTGGAGCCGGCCATGGCCGCGAACAGCGCGCAGGCGAACACATTGGCAATGCCCAGGCCGCCGGGGATGCGGCCCATCCACACATGCATGGCGGCGTAGAGGTCCTGGCCGGCGCGTGACTTGCCGATGGCCGCGCCCTTCAGGATGAAGAGGGGAATGGAGAGCAGCGTGATGCTGGCCATCTCCTCGTAGACGTTCTGGGTGACGGTGTCGAGTGCCGAGGCCGGCATGAAGATGGCCATGAACAGCACCGCGACGCTGCCGAGCGCGAACGCGATCGGCGCGCCCGAGAACATGAACAGCAGCGTGACGACGCCGAACAGCGAGCCCAGTAAAAGCATGCTCATGCTGCTGCTCCTTGTGCAGGTTTGAAGAGGCCGTTGATGCGGGCCGTGAGCTGCACCAGCAACTGCAGGCTCAACAGCGTCATGCCCAGGGCCATCAGGCCGTAGGGAATCCACAGTGGCGGCGCCCAGGAGGACGACGTCGTCTGGCCCTCGGCCCAGGCCTCGTGGAACAGCGTCCAGGACTTCCAGGCGAAGAAGGCGCAGAAGGCCGTGCACATCAGGTCCACCAG
Source organism: Roseateles sp. P2_H4 (assembly GCF_056403315.1). Taxonomy (NCBI): domain Bacteria; kingdom Pseudomonadati; phylum Pseudomonadota; class Betaproteobacteria; order Burkholderiales; family Sphaerotilaceae; genus Roseateles; species Roseateles sp. P2_H4. Next base: position 21,066 of record NZ_JBFUFR010000033.1, on the reverse strand, counting down.
CATCAGGCGCAGGCGGTTGAGCGAGCGCGGCAGCAGGCCGGCCATGGCCTCGATGCCGACGTGGCCGCGCAAGGCCTGCACGAAGGCGCCGCACAGGAAGGTGGCACCGACCAGGCAGAACACGGCGGCCTCGTCCTGCCAGTCGGTGGACGCCTTCATCACATAGCGCGACACGACGCTGTAGGTCAGCACGCAGGACGCCACCAGCAGGGCCAGCATGCCGAGCACCACCATGGCGTGGTTGACGAAGTTCAGTGCCCGGGCGACGGGCCGCAGCAGCGCGGGTGTGTCGGGGTCGATGCCGGCGACCACCGCCGGCTGCATTTCAAAACCGTGGCTCATGTCGGCCTCAGAGCAGCTTCTGAGCGGCCTTGAGGATGGCGGCGCAGGACTCGTTCTTCTCGCCGAAGTCCTTCCACGCGGTGTCGCGTGCGATGGCCTGCCACTTCTTCAGCGTCGGCTCGTCCATGTCATAGACCTTGGCGCCGGCCTTGGCGTAGATCGCAGCCGCCGCCTGGTCATCGGCCTTGGCGGCTTCGCGGGCAAAGACCTCCATCTCGGCGCCGACGGCCATCACGATGTCCTGCTGCGCCTTGGGCAGCTTGTTGAAGACCTCCTTGGAGATCATCAGCGGCTCGAACATGAACCAGTAGGTGCGTTGGCGGCCCGAGGTCAGGTGCTTGGCGATCTCCTCCAGCTTGAAGGAGATGAAGCTGGTGGAGGACGTCATGGCGGCGTCCATGGCGCCGGTCTGCATCGCCGCGTAGATCTCGTTGGACGGCAGCGTGATGACGGAGGCGCCGGCCTGCTTGAGCATCATGTCCATCTCGCGGCTGCCGCCGCGCACCTTCAGGCCCTTGGCGTCATCCGGCGTCACCAGCGGCCGTGCGCGGCTGGCCACGCCGCCGGCCTGCCAGACCCAGCTGACGATGATGACGCCCTTGTCGTCCAGCACCTTGGACAGCAGCTTGCCGACCTCGGCGGTCTTCCAGGCCGCGCCCTGCTCGTAGCTGGGCACCAGGGCCGGCATCAGGCCGGCATTGGTTTCGGCCACCTCGCCACCGGCATAGGACAGCGGCACCAGGCTCATATCCAGCGCGCCCTTGCGCATGGCCGAGAACTGCGCGTTGGTCTTCATCAGCGACGAGCCCGGGTAGACCGAGGCCTTCAGCGCGCCGCTGCTGCGCTTCTCGACCTCGGCGGCGAACTTGCGGCATAGGCGGTCGCGGAAGTCGCCCTCGGTCAGCGTGCCGCTGGGGAACTGGTGCGAGATCTTCAGGCTGCCCGCCTGGGCGAAAGCGGTGGGCCAGGCAGTGGCAGCGGCGGTCGCGGCCAGCCAATCGCGTCGGGTCAGGGTCATGCTTGTCTCCAGAGTCCGCCATCAGTGACGGTATGCGGCCGCAGTGTGGGAGCGGCCCCCTGGACGATCAATCAACCCCGCCGGATGACGTTTACGCCGGCTGCAAGGATCGTGGGTTAACCCTTGTTCAACCTAGGGGTCTGGCGGCCTGGAGTTCCGCCGAGTGGCTGCGGCAGGCGGCCAGCAGCGACAGCAGGTTGGGATCGCGCTCGCGCGTACGCAGGAAGACGACGCTGATCTTCTGGCGCATCTGGAAGCGCGGCTGCAAAGGCACCAGGACCACGTTGCGCGGCAGCACGCCGCGGATGCGACCCGGCAGCACGGTGCAGCCGATGCCGCCGCCCACCAGGTTCATCAGCGAGAAGATGTCGTTGGTCGTCATGACGACATGGGGATCGAAGCCGGCCACGCGGAAGGCGTCGATGAAGCGGTCGTGGGTCACATAGCCTTCGTTCAGCGACACGAAGCGCTCGTCGGCGCAGGCGCTGAGGTCGATCTCGGGCTGCTGGGCATAGGGCGAGTCGGCCGGCGCGGCGAAGAAGATGTCGTCCTCGAACAGCAGCTGCGACTCGACGTCGCTCGCGCCTTCGGGATGGCCCATGACGGTGGCGTCCACGCTGCCCTCGCGCAGCTTGCGCAGCAGGTCGTTGTTGGAGCCCAGCACCAACTCGGTCTGGATGTCGGGCTTGCGCAGGCGCAGGCCCATGATGAGGGCCGGCACGGTGACGCTGGTCAGTGAATAGAGAGATCCGATGCGAATTCGGTCGGCGGCATAGCCAGCGATCTCGCGCGTCGCGCGGATGCCATGGGCCATGGTCTGCAGCACCTCGCGTGCGACATCGGCCAGCGCATGGGCGGCGTCGGTGGGTTGCAGGTTGCGGCCTTCGAGCCGGAACAGGCTGCAGCGCGTACCCGTCTCCAGAGAATGCAATGCGCGGTGCACGCTGACGGCGCTGATGCCCAGCCGCTCCGCCGCCCGCGCCAGATTGCCGCTCTCCATGAAGGCGAGCAGGATCTCCAGCTTGCGGAAGGTGATCTCTTCGTCGATGCGGTTGAGCATGACGGAGCATCGTAGCGAGTGCCCGGCGCGCGCGGGCGGCGCATCGTCAGCCTGCGTGCGCGACCTTGACGCCGGCTGTCGGCGGGCGTCATCAGAAGGACGACCAGTCGCCTTGGGCTTCGGCCGCGGCTGCAAGGGCTGGTGCGCGCGGCGTGAAGGGGCGGGCGGGCGGCTTGTCCGGCTTGGCAGCAGGTGCAGCAGCCTTGGCCTTCGGTCTGGCGGCCGGCTCCGTATGCGCCGCTGACAAGGCGCCGACGTTGAAGACCGCCACCGCTTGGGACAGCTTCTGGGCCTGGTGCTTCATGCTCTCGGCCGCGGCGGCGGACTCCTCCACCAAGGCAGCGTTCTGCTGGGTGACCTGGTCCAGCTGGGTGACGGCATTGCCCACCTGCTCGATGCCCTGCGTCTGCTCGTGGCTGGCCGAGCTGATCTCGCCCACCAGGTCGTTGACGCGCTGCACCTGGGCGACGATCTCGTGCATGGTCTTGCCGGCATCACTGACCAGCCGGGAGCCGGCGTCCACCTTCTCGACGCTCTGGCCGATCAGCGTCTTGATCTCCTTGGCGGCCTGGGCGCTGCGCTGCGCGAGCGTGCGCACCTCGCCCGCCACGACGGCGAAGCCGCGCCCCTGCTCGCCGGCCCGGGCCGCTTCGACGGCGGCGTTCAACGCCAGGATGTTGGTCTGGAAGGCGATGCCGTCGATGGTGCCGATGATGTCGGCGATGCGCTTGGAGCTTTCGGTGATGGCCTCCATCGTCGTGACGACGTTGTGCACCACCTCGCCGCCACGCGTCGCGACCTCACGGGCGTTCTGCGACAGCTGCGCGGCCGCGCGGGCGTTGTCGGCGTTCTGGCGCACGGTGGAGGTCAGCTCTTCCATCGACGCGGCGGTCTGCTGCAGATTGGCCGCCTGCTCCTCGGTGCGCTGGCTGAGATCGGTGTTGCCGGCCGAGATCTGCGTGGCGGCCGTCGAGACCGACTCCACGCCGTGGCGGACGTCCGACACGATGTGACGCAGCTTCACGACCATCTGGCCCAGCGCCTGGGACAGCTTGGCAATCTCGTCGCGGCCCTGGGCCGTGATGTCCTGGGACAGGTCGCCGCCGGCCACGGCCTCGGCCAGGCGCACCGCCTCGTTCAGCGGGCGGGTGATGGCGCGGGAGATGGTGAAGCCCAGGCCGATGGCCACCAGCGTCGCCAGGCCGAGGGTCACGGCCAGGTAGACGCCGCTCTTGCTGAACTGGGCCTGGGCCTGGCTGGCATCGGCCTTGGCGCCGTCGTCGTTGAAGCTGACCAGGGCGACGATGGCGGTCTGGGCCTCGTCGAACAGCTTGGACGTCTGCGCGACGGCGGTGATCGCCTCCTCGCGCTGCCCCTGCTTGGCCAGGTCCAGCGCCTTGTCGGCCGCGCTGGCGTAGGTGGCCCATGCCTTGGCCGCCGCCTCGTAGAGCTGCTTCTCCTGGGCGTCGAGGAGGAAGTCCGAGTAGTCCTTGCTGGCCTTGTCGAAGGCCCGCACCGATTCCTTGTAGCGCTCCAGCACCGCGGCGTACTCGTCGGGTTGGCTGACGGCGACGCGGTATTCGCGCGTGCGGACCCGGGTCGCCGTGGTGGCCATCCTGCCGCTGTCGCGCACACCCGCCACGCGGTAGACCAGGATCTTGTCGGTCTGCTCGTAGATGTTGGACATCTGCAGCCACGACAGCGCCGCGAGCAAGGCCATCAGGGCCAGCACGGCGGCGAAGGCTGCGCCCAGCTTGCCTCGGACGGTCAGGTTGCTCAGGAAGTTCATGTCGATCTCCTTCAGGCGGTGTGAGGCAGGTTGCGCACGGGTGCTGGCCTCGTATCGGTTACCTGCAGTGTCATTCAAATTGAATGAAACAAACAAAGTAAATAAATCACACCTACTGCATTAAATGAAGAGAATTGGGCCGTATCCGGTCCTCGCGCCTCACAATTGCCCCATCGAGGTGCTGTCGTGAGGAGCCTGTGCCAGAGGACCTGCCAAGCGTGTCGTTCGAAGAGGGGCTGCGCCGTTGCCTGGGCCGCGTCGAGCTCTACGACCGCATCGCGCGCCGCTTCCTCGACACCCGCGTCGGCGACGCCGACCGGGCAAGGGCGGCCCTGGTCCGCGGCGACCTCGAGGTCTTGCGCAAGGTCTCGCACGACCTGACGTCCACCGCCGGCACGCTGGGCGCCAGTCGGCTGTCCGCCGCCGCGCAGGCCCTGCAGGAGGGCGCCGATGACGGCACGGACAGCGTCGGCCTGAGCCGCCTGCTGGACGCCTTTGCCCTGGAGCACCGCTGCGTCGTCGGCGTGCTGGAGTCCTATGCGCGCGGCGAGGTCGATCTGCGCGCCATTGCCCAAAGGAAGTAGTCAAGTGCCCGAGACCCGCAGCCCCCCGGAGCGCCGCTCCTACTCCACCGCCCATGTCGCCAAGCGCATGGGCGTGTCCATTCCCACCGTGCAGCGCTGGGTGGACGCGGGCCAGTTGCTGGCCTGGAAGACGCTGGGCGGCCATCGCCGCATCGACGCCGACAGCGCCGACGAACTGATCAGCCGGCATTCCGGAGCGGCCGTGGGGCCGGCGCCTGCCGAGGCGGCCCTCAACATCGTCATCGTCGACGACAACCCGGACGATCGCGACCTGCTCGCCGCTCTGGTCGATGAGGCGTTTCCGGGGGCGTCGGTGACGGTGGCCGACAACGGCTTTGTCGGCCTCGTGGCCATAGGCAAGACACAGGCGGATGTCGTCATCACCGACATCCAGATGCCCCATATGGACGGCCTCGAGATGCTCAGGCAGCTCGCCGCCAGCGAAGGCCAGAGTCCGCGTGCCCTGGTGGCCGTGACCAGCCTGACGCCCCGCCAACTGGCGCAGCGCGGTGAACTGCCCGGCGCCGTCCAGTACATGCGCAAGCCCATCGTCGATCCCGTCGCCTTCATCCGAATTCTGAAGGCCGTGGTCGACGGTGCGCGCTGAGCCCCATCCAGCGATCCCCCACCCATGTTCAAGACCCTGCGCTCATCCCTGTACACGATCGGCTTGACGGCGGTCGTCACCATCCTCGCGGTGCTGGCCTTCGCGCTGTGGAGCTTCGAGTCGCTGGGGCGCAGCGCGGCCCAGGCGCAGGACTCCTCGGCGGTGGTGGCCAATGTGCTGCCGCCGCCGCTCTATCTGATCGAAGCCCGGCTGGTGCTGTCGCAGACGGTCGAGGGCACGCTGCCGGTCGCGACCGGGCGGGCCGAGCTGCAGCGGCTGGCCGCGGAAAGCCGCCGCGAGCTCGCCGCCTGGACGGCCGGCGGACCGCCGGAGCTGCAGCGGCTGATCGCCGGCGACGTGGCGCGCACCAGCCAGCAGATGTTCGACGGCGCGGCTCGCGTCATTTCTGCGGCCGAGGCGGGCGACGCGGCCCGGGCGCGTGCGGAACTCGCTGGCGTGCAGTCGGTCTATGAGACCCATCGCCGGGCCATCGACGCCGTGGTCACCGCGGGGCGGCACGAGGAGAGCCTGGCGGTGGCCGCCTTCGACCGTACGCGCCGTGACGGCGTCTGGGCGTTGCTGGCCCTGGCCTTCGTCTTCCTGTTCGCGGCCGCACTGAGCTATGCCCGGGCCCTGCGTTCGGTGCTGCAGCCGGTCGAGGAATGCCTGGCGCTGGCCAACCGCGTCGCCGACGGCGACCTGCATCCCGAGCAGCCCAGTCCGCGGACGGACGAACTGGGCCAGTTGCAGAACGCGCTGGGCCGCATGACGGATAAGCTGGCCACCGGCCGCGAGAACCTCGTGCGGGCGCGTGACGCGGCCGAGCAGGCCGGCCGGGCCAAGGCCGACTTCCTGGCCAACATGAGCCACGAGATCCGCACGCCGATGAATGCCGTGCTCGGGCTGACCCACATCGTGCTGCGCACGACGCTGACCACCCGCCAGCGTGACTACCTGGAGAAGATCCAGGGCGCAGGCAAGTCGCTGCTGCGCCTCATCAACGACATCCTCGATTTCTCCAAGATCGACGCCGGCAAGCTGGAACTGGAGAGCGCGCCTTTCGAGCTCGACCCCGTCTTCGACGAGATCGCGACGGCCTTGAACACGCTGATCGGCGACAAGCCCGTGGAGCTGGTGGTCTGCCGCGGCGACGGCGTGCCCAACGCCTTGCTTGGCGACGCGCTGCGCCTGAAGCAGGTGCTGCTGAACCTGTCGGCCAACGCGGTGAAGTTCACCAGCCAGGGCGAGATCTGCATCAGCGTCGCGCGCGTGGCGGATGGCTCGGCCGATGAGTCGACCGCGCCGGCGATCCGGTTTTCGGTGCGGGATACGGGCGCCGGCATCCCCGTGGAGGCGCAGCCGCAGCTCTTCCATGCCTTCAGCCAGGCTGACAGCTCGACGACGCGCAAGCATGGCGGCACCGGTCTGGGCCTGGCGATCAGCCAGCGCATCGTCGCGCTGATGGGCGGCAACATCGAGCTGCAGAGCACGCCGGGCCATGGCAGCACCTTCAGCTTCTCGGTCGCGCTGCGGGAGCCCGCCGCCGGCGCAACCCCGGCCGCTGAGGCACTGGAGCGGGCCGGCGCGACGCGCCACATGCTCAAGGGTATGAACGCCCTCGTGGTGGACGACAACTTCACCGCCCGTTTGACGATGGTGGCCATGCTGCGCTCCTTCGGCATGAGCGTCGTCGAAGCCGCTTCGGGCACGCAGGCGCTGGAGGTGGCCCGCGTGGCTCAGGCCAAGGGCCAGCACTTCGCGGTCGCATTGGTGGACTGGCGCATGCCCGACCTGGACGGCTTCGCCGTCGTGGATGCGCTGCGGGGCTACGACTCGCTGTCGTCGGCCTCCTTCATCATGGTGTCGGCCTACGACCGCGACGTGGTGGAGGCGGCCATGCCCGAGCACGCACCCGACGGCCTGCTGCAGAAGCCCGTGACGCCCTCGACGCTGCTGGACACGCTGTATGGCGTCATCGTCAGGGGCGGTCTCGCCACCTACGAGCCGGCGCCGCAGCAGCTTGCGCCGGTGGCCCAGCTGAGCGGGCGCGTGCTGCTGGTCGAGGACAACGACATCAACCAGCTGGTGGCCGTCGAACTGCTTGGCGCCTTCGGGCTGGAGGTGCTGGTTGCCGACGACGCGATCCAGGCGCTGGAGCAGCTGAAGCGGCACCGCTTCGACGCCATCGTCATGGACGTCCAGATGCCCGGCATGGACGGCTTCGAGGCCACCGGCATCATCCGCCAGCTGCCGGATTGCCGCGAGTTGCCCATCATCGCGATGACGGCCAATTCGCTGGCCGGTGAACGCGAGAAATGCCTGGCCGCGGGGATGTCGGACTACCTCTCCAAGCCCATCGAGCCGGAGCTGCTGGCGCAGTGCATGGCGCGCTGGATGCCGGCCCGGGAGGCCGCCACCGCCTGAAGGTTCAGACGTGCATCCAGGCCGCGCCGCCCAGGGCCATGCCGACAAGGCCGGCGACGATCGTCGCCCACTCCATCCAGCGCTTCTTGGTCAGCAGCGTGATGGCGGCCAGCGCGATGGAAACCTGCAGGGCCGTCGTCGCCTGGGCCCAGCGGTGATGCAGATGGATCTGCTCGGCGCTCATCTCGTCGAAATGCTTGGACTCCGCCTCCAGCTTCTCGGCGTTGAGCTTGATCTCGTTCTTTTCCTTCTCGTAGCGCGCGATCTTGTCGCGGTACTTGGCCTTCTGCTCTTCGTTGTTGCTCAGGTCCAGGGCCAGCTCTGACAGGTTCTGCTTGCTGCTCTTGGACTGGAAGAAGGCCCATTGGTTGCTGGCCTCGGTCTTCTTGATGGCCGCGTCGTTCTTGTACAGGGCGGCGTTCACCTGCGTCACGCCACCCGTGTAGGAGAAGAAGGCACCGACGGTGGCCAGGATGGCCGTGATGACGGCCAGCTTGCCGGCAAAGCCCTTGGGCTCGTGCTGGGCGGCGTGCTCCAACTCGTGGTCGTGAGGGCCGTGGACGTGGAAGCCGTGTCCGGACATGGGGGTCTACCTCAGTTGTGGGAATGGGTGCGAGAGGATCTGCGCGGGCGCAGGGCTAGACGCGCGACGCCGCCTGGGCTCGTGCCCAGGCCAGGCGCGCAACAACGCCATGCGCCCGCGCAGACCCTCTCCCTAAGGGTTGTCACTCAAAAACCCGCGCGCGGCGTTGCGACGCCTCACTGGGGACGACCCCAGCTTCGACTTCGCGCCTTGCTCGCGGACTTTTGAGTGGCAACGCATCCATTCCCACAGCTGAGGTAGACCCTATTCCTTGCGTAGGTAATCGACGAAGTCGAAGCGCATGCCGTTGGCGCTGAGGCGCGGCTCACGGGCTGCTTCGGTGAATTGCTCTCGCGGCCAGGCCGGGAAATGCCTGTCCGCATCAGGGTAGACGACATCCACCTCGGTCAGCGCCAGCTTGTCAGCCAGTGGCAAGGCCAGCGCATAGATCTCGCCGCCGCCGATGACGCAGACCTCGGGTGCGGCTGCGCAGGCCGCGAGGGCCGCGTCCAGGCTGGTGAAGACCTCGGCGCCGGGCAGCTCGCTCACCGAGCGGCTGACGACGAGATTGCGCCGGCCGGGCAGGGGGCGGAACTTGGCCGGTATCGAGTCCCAGGTCTTGCGGCCCATGACGACGGGCTTGCCCACGGTCAGCGCCTTGAAGCGCGCCATGTCCTCGGGCAGATGCCAGAGCAGGGCATTGTCGCGCCCGATGGCGCCGTCGCGGGCCACGGCCGCGACGAGAGTGATCCGGCTCATACCGCCACCGGCGCCTTGATGGCCGGATGCGGGTCGTAGCCGCTCAGCTCGAAGTCCTCGTACTCGTAGTCGAAGATGGACGCCGGCCGGCGCTTGATCGTCATCGTCGGGTAGGGCCGCGGCTCGCGGGCAAGCTGGGTCTGCACCTGCTCCACGTGGTTGTCGTAGATGTGGCAGTCGCCGCCGGTCCAGATGAAGTCGCCGAGCTGCAAGTCGCATTGCTGGGCCAGCATCATGGTCAGCAGCGCATATGAGGCGATGTTGAAGGGCACGCCGAGGAAGATGTCGGCGCTGCGCTGGTAGAGCTGGCAACTGAGCTTGCCGTCGGCCACGTAGAACTGGAAAAAGGCGTGGCAGGGCATCAGCGCCATCTTCGGCAGCTCGGCCACATTCCAGGCGCTGACGATGATGCGGCGCGAATCCGGGTTGGACTTCAGCGTCTTGACGACGTCGGCGATCTGGTCGATGTGCCCGCCGTCCGGCGTCGGCCAGGAGCGCCACTGCACGCCGTAAACCGGGCCGAGGTCGCCGTCTTCCCGCGCCCACTCGTTCCAGATCGTCACGCCGCGCTCCTGCAGCCATTTGACGTTGCTGTCGCCGCGCAGGAACCACAGCAGTTCCAGCACGATGGACTTCAGGTGCACCTTCTTCGTCGTCACCAGCGGGAAGCCCTGGGCCAGGTCGAAACGCATCTGGTGGCCGAACACGCTGCGCGTGCCGGTGCCGGTGCGGTCGCTTTTCTGTACGCCATGCTCGTAGACATGGCGCATGAAATCTTCGTATTGCTGGGGAGGGCGGGGCGGAGCAGTCATGGACGGCATTGTCTCTGCTCGGACGAAGTGGCCCATCCAGAGGGATGCGCGCCTTGCCTCACTTCATGGTGTCTGTGACGCGGTGCTGCGGTGCGGGCGCGTGTTCGCCACTTTGACTGCTGCCGGTGATTCCGAACTTCAAACTTACCGGGTCCGAACGTAAACCGGGATAGTTACACGCGCCCCGCAATTCACGTGGATGATTGGTTTTGTTTGCAGTCCCGGGAATTCGAGTTGATTGGCCAAGGCAGGATAGTGGCGTTTCATGAAATCTCGCGCGCGATCAATGTCGTCCGAGTATTTTATGGCCAACCTGCCGCTCTCTTGAGAATATTCCACATCGCCCACATAAATTACCTTGCCGGCAGGGGCGTGAAACGACAGTACTTGGTCGTCGCCGCACGGGCCATACGCTTGGCCAAAAGCGCCCCCACTGATGCCTTCGGGAAGAATGAGTTGAATATGATATTCGTTCGGAAACATTGCGGCGGAAACTCTTCCCACAATGTAGCCTTCTTCCGGGTAGGTGTTTATGGCCGCCATGGCGCCAATTTTTACTTTCCCTTCAATGATTTCGCCAGGTGCAATTGCTACTCGAAAGCGGGGTTTTGCACCCAGGACAATGATCGCGTCTTGTGAATTGTGGGCAAGCGTCGCAGATTTCTCGAGATTGCTAAAGCTGACGCAACCCGTTGTAGAGAAAATTGCGCAAATAGAAAGTATGACGAGGAACGTTCTCATTGGCTATGGAGTGGAAAGACAGTCAATAAAGCTGCAAGCGCCAGCATCGGGGTCAGACGCCACGCTCGCACGCTTGAGGTTTAGGAGCTCCGGGCCGACTCGAGAGACGTCTGCTCGCGTCAGATCTCAAATTTAACTCCATCAGTTTCCAGCCCAAACTGCATCGCCGCCAGCTTGGCATACAGCCCGCCGCGCGCGACCAGCTCCTCATGCCGGCCGATGTCGACGATGCGCCCCGCGTCCAGCACGACGATGCGGTCGGCCTTCTGAATTGTTGCCAGCCGGTGCGCGATGACCAGCGTCGTGCGGTGCTGCATCGCGGCCTCCAGCGCCGCCTGCACGACGCGTTCGCTTTCGGCGTCCAGCGCACTGGTGGCTTCGTCGAGCAGCAGCAGCGGCGGGTTCTTCAGCATGGCGCGGGCGATGCTGATGCGCTGGCGCTGGCCGCCCGAGAGGCGCACGCCGCGCTCGCCCAGGAAGCTGGCGTAGCCCTCGGGCAGGGCGCGGATGAAGTCGTCGGCAAAGGCGGCCTTGGCTGCGGCCATGACCTCTTCGTCGCTCGCCGTCGGCCGGCCATAACGAATGTTCTCCATCGCCGTCGTCGAGAAGATGACGCTGTCCTGCGGCACGACGCCGATGCTGGCGCGCAGGTCGTTGAGGCTCAGCTCGCGGGTCTCCACGCCGTTGAGCCGGATCGAGCCGGACTGCGGGTCGTAGAAGCGCAGCAGCATCTGGAAGACCGTGCTCTTGCCCGCGCCGCTGGGGCCGACGAGGGCGACCGTTTCGCCAGCCGCGACGCTCAGGCTGAGCCCGTCCAGCGCCGGCGTCGCGGGCCGGGAGGGATAGTGGAACTGGATGGCATCGAACTCGACGCGGCTGCCACCGGTGGTCACGGTCAAGGCGCTTGGTTGGGCGGGCTCGGCCACCGGTGAGCGCGCCTCCATCAGCTCGATGAGGCGCTCGGTGGCGCCGGCCGCGCGCAGCACATCGCCCCAGACCTCAGCCAGCACGGCCACGCTGCTGACGAGCAGGGTCACGTAGACGACCGTCTGGCCCAGATGGCCGGCCGTGATCTTGCCGGCCACAACGGCCTGGGTGCCTTGATACAGGCCCCACAGCATCGCGCCGAACACCGCCGTGATGATGAAGGCCACCATGAAGCTGCGGATGCGGGTGCGCTTGCGGGCGGTGTCGAAGGCGGCCTCGCTGGCGGCCGAGAAGCGCTTGGCCTCGGCGGCCTCCTGGGTGTAGCTCTGCACGACGGTGACGGCGTTCAGCACCTCGGCGGCGATGGCCGAGGTGTCGGCGACGCGGTCCTGGCTGGCTCGCGACAGCTTGCGCACGCGGCGGCCGAAGTACAGCGCCGGCGCCACGATCAGCACCAGGATGCCCAGCACCTGGCCCATCACATAGGGGTTGGTGACGACCAGCATCACCAGCGCGCCCGTGCCCATGACGATGTTGCGCAGGCCCATGGACAGGCTGGAGCCGACGACGGTCTGCACGACGGTGGTGTCGGTCGTGATGCGAGACAGCACCTCGCCGGTCTGCGTCGTCTCGAAGAACTCGGGGCTCTGGCGCAGCACATGGGTGTAGACGGCATTGCGCAGGTCGGCGGTGACGCGTTCGCCCAGCCAGGTGACCATGTAGAAGCGCGAGGCCGAGAACAGGCCGAGGGCGGCGCCGACGCCGAACATCGCCAGGAAATGCTCGCGCAGCGCCATCAGCCGCTCGCCGGGATCGCCGGCCGAAAAGCCCGCATCGATGAGGCCGCGCAGCGCCAGCGGGAAGGCCAGCGTGGCCATGGCCGACAGCAGCAGGGCCATGAAGGCCATCGCGATGCGGCCGCGGTAGGGCCGCAGGAAGGGCGCCAGGCCGCTCAGGGAGCGGGCCTGCTTGGCGGCGGGGCGTTCGGAGGAGGAACTCATGGGGTTACAGCTTTTTCCCGTTCAGCACGGCGCAGGTGCGGGCCAGCATCGCGTCGTCAAGGTCCTGGTGGCAGAGCAGTTGCAGCACATGGGTGCGCCAGCGTGCGCCGTGGTCGTCGTGGAAGTCGGGCACACCCGGCCAGACGCGGTCCCAGCGGAACACCGCACAGCCGGCGGCGCGCAGTGCGGCATAGGTGGGCTCGGCATCGTCCACCCACAGCGGCATCACATAGGGCGCGGCCTGTGCGGGCAGGGCGCCCAGCAGCGGCCGAGCGCCTGGCAGGTCCTGCGTGAGTCTATGCAGCGTCTCGTAATTGGCGCGGCGGCGCGCGACGATGCGCTGGCGTGGCAGGCCGAAGAGCTGCCGCGTCAGCGCGGTCGGGGCCTGTTCGCTGCGGCCCAGGTCGCATTCGGTCATGTGGTCGGCTTCGCTCAGCACGCGCGGCGGGGCGCTCGCGGCCGGCGGGCGCGGCGGGCCGTTCTTCAGGCGGAAGAGGGCGCCCAGCGCCGTGTTCAGGCCGGTCAGGCGGCCCTGCTCGCTGCCGCGCTCCAGCAGGTCCACCCAGGCCTTGATCTGCTGCCTGGCACCGGCCGGCTGCAACGTCTGCGCGGGCAGCGGCTGGGCCGAGGCCAGCAGGCCGCCTTCCGAGACCGGGAAGAACTTGGACACGCTGGCCGTCGCCAGGTCACCCCAGTTGCCGATGGGACGCTCGCCGGCCTGGCCGAAGAAGCTGTGGGCGCAATCCTCCACCAGCGCAATGCCGTGCCGGTCGCACCAGGCTCTCGCGACGGCCAGCGAGCGCGGCAGGCCGAAGAGCTGGGCCACCACCAGCGCGCGCGTGCGGGGCGCCGGCGTGATGGCGTCCAGCGCCGGCAGGCCATCGGGGCCGAGGGGATAGAACTGCACGGCCGCACCGGCCGCACGCAGCGGCGCGACCAGCGTGGGGCAGTGGTAGCTGGGGGCCAGCACGCTGTCGCCGGCCTGCACGCCCAGCGCCTTCATCGCGGCGAACAGGGCGGCGCGGCCGCTGGTCAGCAGCCGGGTGTGGGGCAGGTCGTCGACGGCGGGCAGGCCGGCGGCGCGCTCGCCTGAGAGGTTGTCCCAGCCAAAGGTGGGACGTGTGGGTTGACGGGCAGTAGGCGAAGACATGGGCGGCGGATTGTGGGTCACGGCAGTGGTGGGCGGCCCGCGTAGCCGGTCAATTCCAGATAGCCGGCGCCCAGTGGCCGCTTTTCGGCGTCGAACAACTGGGCCGCGCCTTCCCAGTAGACGAGGCCGCTGCTGTGGCGTGCATCGATCTCCTGGGCGTCGAAATAAGTGCTCAGCAGCATCTCGCCGGCGGGGCTCTTCAGCCGCCATTCGACCGGGTAGCGGGCGCCGGTGGCCGGGCTGGTCCAGTGCCGCGTCGGCTGCATGTCGACCTCGTCGGGCGTGAAGCTGCGGTCGGGCTGGCCGGGCGTGCGCAGGCTGCCGCCGGCCCAGTCGCGGCTGCCGTCCTTGCGGCGCAGCTGGAACAGGGTCAGCGCGCGGCCGTCGTGCAGGTTCAGGCCCAGCCAGTCCCAGCCCACCGCCTGGCCCAGCAGGCTGTCGCTCCACTCATGGTCCAGCCAGGCGCGGCCGGCGAGGCTGTGGCGCTGGCCATCCAGCGTCAGCGCCGCCTGGGCGGCGAGCTGGGGGCGGGTGTAATAGCGGCTGAACTGCGCGGCATCGGGGCCCTTGCGCGAGAGGCCGGCATCGCCTTGCAGCAGCGGCGCATCGGGCGCGGCCAGTTTCAGCTCCAGGGCGAAGCCGGGGCCGCTGAAGGCGGCGCGGTAGCCGTCGCCGCTGCGCTTCAAGCTCCAGTCGCGCAACCTGACGTCGCAATCGCCCGTCATGGCGTGCACGGCGCCGGGCAGGGCGCGCAGCAGGCGCTGGCCGTGGCGCTGCTGCTTCGCGCCGAGGTCGGACAGGGCGACATGGCCGAGCAGCAGCTGCTTGGCCGCCAGGCCGCTGGGATGGTCGGCGGCCGCGGGGCCGGGCAGGCGGAAGAAGGTGAGCTGGTAGCCGAAGCGTGGTGGGCCGCCAGCGTCGCCGAGCAAGCCAGTGAGATACCACCACTCGATGTTCTGCTGCGGATGCGCGCCGAAGTCGGCCGGGAATTGCAGAGCGGCAGCTCGGGCCTGCAAGGGCAGCGCGGCGAGCAGCAGGGCACGGCGTTTCATCAAGCGTCCTCCCGAACTGCGCGCACGGCGTCGGCACCCAGCGCGCGCCGGCCGGCCAGCAACGAGGCACCGACGGCCGCGGCAAAGGCCAGGCCGACCAGGGCGGCCAGTCGCGCCAGCGGCAGATGCATCTCCATGCTCCAGTGAAAACTCTGCGGGTTGACGACGTAGACGAGGATGGCGCTCAGGCCCAGCCCCAGCGCCAGGCCCGCGAGCGCGCCGGCGCCGCCCTGCAAGCTCGCCTCGATGAGCAGCAGCCGCATCAGCTGGCGCCGCGACAGGCCCAGATGCCGCAACAGGCCGAACTCGCGGCGTCGCGCCAGCGCCTGGGCCGACTGGCTGGCGATGACGCCGAACAGGCCGACGGCCAGGGCGACGGCCTGCAGCCACAGGGTGATGGCGAAGCTGCGGTCGAAGATCTTCAGCGACAGCGCGCGCAGTTCGCCGGCGGCGGCCATCTCGACGTTGTCGCCGCCCAGCTGGCGCACCACGGCGCGCGCGCTGTCCAGCGTCTGCCCCGGCGCCAGCCACAGTGCCAGCTCGGTGGTGGTCGTGTCGCCGCTGGCGCGGCGGTAGTCGGCCAGGGCCATCCACAGTGCGGTGTTCTGGCGCGAGTAGTCGCGCCAGACGCCCTGCACCTGCAGCTGGACGGTGCGGCCGCTGTCGACCAGTTCGGCCTGGAAGACGCGGCCAGGCTGCAGCCCGTCGCGGTCGCGCCCGGCTTCGTTGACCCAGACGGGCAAGGCGCCGGGCGCCGCAGCGCCCTGCCAGCGCTCGATCAGGGGCAGGCTGCCGGTCTCGACGTCGCGCGTCGTCAGCGCCACCGGGTCTGCCCCCGCTGCCAGGCGCAGCCGGGCGGTGCGCTGCGGGATGGCACGGGCGACCTGGGGCAGGCGAGGCAGGGCTTCCAGCAGCGCCGCGGGGATGGGCGCCGGGACGCCGTCGCCGATGCGAAGTGCGCTGCGCACATAGAGGTCGGCCGGCAGCGCATGGTCCAGCCAGCGCATCAGCGACTCGCGGAAGCTGCCGATCATGACCGTCATCGCCACCGCCAGGGCCAGCGCGACGAGGACGCCGGCGAGCGAGCGGCGCGCCTCGGTCGCCTGGTCGCCGCTGCGCTCGCGGGCCAGCAGCAGCAGCGCCCCTTGTGCTCTTGCCGGCAGCCGCGACAACAAGGCGGTCAGGCCCTGCACCAGGGCCGGCACCAGGGCCAGGCCGCCCATCATCAGGAAGAACATGGCCAGGTAGGCGGCGACGGGGGTGTCGTTAAAAAGAGGGGGCAGCCAGGACAGCGCTRCACCCAGGGCCAGCAGCGCGAGACCGGCCCAGGCTGGCAGCGTGCGACCGGCGGGCAGGCCCAGGCCCTTGAGCACGAGGGCGGGGGCGATGCGGCGCACCGTCAGTGCCGGCGCCAGCGCGGCGAGGAGAGCCGCGGCCAGGCCCAGGGCGCCATAGACCACGGCGGGCAGCAGCAGGGGCTGGTTGAACAGCAGTTCGGCTGACGAATCGTTGGCGCCGTGCAGGCCGAGGTCGCTGCCCATCAGCTTGAGCGCTCCGGCCGCCAGGCCCACGCCCAGGGCCAGGCCCAGCAGCGTGCCGGCGACGCCGATGACCGCGCCTTCGGTCAGGATCAGGCGCCAGCGCATGCGCGCGGACACGCCCAGCACGCCCACCAGGGCCCATTGCGGCAGGCGTTGGGCGGTGGCCAGCGACAGCACGGCGTAGACGAGGAAGCTGCCGGTGAACAGCGCCATCAGCGCCAGCAGGCCGAGGTTGACGCGGTAGGAGCGCGTCATGTCGGACAGATGGGCGCCGACATCGGTCGGCGGCGTGGCCTGCCAGCGCGTGGGCAGGCGGGCGGCCCAGGCGCTCGCGTCCGTGCCGGGCGCGAGCTGCACGTCGATGCGGTCCAGGCTGCCGACGCGGCCGAACAGCGCCTGGGCATCGGCGATGTCGAGCACGCCCAGCGGGGTGTTGTCGGCAGCGACGCGGCCGCCGATGCTGAGCTCGATGTCGCGCGGCGTGCCACCGCCGGGCAGGCGCAGCGTCAGCTTGGTGGCGCCAGCGGGCAGCAGCTTGCGGGCGGCGCCGTTCAGGTGCACGGCGTTGGCGCCCATCAGGCCGGTGATGCCGCCGTCGACCTGTGGCGTCAGCTCGGGCGCCAGCGGTTGGCCGGCGGCGGCCGAGGCCAGCAGGGCCAGCGGGTCCAGGCCGATGAGGTGGATGGACAGGCCGCGTCCGCCGGGCCCGACCTGGCCGGGCCACAAGGCCAGCGCCTCGACGACGGGGCTGGCGGCAGCGACCTCGGGGCGGTTCAGCAGCTCGACGAGATCGGCATCGGTCAGCGCGCCGGAACGCGCCTTGACCACCAGGTCGGGCTGGCCGTTGACGCCGCGCGCCGCCCGTGCGAACTCGGCGAGGGCGGCGCCATTGAGCAGGTGCACACCGAAGGCCAGGGCGACGCCGAGCATGACGGCGACGACGGCGAGCAGGACGCGGCCGGGCTGGTCACGCCAGGCGGGCCAGCTGAAGTGGCGCCACAAGGTCATTCCGCGTGCAGCCCGCTGGCGTCCAGCCGCAGCCGCCGGTCCGTGGCCTCGGCCGCGCGCTCCGAGTGCGTGACGAGCAGGCAGGCCGCGCCGGCCTCCTGCGTGCAGCGCCGCAGCAGTTCCAGCACCTCGCCGGCATGGCGAGGGTCGAGGTTGCCGGTGGGCTCGTCGGCCAGCACGAGGCGCGGGCGGTGGACCAGGGCGCGCGCGATCGCGACGCGCTGCAACTGTCCGCCCGAGAGCTGGCGCGGCATGCGTGCCGCCAGCGGGGCCAGTTCGACCGCGGCCAGCATCTGGCGCACGCGTTCGTCGTCACGCTGGCCCAGCAGGCGCAGCGGCAGGGCGACGTTGTCGGCCACGTTCAGATGGGGCAGCAGGTGGAAGGCCTGGAAGATGAAGCCCAGCTCGCGGCGGCGCAGCGCCGAGCGGGCGTCGTCGTCGAGGCTGCGCAGGTCCTGGCCGGCCAGCGTGATGGAACCGGCGTCGGCCTCGTCCAGGCCGGCCAGGCAGTTCAGCAGCGTGGACTTGCCGCTGCCGGACTCGCCGAGCAGGGCGACGATCTCGCCGGCCTGCAGGTCCAGGTCCACCTCGGAAAACACCGCCACCTCGCCATAGGCCTTGGACAGGCGGCGTGCACTCAAAAGACTCATGGACCGGATTCTGGGTCCTGTCGAGCGGCGTTCGCCCGACCCTTGGGTGGCGCGAGCTTGACGCCGCGTCGTGCCAGGGCCTCGCGCAGCAGCAGTTCGGCCTGCGCGTTGGCGCTGCGCAGCTCCGTCGCCGCGAGCCGCTCGACCTCGGCCCACAGCGCGGGGTCGACGCGCAGCGGGAAGGACTTCTTGTCGGGGCTGGCCATGCCTGCAGGATCAGGTGTACAGCGTGCCCGTGTTCACCACGGGTTGGGTTTCGCGATCCGAACACAGCACGACCAGCAGATTGCTGACCATGGCCGCGCGACGCTCGTCGTCCAGCACCACGATGTCGCGCTCGCTCAGCCCCTTGAGAGCGGCCTCGACCATGCCGACCGCGCCCTGCACGATCTTGCTGCGGGCGCCGACGATGGCCTCGGCCTGCTGGCGGCGCAGCATCACCTGGGCGATCTCGGGGGCATAGGCGAGGTGGCTGATCTTGGCGTCCAGCACGTCGACACCGGCATCGTGGAAGCGGGCCTGCAGTTCGGTGCGCAGGGCTTGCGCCACGGCGTCCTGGCCGCCGCGCAGCGTCACCTCGCCGGCGTCGACTTCGTCCGCATGGTCATAGGCATAGCAGGCGGCCAGGTGGCGGATGGCGGCTTCGGCCTGCACGCGCACATAGCCCTCGTAGTCGTCGACCTGGAACAGCGCCTGGGCCGTGTCGCGCACCCGCCAGACGACGACGGCGGCGATCTCGATGGGGTTGCCGCGCTGGTCGTTGACCTTGAGCACCGGCGCGTTGAGGTTGCGGTCGCGCAGGGAGACGCGCTTCTTGAGGGCCAGCGGGTTGGCCCAGCGCAGGCCGGCGCCACGGTCGCTGCCGGTGTAGGCGCCGAACAGCGTCAGCGCGGCGGCCTGGTTGGGGTTGAGCATGTACAGGCCGATCAGCACGAAGAGGCCGGCCAGACCGAGGGGAATGCCATAGAGCGGCAGGCCGCGCGTCAGCATGAACAGGCCTGCGCCGACGAGCGCCAGGCCCACGACGGCCATCAGATAGCCGTTGCTGGCCAGCGCCGGCTTCTCGGTCACCAGGGTGCGCGACGGGGAGTGATTGGGCATGGTGAACCTGTCTCAAAAGTGAATCAAAGTGATATCACTTTAGCGGGGCTTTCCGGCGGGCGCAAGGACTTTCTAGCCCATCAGTCTTTGCAGGCCCGCCAACAGCTCGGCGATGGGCTGGGGGCCGTCGCAGGCGATGACGCGGCGCTGGGGCATGCTGCGCAGCCAGGTGATCTGGCGCTTGGCCAGTTGGCGGGTGGCGGCGATGCCGCGCTCGCGCAGGTCGGAGAAGTCTTCGCTGTCGAGGGCTTCCCAGGCTTGGCGATAGCCCACGCAGCGCATGGACGGCAGGGCCAGGCTCAGGTCGCCGCGGGCGCGCAGCGTCTTCACTTCGTCGACAAGACCTGCTGCGAGCATGACGTCGAAACGCTGGGCCAGGCGTTCGTGCAGCCAGGCGCGGTCGGTGGGCTCGAGCGAGAACAGCGGCCAGTCCACACCTGCGTCACGCGAGGCGGCGTGCAGTGCGCTCAAGGGCCGGCCGGTCAGGCGGATGACCTCGAGGGCGCGCTGGATGCGCTGGCTGTCGTTGGGCGCCAGGCGGGCGCCGGTCTCGGGGTCAAGCCTCGCCAGCTCGGCATGCATGGCCGGCCACCCGACCTGGGCCGCCTCGGCGTCGATGGCCGCGCGCAGTTCGGCATCGGCCTGGGGCAGGGCGGAGAGGCCGTCGAACAGGGCCTTGAAGTACAGCATCGTGCCGCCCACCAGCAGCGGCAGCCGGCCGCGTGCGCTGATCTCGGCGGCAAGCCGCTTGGCATCGCGCACGAACTCGGCGGCCGAGTAGCTCTCGGTCGGGTCGAGGATGTCGATCAGGTGGTGGGGCGCTGCGGCCTGCTCGGGGGCCGTGGGCTTGGCCGTGCCGATGTCCATGCCGCGGTAGACCAGGGCCGAGTCGACGCTGATGATCTCGACCGGCAGCACCTCCGCAATCGCGAGGGCCGCCGCCGTCTTGCCGCAGCCCGTGGGGCCGGCAAGACAGATTGGGGTCAGAACTTCTCCCATGGAGCGAGGTAGCGCCATTGGCCGACGGGCAGGTGGCCCAGCGGGATGCGGCCGATGCGCACGCGCTTCAGGCCGACGACCTTGAGGCCGACCAGCTCGCACATGCGGCGGATCTGGCGCTTCTTGCCCTCGCGCAGCACGAAGCGCAGCTGATGCTCGTTCTGCCAGCTGACCTTGGCCGGCTTGAGCTCCTCGCCGTCCAGTTCCAGGCCGTGGTTGAGCAGGGCGAGCTTGTTGTTCGACAGCGCCGCATTGGGCAGCGTGCCCTCGGGCACCGGCTCGGCCCCGGGCAGGCCGACGAACTCGACGCGCACGAGGTATTCCTTCTCCACGTCGGAGTCGTCGCCGATCAGCACGCGGGCGATGCGGCCGTCCTGGGTCAGCACCAGCAGGCCGGTGGAGTCGATGTCCAGCCGCCCCGCGGGCGCGAGATTGCGATGGTGGCCGGCGTTGGGCTTGATGCCGGAGGCATCTTCCGTCCAGCGGTTCTCGGGCTGGAAGAGCACGACGGCCGGCTCATAGCCGTCCTCGGCCTGGCCGGAGACATAGCCGATGGGCTTGTGCAGCAGCACGGTGACGAGCTGGGCCTGCTGGTTGCGGGCGGCCGGGTCGATGTCGATCTGCACGTCGGGGCCGACGCGCTGGCCGAGCACGGCGACCTTGCCATTGACGCGCACCCAGCCGGCGGCGATCCAGTCGTCGGCCTCGCGGCGCGAGGCGAGCTTCAACTCGCCCATGCGCTTGGACAGGCGCTCGCCGTCCTCGGGTGCCACCTCCCGGGCCGGGTTGCGGCGCTGCTGAGGGCGCTGCGGCGGCTCGAAGCCGGGGCCGCGGTTGGCGACGCGGCGCTGGTCGACGCGCGGCGGGCGGTCCGAAGGCGGGCGCTCGTCCGGCCGGGCACGGGGGGCGCGCTCAGGG